>CAZEZJ010000339.1:0-5945 GCA_964516695.1 uncultured Blastocatellaceae bacterium
CGAGATGGGCGACCCGCACGAATACATCACGCCCGATTGCGTGGCAGACTTTACGACGATTCAACTCGAAGCTGCCGGGCCTGACCGCGTTCGCGTCTTTGGCATTAAGGGTCGGCCAGCGACGGAGTTTCTGAAAGTCTCCATCAGCTATTCGGCGGGCTATAAAGCCGTCGGCACGCTCGTCTATTCATGGCCCGACGCCTACGATAAGGCTGTGGCGGCTGACAAAATCCTGCGCGCTCGGCTGGAGCGTTTGGGCCTGCGCTTCGAGCAAGTCCTCACCGAGTTTGTCGGAGCCAACGCCACGCACGGCCCTCTGGCCGGAGAGCCTCCGCGCGACCTGGCCGAAGTGCAATTGCGCATTGGCGTTCGCGGGCCGGATAAGAAGATGGTCGAGCGCTTCACGAAGGAAATAGCGCCTTTGATTCTGACAGGACCGCCCGGCGTCACGGGCTTCGCGGGCGGTCGTCCGAAAGTCGAAGAGATAGTGGCTTATTGGCCTGCGCTTATTCCGAAGACGGAAATCAAGCCGCGCGTGGAGGTTAGGGAAGCGTGAGCGAAGAAATAGACTCAGAGCAGCCGGAGCAGCCTGGCGCGTCCGCGCGTCCTAAAGCATGGCAGCGCTTGTCTTCCGAACAGATGGTTGATTGCCGCGTCTTTCAGGTGAGGCGCGATTTGAGCGTCAGCCCGCACGACGCAAGCCAACACAGTTTTTATTGCATCGAAGCGCCCGACTGGGTAAACATTATTCCGCTGACTGCGAACAATGAAGTGGTGATGATTGAGCAGTATCGCCATGGCACGAACGAGGTTGGGTTGGAGATACCGGGCGGGATAATTGACAAAGGAGAGACGGCGCAGGACGCTGCCGTCCGCGAGTTGTTGGAAGAGACCGGGTATCTTGCACCGAAGACGATTGCTTTGGGAACGGCGCGCCCGAACCCCGCGATACAGAACAACCGCGTGCACGTTTTTCTCGCGCCCGAGGTTGATTATCATCGCCCGCCGCGTTTTGACGGCACGGAGTATGTGGTTGTGCGCCTCGTTCCACTAACGGATGTGCCCGCGCTGATTAATGACGGCACTATTAATCACGCGCTCGTCATCGTTGCATTTTATCAACTCTGGTTGTATCAACAGAAGCATTAATCAGGGGCATGAGTTTGCTGAGCAGCGTGGACAAACAGCGCCAGAAAGTATTTGCCGTTACGCTGATGTTGGCATTGTGCTCCGGCTGCGTGAGTCCGCGCAGAACCTACTACGCGCTCACTAAGAAAGTCGCTAGAGTCCCAACCGAATCCATGATGCCGACGATTCGCCCGGGCAATTATGTCGTCATTGAGCCGGACTATTATTCAAACAACACGGCCCAGAGGTTTGAACTGGTTGCCATCAAAAGCCAGCTCGACGAAAAGACCGAAAGCGGCGAGCCGGCAATCTGGATTGAACGCGTCATCGCTCTTGGCGGAGACACCGTTGAGATTAAGGACGGGAAAATTTACATCAACCAGCAGCTATTGCATGAACCCTTCGCGACCATTTCCGACCGCTCAAACTTTAAGCCCTTGCTTGTTCCTCAGGGTGAATATTTTTTGCTCGGAGATAATCGCCCGAACAGCTTTGATAGTAGAATGTGGAAGCGACCGACGATTGATAAGAGCCAGCTCTACGGGAAAGTTATTGAAATCTACAGTGAGTAATCGGCTTTGATTTGCTGGCCGCTTATCACATCCGAGATAATGAAAGCTTTTTGCAGCAGATGCTTTGGAGTTAGCGTAGATGAAAGTTCAACTGACCAAACTAGCGCACGCGCGTTCGGGCGATAAGGGCGACACGGCCAACGTCGGCTTGATAGCGCTGCGCGATGAATATTACCCGCTGCTCGTCAGCGAAGTGACGGCTGAGCGCGTCAAGCAGCATTTCGCAGGCATCTGCAAGGGCGAGGTCGAGCGCTTCGAGTTGCCAAATCTCCACGCTCTTAACTTTCTCCTGCATGAAAGCCTCGGCGGCGGCGGCACGCTCTCGCTTATGACCGACGCGCAAGGCAAAACATTCTCGACCGCACTCCTACGGATGCACATCGAAGTGCCTGACGATATAAAACTTAGTGATGAGTAATGAGTGATGAGTGATGAGTAAGAGAAAGATGTCTTAACTCATCACTCATCACTTATCACTCATCACTTCTTTACCGAATATGAGTAGTGAGCTAATCAATCTTGATGCTTCGATTCGCCAAGGCTATGCGCAGGTGGGGGGCGTGCGGTTGCACTATGCGCAGCGCGGCGAGGGCGAAAGGCTTGTGTTGCTGCTGCATGGCTTTCCAGAGTTTTGGTATTCGTGGCGACATCAGTTGAAAGCTTTGAGCGACCGCTACACGGTCGTCGCGCCTGATTTGCGCGGCTACAACTTGAGCGATAAGCCCGAGCGCGTTGAGGATTACCGTCTGCCGTTGTTAGTTGACGACGTGACGGGACTGATACGCCATTTCGGGAGGCAGCAGGCGGCTGTTGTCGGCCACGACTGGGGCGCAGGTGTGGCTTGGGCCGTCGCGCAAAGGCATCCAGAGTACGTCTGGAAACTGGCGGCCCTGCAAGTGCCGCCGATGGAGGCCTGGCGCAAGAACCTGACCTTGAAGCAAGCGCTCAGGAGTTGGTACATGCTCTTCTTTCAACTTCCGCGCGTGCCCGAGTGGTTCATCAGCCTCAATAATTTCGCCGCTTTGGAGCGCATGTTCAAGCAGACCGTCATGCGGCCCGGCGCTGTGACCGACACGGACATCGCTCTCTACAAGCAAGCGCTCAAAGAACGCGGCGCGCTGACCGCCGCCATTAACTACTATCGCGCCAACGTCCGCAACCTTTTTCTCAAACGGCGCACGGCTGCTGCCAGCGAAGACTTGAGCGACGGGCGCGTGCGTGTCCCGACGCTCTTTATCTATGGCGAACGCGACCAAGCTATCGTGCCGGAGACCGTGCGCAACGTGGACGACTTCGTTGATGCGTTTTATCGCGAGGTGCGCATCAAAACGAGCGGGCATTGGGTGCAGCAGGAAGCGCACGCCGAAGTCAGCGCCGCGCTCGGTAGTTTTCTGGATAACGACTAAGCCGCATTCGTTTCGTTTGCTTCGAATCATTCGATGACAGCAGAAAACAGTCCGGTCATCTATTCAATCGAGGGCGCGGTGGCGTTGCTGACGCTCAACCGGCCCGACAAGCGCAACGCTCTCAATGACGCGCTCGTCGCTGACCTCAAAGCAGCTTTGCGGCGGGCCGACGAGACGGAAGCGGTGCGCGTCGTCCTCATCACGGGCGCGGGCGCAGACTTCTGCTCCGGCGCTGACCTCTCCGCCCTACAGAAAATAGCTTCCGGCTCAATTATCGAAAATCTGGAAGATGCAGAGTCGTTGATGGAATTGTTCGCGTTGATTCGGCGCGTGCGCGTGCCGGTCATCGCTGCCGTGCGCGGGCGCGCGCTAGCGGGTGGGAGCGGACTCGCCACCGCTTGCGACGTGGTGCTGGCCGCGCGCACGGCGGTCTTCGGCTATCCAGAAGTGAAAATCGGATTTGTGCCCGCGATGGTGATGGCTATCCTGCGCCGCAACGTCTCGGAAAAGCGCGCGTTCGAATTGATTACACGCGGCGCGCAAATCAGCGCCGACGAAGCCGAGCGCATCGGACTCGTTAACCGCGTCTTCGACGACGACGCGTTTGAGAAGGAGGTCGAAGCTTATCTTCACGACTTCGAGAAAGTCAGCCGCTCAGCCGTCATTCTCACAAAGCGCCTGCTCTATCACATGGACGGAATGACCTTCGATGCCGCACTACAAGCCGGAGCCGACGTTAATGCCATCGCCCGCATGACCGAAGATTGCCAGAAGGGAATCGCGCGCTTCCTCAAAAAATAGAGGCGTCTTCAGCCCGCTTTGTGCTTAACGCCTGGCGACGTATCTACCGGCCACTTCGCAAGCATCATCCAGCACCGAATCGCCCACACGACTAACGAGACCGATTCGATAAGCTTCGTCGCTCGTCACGCGTCGCGCCGTCGCAAACATTTCAAACGCACGAGTTGCTCCTATGAGACGAGGCAGTCTTTGCGTGCCTCCCCATCCGGTGATGATGCCGAGACGCGCGCCGGGATGCGCGAAGACCGCGTTCTTTGCCGCGCAGCGCACATCGCAGGCGAGAGCAAGGTCTAGTCCGCCGCCCATGCAGTAGCCGTTGATGGCGGCAATGGTGAGTTGGGGAGCGTTAGCGATTTTTTGAAATAAACGCTGCCCGCGCTGTGCGAATTTTATGGCTGTCTCTGAGGTTAGAGCACGCAATTCTCGGATGTTTGCGCCGGAAGCAAAAACATCACCGATGCCGGTGAAGATGATTGCCGAGAGGTCTGCTCGCGTTATCAACGCGGCGACGGCTGCATCCAATTCAGCGAGCGTCGAGATGGAGAGTTGATTTCTTTCGGCAGGACGGTTGAGGCGGATGATGGCAAGCGAAGCGCGCAACTCGATAGCGACGGCGCGCTCTTCCGTCTCTTTATTTTCTACGGTCATTCACGCGGCCCGACATGCTCGCGCAGAAACTTGACGATGTCTTCGGTTGAAGTCCCGGGCAGGAAAACCTCGGCCACGCCCTGTTCCTTCAGACGCGCGATGTCTTCCTGTGGGACGATGCCGCCGACCAAGACAAGGCAATCGTCCATCCCCTTTTCGCGCAGCATCGAGACAATGCGCGGGCACAACGTGTTATGCGCGCCGCTCAAGATTGAGACGCCCACCGCATCCACATCCTCCTGCAAAGCGGCGGCGGCAATCATCTCCGGCGTCTGCCGCAAGCCCGTGTAGATGACTTCCATCCCCGCATCACGCAAAGCGCGAGCGATGACTTTAGCGCCGCGGTCATGCCCGTCAAGACCGGGCTTTGCAACGAGAACGCGTATTTTATGGGCCGATTGATTCATGTAGTCATTGATTCATGTAGTCATTGATTCATGTAGTCACTTAACAAATGAGTAAATGAATCAATGACTACATGATTAAATTTTAGAAAGCTGGCTCTTCGTAGAGGCCGTAAATGTCGCGCAGCGCGTCGCAGATTTCTCCGAGTGTGGCGTAGGCGCGGACGGCTTCAATGGTCGCGGGCATCGTATTATCTCCATTACGCGCGGCCTGCCTGAGTTTTTCGAGCGAGTTGGCGACAGCGCCTGGGTCGCGACGGTCGCGCACCTGCTGCAACCGCTCAACCTGATGGTCACGCACTCCCTCATCAATAACCAGAATCGGAATCTCGGAAGCTTCCTGTGTCATCTGATACTTGTTGACGCCGACAATAGTTTGCTCGCCACGCTCGACCGCCTTTTGATACTGGTAAGCGGATTCCTGAATCTCGCGTTGCGGAAAGCCCTTTTCCACGGCCTCCACCATGCCGCCCATCGCATCAATCTTCGCGAAATAATCAAGCGCGCCGTCTTCCATCTTCTTCGTCAAAGCCTCTACGAAGTAAGAGCCGCCGAGCGGGTCAATCGTATTGGCGACGCCCGTCTCCTCCGCGATAATCTGCTGCGTGCGCAGCGCAATGAGGGCCGCGCGGTCAGTCGGCAGCGCCAGCGCTTCATCATAAGCGTCCGTGTGCAAGCTGTTCGTGCCGCCGAGCACGCCCGCCAGCGCTTGTATCGCGACGCGAACGATGTTGTTTAAGGGTTGCTGCACTGTCAATGACACGCCAGCCGTTTGCGTGTGGAAACGTAGTTGCAGCGTGCGCTCGTTGTGCGAGCCGAAGCGCTCGCGCATCGCGCGCGCCCAGATACGCCGCGCCGCGCGATACTTAGCTATCTCTTCAAAGAAATCGTTGTGCGCGTTAAAGAAGAAAGAGATGCGCGGGACAAACTCGTCAACGTTTAATCCGGCATCAACGCCCCATTGCACATACTCTATGCCGTCGCGC
>CAZEZJ010000340.1:0-5872 GCA_964516695.1 uncultured Blastocatellaceae bacterium
AGCGACAGCAGCCTAGCGCAATGCGCTTCCTGCTCTTGAAAATTGCTATGCGCACAGGCGGCAGTTGATCCAAAGCGACTTGTTTAATTGCAATCCCGGCTTGACTGATAAACGACAAAACACTTCCAACTTGAGTATTTCGTAAATGTCCATAGAGAAGCCAACTGTCCTCGTCGCCGAAGACGATCCCAGCGTCCGCAAACTCATTTATAATTTGTTAAGGGACACCTACGAAGTGCTCCTCGCCGGCGACGGTCTTGAAGCGAAAAAGTGTTACGAGAGCTTTGCAGATAGGATTGCCGCCGTCGTTGTGGACGTGCAGATGCCGGGTCTTGGCTGCATCGGCGGGCAGGACACATCCCCATCATCTTGATAAGCGGCTACATAGGAAATGTCGAAGTCGAGCATTTAATACGCCGGAAAGGCGTGACGTGGCTATCCAAGCCGTTCAGAATCGAGGATCTGGAGGAAGTGTTGAAAACAGCGTTGCTGACTCCAACAGTGGGGCGCACAGCCTAAGAGAGACGCCCATAGGATGCACGGCTAATTAACGCCGGTGAAGTATAATGTTATCGAAGATTGGAACAAGATGCGTGTGTTGCTGGTAGAAGACGAAGTGCGGATGGCGCGGTTCATCGCGCGGGGATTACGCGAGGCGGCTTACGCGGTTGACGTAGCAGCCAACGGCGAAGACGCGCTCTACCAAGCCGCGATTAACACTTACGACGCCGTTATCCTCGACGTGATGATCCCCGAAAAGAATGGCTTTGAAGTCTGCCGCGAGTTGCGCTCGGCGGGCCAGCGCGTGCCCGTTTTGATGCTGACGGCGCGCGACGCGGTCGAAGATCGTATCACTGGATTGGACACGGGCGCGGACGATTACCTGACGAAGCCGTTCGAGTTCGGCGAGCTTCTGGCGCGGCTCCGTGCGCTTCTGCGGCGCGGGGGCGAGGTGCGCGACACGAAGATCGAGGTCGCGGATTTGACGATTGACACGCGCGGTCAAACCGTTAAGCGCAAGGGTAAAAAGATCGAACTGACGACGAAAGAGTACGCGCTGCTCGAATATCTGGCGCGTGAGCGCGGGCGCGTAGTCGGGCGCGCGGATATAGCGGAGCACGTCTGGGACGAGGAGTTCGATCCGTTCTCGAATTTGATCGAAGTTTATATCAATCGCCTGCGGCGCAAGCTTGACGAGGGGCGAGCCGCGCCGCTCATTCAAACGAGGCGCGGCGCTGGCTACGTGCTACAGGACGAAGAGCCGGGCGAGACAAAAAGCGATGCTTGATTCGGTTCGCGTTCGGTTAACGCTCTGGTATACGGGCGTACTCGCGCTCGTGCTCGTCGTCTTCGCGCTCGCCGCTTACTTCTTTCTCGCCCGGACGCTGGACCGTCGCACAGACAACTCGCTCAGGGAAATGGCGCGTTCTTTCTCCGCACTACTCTCCATCGAAGAACAGGACGTGGAAGCGGGCGGCGAAGTCGGCGTCGCCCGTGATGCTGAAGGGAACATCAGCCCCGACGCGGCGGTGATTGGAGCCGCCAACGAGTACCGCTTCCGGGATTACCAGATTATCGTCTATGACGACGCGCGGCGGGTGGTCGCCTCCTCCCCCGGCTTCGTCGCCGAGGGCGAAGAGGAAATTAATGCGCCCGTCTGGACGCTCCCAGCGGTCGCATCCGATGTCGGGAAACTGCTCGACTCGGTCGCCGCGTCGCCCGATGGTGCGCTGCGCTACGCCACACTCTGGGGCGATGACGATCACGGGTTTCGCGCCATTGCCCAAAAGATGCGAACGAGCAAGCGCGCGTACACTCTCGTCGTGCTGCGCTCGCTCCACGAGCAGGAGGATTTACTCGAAGGGGCGTCGGGCGCGCTACTCGTCGCCGTGCCGCTGGCGCTCCTGCTGGCTTCGTTGGGCGGTTATTTCCTCGCTCGTAAAAGCCTCGCGCCCGTCGTCACGATGAGCGACGCCGCTGAGCGCATCAGCGCGGCGAATCTGCACAAGCGTTTGCCGGTGGCGAACGAGCGCGACGAACTCGGGCGTTTAGCCACGGTCTTCAACCGCCTGCTCGCGCGGCTGGGCGAATCCTTCGAGCAGCAGCGCCGCTTCATGGCGGATGCCTCGCACGAACTACGAACGCCCGTAGCTATCGTGCGCGGCGAGGCGGAAGTCGCGTTGTCGAATGAGTTGCGACCCGTTGAGGACTTGCGTGAATCGCTCGCCATCGTGCAGGACGAAGGAAAGCGCCTCACGCGCATCGTCGAAGATTTATTTACGCTCGCCCGCGCCGACGCCGGACAGTACCGGCTCACGTTGACCGATTTTTATCTTGACGAACTGGTCGGCGAATCGGTGCGCTCGGTGCGGACGCTCATTGCCGAGCGCAAGTTGTCGCTCGCCTTGAACGCGCCCGTTGAGATGCCGTTTCGCGGCGACGAGACGTTGATGCGCCGCCTCATGTTGAACCTTTTGGACAACGCGATTAAGCACACGCCCGCGAGCGGCTCAATTACCGTATCGTGTGAGCCGAAAGACACTTTTTATCTTCTAACCGTCGCCGACACCGGAATCGGCATCCCGAAGGACGCGCAGCCGCATATCTTCGAGCGATTCTACCGGGCCGACAAAGCACGTTCGCGCGCCGAAGCCGACGGCGGGAATATCACGAGCGGCGCGGGGCTGGGACTCTCCATCGCCCGTTGGATCGCCGAAGCCCACGACGGCAAGCTCGAACTTCAACGCTCGGACGGGCGGGGTACTGTCTTCGCCATCACACTACCCACGCCTCCAGCGAAGCTACATTTAACATAATCCTCTCCGATTTATCTCCCGTTAATCTCCTGACCCGTAGCATGGGCACATAGCGACGTAATCGTCTTCATTTGACGCGGCGAAGCCGTCGCCAATCTCCAGAAAGCGGGTCAGAAATAGTTCAATGAAGAGAAGATTTCTCATCGCTTGGCTGCTTTTGCTTGCAGTCACCGTGAGCGCGGCCACATTCGCTAACGCTAGTTACGGGACGTGGTCACAGCAGTCGAACGGAGCGTCAGACGCGCCTCCGAGCGGGAAAGCGCCGTCGGGAATCGTCCGCTTCGTCGCCTTGGGCGATGTGGGAACGGGCGACAGCAACCAGCTTGCCATCGCGCGCCAAATGACCGAGTACTACACGGAGCGTCCATTCGACGCCGTACTCATGCTGGGGGACAACATTTACGGAGACGGCGACCCGGCCAAGCTGCCTGAAAGATTCGAGCGACCCTACGCGGAGCTGCTCCGGCGCGGTGTGCGCTTCTACGCCGTGCTCGGCAACCACGACGTGAGTAAAGGGCGGGCCGCGCAGATGAGCTACGGCCCGTACAACATGGGCGGGCGCGCCTACTACTCGTTCGTGAAGGGCGATAACCTGGTGGAGTTCTTTGCGCTCGACTCGACCGCGATGGACGAGGCGCAGTTGCGGTGGCTGGAGGGAGCGCTCGCCGCCTCGAAAGCGCGTTGGAAGATCGCCTACTTTCACCACCCGATCTACTCCTCGGGTAAGAAGCACGGCTCTAGCTCGAAGCTGCGCGCCCTGCTCGAACCTCTCTTCGTGCGGTACGGCGTGGCGGCTGTCTTTTCAGGTCACGACCACATCTATGAACGCACAAAGCCGCAACAGGGCGTGCAGTATTTCGTCTCCGGGGCAGGAGGCCAGCTACGCCGCGGCAACATCAATCGCGGCAGCGCCTTCTTCGCCGCAGGTAACGATGATGTCAACAGCTTCATGTACGTCGAGGTGTCGCGTGACCGGCTCGCCTTCTGGGCAGTGGACGCGGCGGGTAACATCCTTGACAAAGGTGCGCTGTCCCCGCCGCCCGCGGCACCCCGACGATAAAAACTGGAGCCTCTAACGAAAAGTATGCTGGCCTTCAAAGGGAGCGGCTTCGTATGAAAGCGAAGCCGCCCCCAATACGTCTCACTCCTCCCGAAATAATTCCTTCAAGTTAATCCTAGAGTTATCTCCGCCCCTGTAACTTGTCTCACAACCCGGAAAATTATTGAGTTCCGGGGAAGCGGTTCCGGCTCCTGTGTGGGAGCGGGAGCCATGACCGCAACCGTCCCCGCGTCGGAAGCCCGGGGCAACCGGCTTCCGGCGCGGGCTGGCAGGAGCGAGGAAGGGACAAAATAATGAAGACGATGAAGGCACAGCCAACACCAGAAAACACGGAGCGGATGAAAACAGTTTCACTGATAGTCGCCCTGCTCGCCGTGATTATCGTCATGGTGGGATTGAGCAGTTGTTCAACCCCTTCCAGACAAGATGCTAAAGCGGACGCGCCGCTGACGACAGCAGACAATAAAGAAGGGACGAAAGCGCCGCCGAAGAATAACGGCACCACGCCGCCCAAAGCGCTGGCGGACGCTGGCGAATACGGCGAGAACGTGTACGACATGGCGAAAGCGAATGATTGGAAGAAGGCGGCTGAAAAGCTGAACCTGCTCAAGGAATCAGCCACCAGGCTGAAGAGTGATGTGCAGGGCGGAGGAGGCGAACTCGACCGGTTGGCGTCCGGCATCATGGCGCTCGACAAGGCTGTAACGTCTAAGAATCGCCAAGCCGCGATGCGCGAGGCGAATCAGATAACTCTCATCGTGGCGAACTTAAACGCCCCGTACAAGCTCGCCGTGCCGGTTGAGGTGACAAAGCTCGATTACTACGGGCGCGAGTTGGAAATATGGTCAGCCGAGAAGGACACCAGGAAGTTGCAGGCGATTGCCATTGAGATACGGCGGACATGGGACGCCGTGCGTCCGTCAATCGAGTCGCATAATGGCGCCGCCGAAGCGAAAAAGTTCGACGAACTCGTCGCACGGGTCGAGAAAGCGCGTACGCCCGAGGAGTACGCGCAGCTTGCGACGCCAGTGCTGGACGAAGTGGATAACCTGGAGAAGGTCTTTCACGGCTAGCGGAGGTGCTGTAATCCCGCGCGAACTTTTGATGGATCATCGGGTCTGCCGGCTTCGCAATTACAACACTCATCAAGCGAATTACTTCGCGCTCGCTAAAGGATGTTTGGTGGAAGAAGGGAACAATGACAGTGAATTTACGATCAGATGAACATCGAGGGGGCGACCTGCTCAGTAAAGTTCCGGAGGTCACCCTCATGTTCTGGGTCATCAAAATCTTGGCGACGACGTTTGGCGAGACGGGCGGCGATGCCGTGACCATGACGTGGAATCTCGGCTATGCCGTCGGCAGCCTGATCTTTCTCGGGTTCTTCGCCGTCACGCTCGCCGCGCAGGTAGCGTCGAAGCGGTATCACCCGTTCATTTACTGGGGCGTCGTGATCGCCACTACGACCGTCGGCACGACGATGTCGGACTATTTTGACCGTACCCTCGGACTAGGCTACGTGAAATCGTCAATCATATTGTTCTGCGGCGTGCTCGCAATCCTTTTCATCTGGCACCGCGTCACGGGAGCGATCCAGTTCGAGAACATCACCACGAGGAAGGACGAAGTCTTCTACTGGGTGACAATCCTCGTCTCGAACACGCTCGGCACCGCGCTCGGCGATTACGTCGCGACGGACGCGGGACTTGGGTTCGAGCGCGGCGCGCTCATCTTCGCCGGTTTGATCGCGCTCGTTGCGGCGGCGCACTTCTTCACGAAGCTCCCCGGCAGCGTGCTCTTCTGGGCGGCATACGTTCTGACGCGCCCTCTCGGCGCGACGCTCGGCGACACCTTAACGAAGCCTCACGCCGAAGGCGGACTCGATCTGAGTCGCATCACTTCTTCGCTCGTGATGGCGGCGGTCATGGTCGTGTTGATATTCCTGACGTATAGAAGGGCAGGGCAGTCCCCCGGCACTTCCGTCCGCGAAGGAGCG
>CAZEZJ010000341.1:0-5792 GCA_964516695.1 uncultured Blastocatellaceae bacterium
CTATTTCGTGTAAATTGTTAATGGAAGTGCCAGCCTGAGAGCGGCGCAAACGCTAAAAGGCCGGGCGTCCCCCAACGCCCGGCCTTTTTGCTTGCCCCTACTTCTCTGAAAGGAATGTTGCCTGCCTGAAAATGAATTCTACAGACAAACTGGCAAACATGGTTGCAGTCTGATTGCAAAGTCCTAGCAATCTCGCGCTCCTCAGTTTTTTTCGTCTAAACTCGAATAAGACGCTGTTTACGCGACTTTGCCGAGCTTCGTGACTGCCAAGAGCCTTCGGTTTCAACACGGAGAAAGTTAGTGCTGTACGTGTTGAACGTTGATTTGCTATAATCAGCGCGCCTTGCATGAGAGCAGGTCGGGCGGTCGCCGCTTCGCAATCATTTGCTGAAGGGGAGGAAAGTCCGAACACTATAGGGCAACGAGCCAGCTAACGGCTGGGCGTCCGTCGCCTCACAGGCTGCGAAGCTTGACGGGGACGGGCGACGACAAGTGCAACAGAAAACAGACCAGCCGCATTGATTACGAGACCTACGGGCGCTTCAGTGCGCCAACTCGCAATGGGGTGATGGGTGAAATGGTGCGGAGAGCTTTGTCGTAGGCGAAAGGGTCTCGAAGGTAAGAGCGCACCAGCGCTGGCGTGGTAACACGCGCGGCCAGGCAAACTCCTCGTAGTGCAAGACCAAATAGGGAGGCGTCAAACAGGGCTGCCCGCCCGAAGCGAGCTTTTGCAAAAAAGCTGGCTACGACCTCCGGGTAGGTCGCTTGACCCATTTGGCGACAAATGGGCTAGATGAATGATCGTCGCTCCGGCTCTTAAGGCCGGAGAACAGAATTCGGCTTACAGACCTGCTCTCATCATGCATGGCCGTTTCTTCAAACTGCGAGCCGCCAGGGGATAAAGGCCCTGCGGCTTGAAATTAACTCCACACAAAGAGGCGATAACAGAGATGGCGAACCGGAAAGGGGTTTTTATCGGCGCGTATGTGCCGAACCAACTCAAAGAAGCTTTGCAGATGCGCGCGAAAGCAGAACATCGCACGCTCTCGCAGGAAATCACACGGATTCTGGAAGAGGCCATCAAGGGCCGCCGGCTGCCGCCAGGTTTTATTGACCGCCGCAGCCCTGAGTCCGGGCCGCGTCGGCGGCAGACAGACCCACTGCCGCGACGTCGCGACGGTGACGTGGCCTACGCCACTGGGGCAGAGCAGGCCGCCAACGGCGACGAATAGTCGTCTCTGCCGCGAGGGCTGAAAAACAAGCTATCAACTAGAAGGAGAGCGCACGCGTCCGTTCGACACGTGCGCTCTCCTTTTGCCCGGCCGGCTAGGGTTTTACCGCAAGTTCTTCTATGGTTCAGACCTTTTACCGATGCAGTAAAGAAACTGCCCCGTGCGAATAAAGAGTTGGCCGCCGGAGAAGGCGGGCGAACTCAGGCAATACTCGTTGAGGTCGCTTTCAGCCAGCACCTCAAACTTCGGGCCAGCCTTAATCACACTCGTCAATCCGTCCTCATTCGTAACGTAGATTTTACCATCGGCCAAGACGGGCGAAGCGCTGTAAGTGCCTGGCTTGAGACGCTGCTGGCCGTAAAACTCTTGCCCGGTCTTGGCGTCTAAACACCAGACGATGCCGCGGTCATTGACGATGTAAAAATACTTGCCATCGGTCACAGGCGTCGGCACGTCCGGCCCGTTCGTCGTTGACCAGAGCAGGTGTGATTTCGTCACGTCTCCGCGCCCACCAGCTTTAAGCGCAAGGAGAGGACGCACGCGTGAAGGCACATAAATGATTCCGTCAGCGATGACGGGCGAGGCGACGATGCGATAATTCGGCTCGTTGTCAGGATTAAGACCATTAGCGCGCCAGAGTTCTTTGCCGTTCGCGGGGTCATGGCCCGTCACGCAGTCGCCGCCCGTGATGACTATCTCCACGGTTTTCCCGTAGCGCAGCAAAGCGGGCGTGGTGTAGGCATCAGGAGATTCACGAATCGCCGTGGTCGGACGCTCCACGCGCCAGAGAGTTTTGCCGGTCGTTTTGTTAATTCGCAACACGTAGGACGAATCGTCCGTGTGCATTCCGTGCAAGACTTGGACGTACAGCGAATCTTCATGGAGCAGGGGCGAAGACGCGTAGCCCCAGTTTAGCCCAAACGCGCCGTGGTCTTTCTGTATGTCACGCGACCAGATTTCACGCCCGTTGAAGTCGAAGCCTTTGAGGAGGCCCGTGCCCGTCATCACATAGACGTGTTGGCCGTCCGTCACGGGCGAGGGCGAAGACATGTTTTGTTTGCGCATCTTGACGTTGCCGCCGCCGAGCCGCTTTTTCCAAAGCACCGCGCCTTGCTTGCGCTCCACGCACCAGAGAAAAAGGTCTTCGCCTTCGGCCACATGCAGAAAGACGCGCTCGCCCCAGACAATCGGCGTCGAACCGCTGAAACCGGGCAGCGCCAAGCGCCAACTAACGTTCTCCGTCGTACTCCATTTAAGCGGCGCATTCTTCTCGCGGCTCGTGCCGTTTAACTCAGGCCCGCGCCATTGCGGCCAGTTATCCGCGCGAGCGCCCGCGAAAGAAAAAGCGATGAGCATAATGACTAGAATCGGCTTTAGCATTCTTTCCCCCTCTTGACTGCTATGAAAATTAATCGCTCATAACGCACAAGCAACAGAAACTAACTTGAGTACGAATAACGATGCCTGAGCGTGATGCGTCCTGAGGTACTAATTTATCCGAGACGAAATCCGAGCACAATAGCGCGGGGTTTGCTCTCATCGTTTTTTGCACCTCAATTTGTTACACTAACCCGCTCGAAGTTAATCTATTTCAGGAGTAAATTTTGAAGCTCATCATTATTCTGAGCCTGCTCGCCGTCTTCCTCTTGCTGCTCTATCTTCGTCTGCGGCCTTACATCAAACTAACGCGGCAGATGATGGGCATTATGCGCGGCGCACGCGGCATGGGCACGAGCGAGGTCGCGCAGCCCTTACGACCGGAAGCGACAGCCGGCACCAAGCTTGTTCGCTGCTCGGCTTGCAGCACGTGGATTCCGGCCTCGCGCGCCCTTAAGCTGCGTTCTTCGCT
The DNA here is from genome assembly GCA_964516695.1 of uncultured Blastocatellaceae bacterium. Taxonomy (GTDB): domain Bacteria; phylum Acidobacteriota; class Blastocatellia; order Pyrinomonadales; family Pyrinomonadaceae; genus DASVTR01. The sequence continues at coordinate 3,082 of CAZEZJ010000341.1, forward strand.
GGCGTCCTATTGTTCCCACGCCTGTATGGAAGCTTCCGCCGCCGGACACAGCAAACGGAAAACGGCTGGCTAATACGTCAGACTGTTTCACCATCAAACTGCTCCGCCGTCAATACCCGCCTCTGTCTCTACAGTTAAACTTTCCTGACTTCTTCCGGCAACGCATTGCCGGCTTCATGGACGGCTTTGTCCGTGTCTGTAAAATAGAGAACAATCATGCCCGCCACAAAGAAAAAGATTAAAGAGAGAATCGCTTGCCGGTAAGAGCCTGTGCTCGCGACGACGATGCTGAAGGTTAAGGGGCCGAGCCAAGACGTGCCGCGCTCGGAAATTTCATACAGGCCAAAGAAGGATGCTTCGCGCCCTTTGGGAATCATCCGCGAAAAGAGCGAGCGCGAGAGCGCTTGCGAACCGCCCAGCACAATCGCCAGCATCGCTCCCATGAACCACGCCTGCTTGGTTGTTTGCAGAAAGCCGTAAGCGTAAATCACAATTCCGGCCCACATCACAAGCGAAATCAGGATGGCGTTTTTAGTTCCGGCTGCCGCCGAGATGCGCTCGAAGAGCAACGCCCCGCCGACGGCGACAAACTGCACCATCAAAAAGATGCCGAGCAAAAAAGATTGGCTGGCCTCTAGCCCGCGCGAAGTGAATAGCTCCTGCGCTAAAAAAACGGATGATGCGCTGACGACGGTTTGGATACCGTCGTTGTAGAGCAGATAACCAATCAGGAATTTCAACGTGTGGCGCAAACGGAATAGCTCGCGGAAGGTGGAGCCGAGTTCGCTAAAGCCGATGGTGAGGTAGCTTTTGCCCTGCGGGAGCACGCGTGCGGCGGCACGCGTTTTCAATCGGGCGAACGTAATCAAAGCGAAGCCGCCCCACCAGAGGCCCGCCGAGAGCAGCGAGATACGCACAGCCAAGCTGGTAGAGATGCCCAAGCGCTGCGCCCCCAGTACCAATCCCAAATTCAGCACCAGCAGCAAGCCGCCGCCCATGTAGCCGAAGGCGAAGCCGCGACTCGAAACCTTATCGCGTTGGTCTTCCGTCGTGATTTCAGGGAGAAAGGAATTGTAGAAAACGATGGCCGCGCCGTAGCACAGGTTCGCGATGATAAACAGGATACCGCCGAGGAGGTGAAAGCCCTCGGTGGTAAAAAAGAGCAGGCAGTTGGCGGCGACGGCAATGTAGCAGAAGACGGCCATCAGGCGTTTCTTCAGGTGCGAGTAGTCGGCTATTGCGCCGAGCAGCGGCAGCAAGAAGACTTGAGAGAAGACCGCCACCGAAACACAGAAGGGAAAAAGCGACTTGGCGGTGACGGAGCCGAGCGGCCCGAGGTTGAAGACAACGCCGTTTTCTCCGACGGCTTTCTGCGCCAGCGCCGTCAGGTAAGGACCGAAGAGCGCGCCGACAACCGTGGTGTAGAAGGCCGAGTTGGCCCAGTCATACATCATCCAGCCGAAAATCTCGCGCCGGTCGTTGGGCGGGGGATTGCTGCCGTGAGCAGCGGGGGTGGTAGTGTTCATTAAGCTGTTGTCGCTTCCTCCGTCAGCACTTCGATGATTGCGGGAGTAATGTCTGCGAGGTTCTGCACGCGTCGTCTCACGCGGTCGCGCCCTGCGCCCCAGATGAGCGTCGGCACTTGATTGAGCGTGTGGTTGCGCGTCGAGAGGTCTTCGATATTACCGTGGTCGCTGGTAAGCACCACGGTCGTCTGTTCAAGGTCGAGGCGAGCGAGCAGCAGGCGAATGAGGAGCGCGAGTTCGGCGAGCACAACGCGCGCGGCGTGCGTGTCCTGCGCGTGCCCGATTTTGTCCGTGATGAAATACTCGTAGAGCGTAAAGCGATGCTGGCTGGCGAGCGCGGCTAAGGTTTTCGCAGCTTGTTCGGGCGTGCCCGCGGCAATATCAAACCCGCGCTCGATTAACATCTGATTGGTGTAATCCTGAAAGACGGCGCGGCCAGCTTGTATGTCATCGAGGCTGCGAAAGCTCATTCCGGCGGCTTCGACGGCTGTCGTCGTGGCGGAGACCCAGCGCGGGCGGGTCGTAAAAAAACCAGGCGTGTAAGCGTTGGCGAAAGTGTTGGGAGTGATTCCGGCGCGCTGTAGTTGAAGAAAGATGGAGTGCTCTTTGATGATTTCGCGGAGCGCTTCATTGGGAAAACCCTGCTTGTGATAGCCGAGCAGGGCGGGCGCGTTGATGCCCGTCAGAATCGTCGTCTGGCCCGAAGCGCTCTGCGGACGGCCCGGCACGCCGAGCGTCGCATCCGTGCGCACGAGCGCGCCCTCGAGGGGAAGCGACGGCTCTTCGTCTTGAAAGATTGCCAGCGGCGACGCGCCTTCAAGCCCATCCAGCGGGTTGTGTGGCCCACGCGCGCCGATTCCCAGACCATCTATGAAAAAGAGAAGCACAGACATGACGGCGATGAATATCATTCACAGCCTCTACAACGCAAGAACAAAGAGTTCGGAGTTCAAAATCTACAGTTGAAAGTCATAAGGTAATACGTGTTGACTACGAGCTTTGGACTTGCAAGCTTCCGGGGGCTTTATTGTATTTCGTCGGTGCTGTGCTGAATGCCGCCGTGCGTGGTGGGAAGCTCACCCGTCTCTGGAAGCAGGCCGCGGTCGCGGTAGAGACGGAGCTTGTTGTGCAGGGTCTTGAGGCTAATACCAAGAAGGATGGCGGAGCGCGTCTTGTTGTTCTGCG
>CAZEZJ010000342.1:0-5783 GCA_964516695.1 uncultured Blastocatellaceae bacterium
GAGACTTGGCCCGCGTGCAACGAATAACCAATTCCGACGCCGCCGCCGTGATGAAACGAGACCCAGCTTGCGCCGCTCGCCGTGTTCAAAAGCGCGTTCAGGATGGGCCAATCAGCGACCGCATCAGAGCCGTCTTTCATGGCTTCAGTTTCACGAAAAGGGGAAGCGACGCTGCCCGTATCCAGATGGTCGCGTCCGATGGCGACGGGCGCTTTCAAGTCTCCGCGCTTGACCATCTCGTTAATCGCTTCGCCCATCTCCGCGCGTTCGCCGTAGCCGAGCCAGCAGATGCGCGCCGGAAGTCCCTGGAATTGCACGCGCTCGCGCGCCAGTCGCAGCCAGCGGTTAAGCGTCTGGTCTTCAGGGAACAGTTCGAGCGCGAGGTCGTCGGTCTTGCGTATGTCTTCCCTGTCGCCGGAGAGCGCGACCCAACGAAAAGGGCCTTTGCCTTCGCAGAAAAGGGGGCGTATGTATTCGGGCACGAAGCCGGGAATCTCGAAGGCGTCTGTGCATCCGGCATCGAGAGCCTGCTTGCGGATGTTGTTGCCGTAGTCAAAGGCGATGGCACCCGCGCGCTTGAGTTGCAGCATGGCTTCGACGTGCCTGGCCATCGAAGCCATCGAGCGCGCGACGTAGCCCTGCGCATCGCTCAGGCGCAACTCCGCTGCTTCTTCCAGCGTCAGCCCTTCGGGAACGTAGCCGTTAAGCGGGTCGTGCGCGCTCGTCTGGTCTGTCACGGCGTCAATTGTGACGCCGCGCCGCAAGAGTTCGGGCAAGACTTCGGCGCAGTTGCCGACCAGTCCGACTGAGACGGCTCGCCTTTGCTCGCGTGCGTCCTCGCAAATCTTCAAAGCCTCATCCAAATCAAGCGCGAGGCGGTCGCAATAGCCATCGCGGACGCGCCGCTCGATGCGCCCGCGGTCAACGTCTATGCCTAGAAAGACAGCGCCATTGAGAGTCGCCGCCAGGGGCTGCGCGCCGCCCATGCCGCCCATGCCGCCGGAGACGACGAGCCGCCCGCTCAAGTCGCCGCCGAAATGGCGCTCCGCCATCGCCGCAAACGTCTCAAACGTTCCTTGCACGATGCCCTGCGTGCCGATGTAAATCCAAGAGCCGGCGGTCATCTGCCCATACATCATCAGACCTTTGCGCTCAAGCTCATGGAAGTGTTCCCAGTTGGCCCAAGCGCCGACCAAGTTGGAATTGGCAATCAGCACTCGCGGCGCATACTCGTGCGTGCGAAAGACGGCGACCGGCTTGCCCGATTGCACGAGCAGCGTTTCCTCGTTGCCTAGTTGCTGCAACTCGCGCACGAGCGCTGCGAACGCCGCCCAGTTGCGCGCGGCCTTGCCTGCCCCGCCGTAGACCACCAAATCTTCGGGCCGCTCCGCAACCTCCGGGTCTAGATTGTTCATCAGGCAGCGCAACGCCGCCTCCTGATGCCAGCCCTTGCAATTAAGCTGCGCGCCGCGCGGCGCTCTCACTATTCTTGATGAAGACATAACTCGATGCAGAAGTCAGGAATCGAAATTCAGCAGCACAGAAAGTTAGCAGCAGCCGCTAGCAGCCCTCTCCTTTAACTTCCGAATTTCGACTTTAACAATTAGCTTCCGAAGAGACGACTGAAGATGCCGCCCTTATCATTTTTTCTGAGAGCGTCGAGTTCGTTGGCGTCGAGCCAGACGCCGCCACACTTGTCGCACGTATCAATCTCGACGCCCTCAAACATGACGGCCTGCAACGTGCCGTCACACTTCGGACATTGCAGCTTGGCCGCAGCTTCAACTCGCGCCTGCTCTTCGGCGGTCATCTTCGCGCGCAGCTTTTCGATGGCCTCTTTCTCCTTGCGCCGGAAATAGTCCTCTTCCAGAGCCTTCTTCCTGTCATCAAAAATATCGGACATGATTTTCTCCCGTCAGTTGTTGGCCGCCGCCGCGCCCGAGAGCGAGCGAGAGCCGTCAAGCTCATCGCACGCCGTCTTGCACGCGCCGCCGGCTGATGTTGCTGTAGTCGCTAATTTAATAACAGAAAAGAGCGCAAAGCGCGAAGGGCCGGCCCGCTTATTCCGCGAATTCGTCCGAGCGGATGGCTTCGACTATCTGCCCAATATCGGGTGCCAGCGCGCGGTCTTGCCGCAGACGCGCGACGCGCTTTCTGACAGTCTCAAAGGCACGCCGCACGCCCTTGCCTGGCAACAACGGCAGGCGATACTCCAAGCCCTCGGCGGCGGCGAGCAGTTCGATGGCGATGACGTGTTCGGCATTATCAACGATGGCGCGCAGCTTCGCGGCGGCAGTCATGCCCATCGAGACGTGGTCTTCCTTGCCGCCGGAGGTCGGCAGGTTATCAATGCTCGCCGGATGCGCCAGCACTTTCATCTCATTGAGCAGCGCGACGGCCGTTACGTGCGCAATCATAAAACCGGACGAGTTGCCCGGATGCGCTGTCAGGAAAGCGGGGAGTCCTTCGCTCAAGTCTGGATTAACGAGGCGTTCGATGCGGCGCTCGCAGATGGAAGCGAGGTCGGTCAAAGCCAGCGCCGCGTAGTCGAGCGCGAGCGCGAGCGGCGCGCCGTGGAAATTGCCGCCGGAGATAACTTCCTCGCTCTCTGCGAAGACGAGCGGATTGTCTGTCGCTGAACCGGTCTCAGTTTCAATTATCTCGCGCGCGTGCTCCAAGGCCATGCGCACAGCGCCGTGCACCTGCGGCATACAACGCAAGCTGTAAGCGTCCTGCACGCGCGGGTCGTTTTCGATGTGTGAATCTCTGATTTCGCTTTCTTGCAGGAGTTCGCGCAAGTGTGCGGCGGCGGCCACTTGGCCCGGATGCGGACGGCCCTTGTGGATGCGCTCGTCAAAGGCAGCGGGCGTGCCCTTTAAGGCTTCGAGCGTCATCGCGCCCGCCACGTCTGCCAGTTGAGTTAATCGGAGCGCGCGTTCGAGCGCCAGTCCGCCGACGGCACACATCGCCTGTGTGCCGTTCAAGAGCGAGAGACCTTCTTTGGCCTCCAACTGCAAGGGCGTTAATCCGGCGTGCCTGAGAGCGTCAGCGCCAGCCATCTTCTCGCCGCGATAAACGGCCTCGCCCTCACCGATGACCACCAAAGCCAGATGAGCCAGCGGCGCTAGGTCGCCGCTCGCGCCAACCGAGCCTTTTTCGGGAATCAAGGGATGAACGCCCCGCTCAAGCAAGCTGATGAGCATTTCCACGACTTCCGCCCGCGCGCCGCTAAGCCCGAGCGCTAGGACGTTGGCGCGCAACAGAAGGAGCGCCCGCGTCTCGCCTTCGGAAAGCGCGGGGCCGACGCCGCACGCATGACTGCGCACCAGATTAAGTTGCAACTCACGCAACTCTGTCGGCGGAATATGAACATCGGAGAGCTTGCCAAAGCCGGTGTTGACGCCGTAAACAATGCGCCCCTCGTCAAGAATCTTCTCGACCACGCGCCGCGCCTCCAAGACGCGCGCAAGCCGCACCTCTTCGACACCATGCGCCACGCTTGCCACCTCGGCCAGCGTCAACCTTTGCCCGTCAAGTTCAAGCATAAGCAGTCAGCAGCAGGCAGCGAGCAATAAGCAGCCAGCAGTTTGTTAAAGGCTGCTGACTGCTTATTGTCTCAGTGGCCTACTTCAAAATAGTTTCTTCCCTAACAATCTCTTTGTTCGGTACTTCCGAAACGTCTATCTTTTTGAATTCGCCGGTGGTGGAGGTGCTGCTGGTGCGGACGCGCTGGCGCGCTTGCTTGGCGCGGCGCGTGGTGGTGCGGCGGCGCGTGCTGCTGGCGGCAGCGGCGGCGGCGCGCGTCCAACTCGTGACGCGTTGCAGAGGCCGGAGCGAGAATTCGTGGCGCGGTAAGACTTCTCCGGTCGCTTCGCGCAGGCGCACGGTGCCGATGGCAAAGACGATGACCGCGAGGTTAAAGATGACGCCGCTCAGAAAGACGACCCAGCCGGGAACGACGCCCACCGTGGCGCGGTCTAGGAACACGTCGAAATTGAAAGCCGGATGCGGATGCAGGTAGACCTTCAGATTCCAAGAGAGCGCCAGCAGCGCGAAAATCCAGAGATAGTTGCGGCGCAGGCGGCGTCCGATGGCTTCCCACTCGCTGATGGTAAAATGCGGCGTCAGCAAATCAGCCGAGAGATGCGCGGCCCATTCTTCGTCGTACGCGGTCGCGCCGCCGGGCGCGAGCATCGGCGCGAAGTAGCCCGTTTCCATCACGCGCACGCGGCTCGACCAGATTTCGTAGTAGCGATAACGGCGCGCTTCCATGACCAGGAAAATGGCGACCAAGAGAGAGTTAATGGGAATGACGAAATGCGGATTGCTCGGAGAACTGAAGACGAAAGAGAGCGTTGCGCCCGCGGTGATGACGGCCCAGTTGGTCGTCGTGTCGAGGCGATTGCGCCAGGTGTTTGAGCGCTGCACTTCGCCGCGATAAAAGTGAACCATCGCCGTGTTAAATTCGGCGGGGGTTAGCTTGCGCGGCGAGTGCGGCGGATTATTCGTCGCGCTCTTGCTGGCGAGAGGTGTATCGGCGGCTGATGATGCGGATGTGGCGGGGGAGCGTAAACGGCCTGAGCCGCGTTCGCCGACCGCGAGCGGGCCGGTTCCTGTCGAGCGTCTCTCACTGCTCATTCCTGCAACCTGATTCTCTCCTACACGGCGCGGACTGACAATTGGGCAACGCGCGCCCGCGCTTGGATAGCGACCAACTACAGATAATAGCACGCGCCGTGCGCTTACGGCTGACTTATTCCTGCCGAACTCGATAATGAGCGCGCCGCTCCTGCTATCATCCGCAGGATGTGAAGCGCCATGGCATGGATACGTTGTCCGCTGCTCGTAGTAAATGTGGTCACAAACCGAATCTCTAAATTCATCACGGACGAAGAAAGGATAAACCGATGCTTTACACACTGGCCCAAGCCACAGACCCGCAGGAGTTGGTTAATCTCGTCAACGAGTTAATACGGAAAGGTTATGCTCCGCATGGTAGTTTATGCGTTCTCGGTGAAGTCAACGTGTTAACGAATATCTGCCTTTACGTGCAGGCAATGGTCAAGAACACGGAAGAATCAGCCGGCGCTCAAGCCTAAAAGCGGCTCGCTTGACAGCCTTTCGACGCGCCCCCTATATTCTAACTTTGCTGGAGCGGGCGCTGAAGATTACCATGCAGCCGGAGAGCGCGGAAACTAAAGCGGACGCGCGCTGGATGCGCGAGGCTTTAAGGGCTGCCGCGGAGGCAGCAGCCCTCGGCGAAGTGCCAATCGGCGCTTGCGTGGTCGCAGGCGACGGGCAGTTGTTAGCCCTCGCAGGCAACCGCACGCGCATTGATTGCGACCCGACAGCGCACGCGGAAATCGTCGCCCTGCGCGAGGCTGCACGGACAATCGCCAACTACAGGCTGACGGACGCCGTCATGTATGCGACCATCGAACCCTGCGCGATGTGCGCGGGCGCGCTGGTTCAGGCCAGAGTTCGCCGCCTCGTTTACGGCGCACGCGACGAGCGTGCGGGCGCAGTCCACACGCAGTTTGGCATCGGCGCGACGCGCTCTTTGAATCACCAAATAGAAATTACGTCGGGCGTGCTCGAAACCGAGTGCCGCGCTATCATGCAAGCCTTCTTTCGCGCCCGGCGAATAAAAGCAGTGATGAGCGATGACCAATAAGCGATAAGTTGAAAGCAGCTTGTCCTTGCATTACTTATCACTCCTGACTTTACTCATGCGGAGAGGTCGCATAGTGGATTAGTGCACCGGTCTCGAAAACCGGAGTGGG
>CAZEZJ010000343.1:0-5776 GCA_964516695.1 uncultured Blastocatellaceae bacterium
ACTTATCACTTAGTTTATGGCTGTGCTGAAGAAAATTCGCGCTCGCTGGTGGGCGCAAGGGGAAGAGGCGGGAGAGGACGCGCCGCAGTCTGCCGTCGAAGCCGGGGAGCCTTCGCTAATTCGGCTGCGGTACGACGTGCGCCCGATGACCGTCTCGCATCTGGACGAGTGTTGGCGGCTCGACCAGCGCTGTTTCATTGACGGCGAAGCCTATAGCCGCGACACCTTCGAGTATCTGCTGACCTCGCAGGAATCAGTCTCTTACAGGGCGGTGACGCAGGGCGGCGTGATGGTCGGTTTCATCGTCGGCCTGATTGAGCCGGACCACACGGGCCACGTCACAACGCTCGGCGTCGCGCCGGAGCATCGTCGCCGCCGTATCGCCGAACGAATGATGCTCAAAGTCGAAGAGGGTTTTCGCCGTCGCAACGTGCGCATTATTCGGCTCGAAGTCCGCGCCGTTAATAGCGGCGCGCAGCAACTCTATCGCAACCTCGGCTACATCGTCACACAACGCCTTCCGCGCTACTACTCAAACGGCGGCGACGGATTGCTGATGGTCAAGTCGCTGACAGACAAATAAGAGTCAAAGCCGCTTTGCTCTCGTCAATTGTACGTACCAAGCGACAATTAAAAATCAAAGGGGAGAGTTAACCGGAAACCTGATGTGAGAGGGCTTAGGCTTGAATCACCTTTTCGACCGGGCTTAAGTCACCGTCAGCGCCCCACTGCGTGCGCTCGACCGTCATGCTCGCGTCCTGTGCCGCCGTTTTGTAACGCCAAGCGGTGTCATAGAAATGCGCGGCCGTCTGCCAATCAGGGAAGAAGCGTTTGGGGATGACGTGGGCCACTTGCGGCGCGACATAGATGAAGATGTAATTCTGATTCTGTTCCACGCGGTCAACGCCTTTCCACGAATGCGAAGTCTCGTTAACGTTCGTCGTTTCCAACAATCCACTGTCAGAGATAACAATCTTGTGATGACCGAGCACGCCGTTGTCCTCGCTCTTTGGAACTGATTTTTTGAAGACGTAGGCGTTGACAACCGAATTCCAAAACCAGAAGCACAGCAGATACAGGCTCAAGGACATCAAGAACCAGACGAGCCGTGTGATTAACGTAAAGTCGGAATCGAAGAGAGTGAAGTAAGCGGCGAATGCGCCATAGAAAAGATACATGTGTCGCCTGACGTTTTTATTCGTAGGCGACGTTTTATAGGCATGTTTCTGAAACGCGATGATGTCTCGCGCCTCAATCTCATAGTTGATTTCCATCAGATTATAGCTCTGGCGTAAGGGTGGTCGGGGAGGAGTTCGAGCTTTCAGCTTTTTCTTAGTTCGGTGAGCACTTGCTTGGCCACGGCCTTGAGCGTATCGAAGACGCCGACGCCCGTGGCGGCGACGGCTTCAACGACCGGTTCGTCCTTGCGATGCAGTTCTCCGGCCATATCCTCTACGGGAACGACGTTTGGCAAGTCTCGCTTGTTGAGTTGCAGGACGTAGGGCAGGTTCATCAACTCGTAGCCTTGCGAGCGCAAATTCTCTTCCAGATTGTAGAGCGATTCGATGTTGGCATCCATGCGCTCTTCCTGCGAGTCCGCGACGAAGACGACTCCGTCCACGCCCTTCAGGATGAGCTTGCGCGAGGCATCGTAAAAGACTTGGCCCGGCACCGTGTAGAGGTGAAAGCGGGTCTTGAAGCCGCGCACCGTGCCGAGTTCCAAAGGCATGAAGTCGAAAAAGAGGGTGCGGTCGGTCTCCGTCGCCAGGCTGATGAGCTTGCCTTTGGAGGCCGGCGCGGTCGAATCGAAGATGTACTGCAAATTCGTCGTCTTGCCGCACAACCCCGGGCCGTAATAAACAATCTTGCAATTTATCTCGCGTGAAGCGTAATTGATGAATGTCATAAATCTGGTGACGGGTGACGAGTGTGATGGATGACAAATCGGCCCTGCAAGATAGCTTTCGCTGGCGACCCGCCATCTCGCGGCCAAATTTTAATTAAACAAACTATCTATGTCTTCGTCCGTGATTTCCGCAAAAAGCGAGTTTTCGTCCTCGCGCTTCTCCTTCGACTCGCGAATCACCTCCTCGAAGATGGAGGCCAATTCGCGCGAAGCCTGCTTAACACGCAGCTTCACCAGCCCGAGGCTTGAACGGTCGTCAAAAATCACGACCAGCAGCACGCGGCCAATAATGCAGATATAAATGCTTTCGCGCTCGCCTTCATGCGAGAGGGTCGGAAACTCTTTCTCGCCGATGAGTTGCGCCATCCCGCCGGTCGTCGCCACATTTCCGGCGGCCAGCGAAGCGAGGCTCGTCGTGTCCAGATTTCCGACCTCGCCGTGCACCGCTATCTGCTGTCCGTCCTTATCCACCAGAAAAGTGACACGGGCGGCTGAATCCAGACGCAGCTTAGCCAGCACCGCTTTAATCTGGTGGTAATGCTGCTCGCGCATTACGATAGGAGTGTCTGCCATTAGTACAGCTCTCTGTTACGGGTTAGAAGCAGGGCGAGGCGGGAGGCGGCTAGGGGGCTGCCTAAAAATGCCCACTGGGTCATTAAACCCAAAGATTCAGAAGGTTTTTCGCCCGTCCGCACAAGCGCGCGATGGTCGGAGCCGAGCTTGCCGTGGCAGGGGCTGCAACCACAAAAACCACTCTACCACGCCGGACAAAGTGACTTCAAGTGTTTTTCGATGTTTATTTTTGACCAATGGAAGTTCAACCGAAACGCCCTCTAATCCCCGCAAACCCGCATGACTCGTTGATTTAGCCGCCAAGCTATGTTAAGCTCTGGCCCGTGTATGGCCGCCTTTGCTTTGGGTCGGGCGGCTTCTTGGAAATCAGGTGATTCGCATGAGCGATACCGTTATCAAGGGTGTGAAACGATCCCCTTCCCGCCCTGCCTCGCGTCATAGCTCAAACACGTCTGCTGCTAAGAATCGAGCGACCGGAGGCAAGTCGGCCACGCCGCAGCCTTTGAAAAAACGCTCGACGGCGGCGGATAAAGCACCCGCGCGCAAAGCCACCAAGACGACTTCCAAGACCACGGCGACACCTGCGGCTAAAAATAAGAGCGCGAAGCCGGCAAAAGCCGCGCCCGTCAAGAAATCCGTCAAAGTAGCGCCGAAAGCCGCTAAAACAATTAAACCAAAGCCCAGGGCGACGCCCAAAGCTGCTCCCGCAAAGAACAAGACCGCGACGGCTCGTAAGGCAACGCCCGTCAAGCCTGTCAAGAAACAGGCGGCTGCTCCGGCGAAGTCTGCCAAAGCCCAACCCAAGCAGGCCGCAAAAACTACGACGGCGCGGAAATCAGCCGCGCCAGCGCCATCTCCTCCGCGCCAGCCGACACAGGATGAAGCGGCTGCGCTGCGCGCCTTCGAGCGCGCGCACAAGGAGTTTGTGCGCGGCCATTTTGGCGAAGCGCGGCAACTGTTTCGCGCTCTGGTCGAAAAACACGCTGGCGTCTCGGAAGTGACGGCGCGCGCCCGCACTTATCTAGCCATTGCCGAGGCTCGCTTGCGTTCGGAGCCGCAGCTTCCGCGCGATGCCGATTCGCTCTATGACCGCGGCGTCATAGAGTTGAACCGCGGCGATTACGTGGCGGCGCAGGAACTATTCGAACGCGCTCTCAAGCGTGAACCCGCAGCCGCGCATATCCACTACGGACTGGCGGCGACGCGCTCTCGCCTCGGCTCGATTGACTCGGCGCTGGAATCTCTCCAGCGCGCGCTGGAAATTCAGCCCACCCTGCGCATCCGCGCCCAGCACGACCATGATTTAACGGCGCTCAGGAATGACCCTGAATTTGAGCGGCTGGTCTTTGCACCCCGTTTCTAAGACTTTTCCAACCTATGGCAGCTAGCGGCCTTTTCTTCTCTTCCCTCAATCAAAACGTTTTAATGCCCTCATCTTTTAGGTATCATTTAATGGACGCCAAAGTCTGACAACTCGTAGCCCTCTAAGGAGAGTGTCCTGCAAGTGACAGCCGCGCAAATGAATCATGGCTTAAAGCTCGTCGCTATCGGCGGCGGTACAGGACTCTCGACGCTGCTGGCTGGCCTCAAGCTATTGGTCGGAGAGAATGAGCGGGGCCTGTGGCTCGAAACGCTTTCGGCCATCGTGACGGTCTCGGATGATGGCGGCAGTTCCGGTCGGCTGCGTGAAGAGTTGCAAATGCTTCCGCCGGGCGACATACGCAACTGCATGGTCGCTCTATCAGAAGATTCCACGCTCCTCTCGCGCCTCTTTCGCTATCGCTTTCGCGGCGACGGCGAACTGGGCGGCCATAGTTTCGGCAATCTTTTTCTCGCCGCCTTAACTGAGGTGACCGGAGACTTCGTCGAGGCCGTGCGCCTTTCGTCCGAAGTCCTCGCCAGCAAGGGACGCATTTATCCTGCGACGATTAACGACGTGAGGCTCGTCGCGGAGTTGGAAGACGGCACGGAGGTGCGCGGCGAGACGCAGATTACGGCATCGAAGGCAGCGATTCGCCGTTTGCGTTTAGAGCCTGAACAATGCCTCCCGCTGCCCGAGGCGCTTTCTGCAATTCGCTCGGCGGATGCTGTCACCATCGGCCCCGGCTCTCTCTACACCAGCATTCTGCCGAACCTGCTTGTGGCGCGCGTCGCAGACGCCATCGCGAGCACGCGCGCCGTCAAGATTTTCATCTGCAACCTGATGACCCAACCGGGCGAGACCGACGGCTACACGGCGCGCCAGCATATAGAGGCCGTCCACAAGTATGCGCCGCAGATTTCCTTCGACTATGTCATCGCCAACAATCGCCCCATCAGCACGGAGCAGGCCGCGCTCTACGCCGCCGACGGCGCTTACCAGATAGGGATGCAGGACCACATGCTGGAAAAGGAGTTTGGCGCGAAGACAGAGATTATTCGCGCGGACTTACTAGACGAAGGCGAGAAGGTTCGTCACAGTCCTGAAAAGCTGGCGCGTGTTATAGTTGCTTGCTGCGAGCAGGCGCGCGCGCGCCCCGCGACGGCAAGACAGTTTTAGAACAAGCATATGGAAAAACAGACACAGTCCGGCACCCACGAGACGCCCGCGCCGCTCGACGTACTGATTTTAGCCGCTGGCCTCGGCACGCGGATGCGCTCACAGACGGCCAAGGTGCTGCACAGGCTCGACGGGCGGCCTCTCATCGCACACGTTTGTCGCGCTGCCGCCGCGCTCAGCCCGCGTTCCATCTACGTCATCGTGGGCCATCAGGCCGCAGCGGTCGAAGCGGCTGTGAGCGAAGAATTGGGTGCCGATGTCGCGACCTATATCAAACAGCAAGAGCAACGCGGCACGGGCGATGCTGTGATGGCCGCGCGAGACCATCTGGCAAACGCCAATTCTACTTTGCTCACACTCTACGGCGATTTGCCGCTCGTGCGCGCTGAGACTTTGGGCGCGCTTGTTCACCAGCATCGCACGCATCGCGGGCGCGGCGCAGCTTGCACGATGTTGACCGTGCGCCTCGAAGACCCGACCGGCTACGGTCGCATTATTCGCGACGAAGATGGGCGCTTTCAAAAAATCGTAGAGCAAAGAGATGCGACGCCCGAAGAAAAACAGATTAAGGAGATTAACGCCGGAATCTACTGCTTCGAGACGCGCACGCTCTTTGATGCTCTCGCACGCGTTCAGCCCGCCAACGCGCAGGGCGAGTATTACCTGACGGATGTGCCCGGCATCCTGCGCGGCGACGGCGAAGACGTAGGTATCTACCAGCACACGGACGCGCGCGAAGTCTCCGGCATCAACACGCG
>CAZEZJ010000344.1:0-5769 GCA_964516695.1 uncultured Blastocatellaceae bacterium
CGCGCGCGCCGTCGCCTCGCCGGAATCTATCAAACTCACATGCTCACCGATTGTGTCCTGTATGACGCGGCGCAGGATAGGATAGTGTGTGCAACCGAGAACGAGCGTGCCGACTGACTGCTCACGCAAATCGGACAAATATTCGGCAGCCACCGAGCGCGCAACCTCTGTCTCGGCCCAACCCTCTTCGGCCAGCGCGACAAACAGCGGGCAGGCGCGCTCCAAGACCGCCACATTCGGAGCAGCGCGAGCGATGGCCTCGCTGTAAGCCCCGCTCTGCACCGTCGCCTCCGTCGCGATAACACCGATATTCCTCTGTTCCGCCTGCCTGCGCGAGACTTCAGCCGCCGCACGCGCGCCAGGCTCAATAACGCCGATGACACGCACGCCGACCGCGCGCCGAATCGCAGGCAACGCCAAAGCCGATGCCGTATTACACGCGACCACCAGCAGCTTAATGCCGTGCGTTTCCAGAAAACGCGAATTCTCAATCGCGTAACGCTCAACGGTCGCCAGCGACTTCGTCCCGTAAGGCACGCGCGCCGTGTCGCCCAGATAAACGAAACGCTCGTCGGGCAGGCGTTCATGCAGCGCGCGATAAACCGTCAGCCCGCCGACGCCGCTATCAAAGATGCCGATAGGTAGATTGGAATTCAAAAGTTACTTTGTCAGCCGATTTCCCCGAAATATTAAACGGCACTTAGGCTTTATCAATTATCCAAAAATCTCTGAGACCCGGCAGCGAAAACCGTGGACGACATCTTGCCCATCAAGGTCATCATCCAGGCCCAGCGTGACGGCTTCAATTTGCGGGCGATGAATCATCACAGTCAGCCGTTTGGGATTGACAACCCAAACGGCGCGAGCGCCTGCTGCGAGCCAGTCTTCAACTTTCCTTGCAACCTCTTTTGCGGTGTCGCCCGGAGAAACAACTTCGACGGCTAGGTCGGGCGCGCCGGGCCAGTAAGCTTTAGGCAGCCCGGTCGGAGGAATCCTCTCCTGCCGCACGAAAGAGACATCGGGCGCGAGCACGGTGTCGGGAGCAGTCGCGATTTCGAAACCTGTCTCTGCGGCGCAGACAATGCCAAGCCGGTGAGCTTTGACATGTTGCCCGAGCATGATTGTTATGTTCACAGCAACCGCTCCATGCTCGAAGCCTGCGGGAGACATTTTTTTCAGTTCTCCTTTCACGAGTTCATAGCGAAACCCGTCCTTCGGCATTTTCAGGAGTTCTTCCGCCGTTACAGGCTGAGTAATCGTGCTCATTTTGGGTGAACCTTCCCGCCACGCGAAAAATTTAGCGGCCAGTTGGGCCGATGTTATCACACCACTGGCTCAACTGGCCGCTCGTTGCGTAAAGCTTTTTTGAAAATGGAGGCGCCGAGATTTGAACTCGGATCCAAAAGCCAACGCCGATGGAATCTACATGTTTAGCCGCTTCTCTTTGTACCTCTCTCGAGAGAGAGGCCGCTTCGCTTTGTAGGCCGAGTAAGTGAAGCGACGAAGACCTCGGCTCAAAGCTAGCCCGACTTTAATCTCGCCCGCCGCCACGGACCGAAGCGGCAGGCCAGTTCAACTGAGTGACATCTCGCTCCGCGCGCTTGAACAACTTGCGGTGAGACGCTCGGTGCTTAATTAGGCAGCGAGAGCCAATTCGTTGTTGGCAATTGTGTTTCCCTACGCTTTTTAACGAGCTGCATAGAGTAGCCCGACATGCATCCGGTCAGCGATTAAGACTCCTGTCGAAGCCTGTCGCCCCCGTCAAAATCAGGGATTCGGATTATAGCTGCCTCCAGCACGAAGGGTCAAAGCAGCTAACTGCAAAAACCTTTCTTGAGGCCGTTCTTTTGATGAGCGAGAAAGCCTTCGGGCTGCCTCGTCCGGCTTGCACAATGCGCTTCGCCTGTCGTTTCGATTGCGTTATAATCAGCCGCGCTCGGGTTGCCGCATCTCCCCTGCAACCGGCACTTCCGAAGACGCTTGCGCGCCAGAGTTTAGCATCAGACTCAAGGGTTCGCGCTTTCACTTCATTAAAGGACTGCTCTTTTATGGCTTCCAAAAATCCTGTTGCCCCGCGAGCGCCGCTCTCGCGCTTGAACGCGCCGCCCGCGCGCCGTCGTCAATTCCTGCGCCGCTTTTGGCTGCCGGCCGTTTTGCTGCTGGCGATTACCGCGGGCGGCCTGACCGGAATGATAGCGGCCTCGCAGATTAACTCTTCAAGGGCCGCGCACGAAGTCGCATCGCTGGCGACTTATCGCCCGAGCGAGGTCACGCGCATTTACGCGGACGACGGCGAAACCGTCATCGGTGAGTTTGCCTTGGAGAAGCGCATCCCGCTCAAGTATGAGGAGATTCCGCAACTCTTGAAGAACGCTGTGCTCGCCATCGAAGACGCGCGCTTTTATGACCACGTCGGCATTGACCCGATTCGCATCATCGGCGCGACCTTCAAGAATCTACGGACGGGCAGCCGCGAGGGCGGCTCGACCTTGACGCAACAGCTAGCCAAAAATCTCTTTCTCTCGAAAGAACAGACGCTCAAGCGCAAAGTTAATGAGTGGCTGGTGGCGCTCCAAATCGAACGCTATTACACGAAGAACCAGATTATGGAGTTGTACATCAACCACGTCTTTCTGGGCGCTGGCTCTTACGGTTTCGAGGCCGCTTCGGAAACCTACTTCGGCAAGCAGGTCAAAGATTTAAACCTTGAAGAGGCGGCGCTGCTGGCGGGAATCCCGAAAGCGCCCGGCGAATATTCGCCAACCATTCGTCCCGTCGATGCGAAAGAGCGGCGCGACCTTGTGCTCGACCAGATGGCGAAGTTTGGCTTCGCCACTCAGGCAGAAGTTGACGCGGCCAAAGCGCGGCCCATTAAGTTGGCCGACACGGCTTACTATCAATCGCAAGCGCGCTCCTCGGCCTTTGACTATCCGGTCGAGGAAATCCGTCAGTATCTCGAAGAGAAATATTCCACGCGCGTCGCACAGGGCGGTCTTAAGGTCTACACTTCAATCAACGTCGAAGCGCAGAAGAAGGCGATGGAAGTCGTGCGCGCCGGGCTGCGCAAATACGACCGCTCGCACGCCGGTTGGCGTTCCGCCTACATTCCGATTCCATCCGCCGCCAACAACGGGCAAGGCCCGCCCACGCAGCAAGAACTCAACAGTTACAAAGACCCGCAATGGTACGGCAACGACTACGAGACGGGCCAGTTCATACGCGGGCTGATTATGAAAGTTGACCAGGCGAAGAACGAAGCTGAGGTGCGCTTTGGCAACTACAAGGCGACGTTGACGGCCAAAGAGATGGGCTGGTCCGGTCGCCAGCCGAAGGCTGAGTTCAAACCGGGTTTGCTGGCCGAGTTTGAGATTAAGGAAGTTGACGAGAAGAACCAGCGGCTTAAAGTCGAACTCTCGCAGATTCCAGGCGTGCAGGGCGCGATGATGACCTTAAACGCCAAGAACGGCGAAATCATCACGATGGCCGGAGGCTACGATTTCGCCACCAGCAAATTCAACAACGCCACCCAGGCTTACCGCCAGACAGGCTCTGCCTTCAAGCCCTACGTCTACACGGCGGCGGTCGAGTGGGGCATGACACCAGAGTCAAATGTCAGCGGCGCGCCGATTCGTATCGGCAACTGGAATCCGCATAACTACGACGGTTCGACCAGCCACGGCGACGTGCCTATGAAAATCGCGCTCGCCAAGTCTCTCAATATCGCGGCCGTTCATCTGCTTGACATGGTCGGCATTCAGACGGGCGCGCAGATGGTCAGGCGCTTCGGCATTAAAGTGCCGATGGCTCCTTATCTCCCTTCGGCTTTGGGCGCGACCGAAGTGCCGCTGGACCAGATGGTCTCAGCCTATTCGGCCTTCCCCAATAAGGGCGTGCGCGTCGAGCCGCACATGATTCGCCGTGTGCTCGACCGCGACGGCAATGTGCTGGAAGAATGGGAGAAGACGACCTACAAGGTGACGAGCGAGTATGTCGCGCTGACGATGACTTCGATGATGCGCGGCGTCATTGAAAACGGCACGGCGACCGCCGCCCGCTCGCTCGGCGTTCCGCTGGCGGGTAAGACCGGCACGGTCAACGACCACACGGATGTCTGGTTCATAGGCTATACGCCGACGTATGTAACCGGCGTCTGGATGGGCTATCCGGGCCGCAAGAAAAACTTAGGCAACGACATGACGGGCGGAGGCGGGGCGCTGCCCTTCTTTATTGATTTCATGAAAGATTTTTTGAAGGGCAAGCCGAAGGAAGACTTCGAGAAACCGCCCGCCATGCCCGAAGACATGAAGGAACTGCAAAAGCAGCGCCAGCGTGAAATGATGGAAGAGCGCGCCGAACTCTACGCGCTGCGCGGCGCGTCGCGCTCAGGAGAAAAGAGCGCGGAGGGAGAACTGCCGACGGCCATCACCACGCCCAAACTCGAACAGGTGACGCTGCCGCCCGCGCCCAGAACAGGCGACGATGAGCCTTCAGGCCCATCCACTCCGACCTCGGACGCTTTGCCGAAGAAGAGCGACCCCGCGCCCTCGCGTTCCGAGCCGCCTCCTCCGGCTGCCACCACGCGCCCGCGCGAAGTCGAACCGGCGAAGAAAAAGGGTAAGAAGGGCAACGACGAGCCGTAAAGAAAGGTAAAGGTAAAAAGGTAAAAGGCAAAAGTGAGGGAATAGCCGCCATCTGTTGCAGCGGTTTCCCGTCGCTTTTGCCTTTTTGCTTTTGCCGTCGTTAGAACAATTTTTCGAGATAGTAGGGCAGCATCTTGCGCCACCAAGGCCAGTCGTGGTTCACGTCGTGTCCCCACAAATCGAGCGTGTGGGGGATTCCCTTGGCGGTCAAAATCTCAGAGAGTTTTCGGCTGCGTTCCGGCGCTTCATAGGCTCCCTGTCCAGACAGGATGTAGATTGCGTCGGCACGGCGAAGCAGCGGCAGGTAATAATCGTCGTTTAGGTTTGGCAGGTAATCGGCGGGGTTGTTGAAATAAACGTTGTCGTCCGAATAGCCTTTCAGGTAGGAGCGCACATCGTAGCTGCCGCTCATCGCTATCACTCCGCGCAGTAAATCAGGATGGCGAAAGTAAGCGTTGGCCGAGAGAAACGCTCCCAGACTCGCGCCTGTCGTGATGGGCCGCATGTCCGCCCCCACCTCATTACGAATCAACGGCAGCACTTCGTCCGTCACGTAGCGGTCATAACGCGTCAGCAGTTCGGCCTTCACATTCGGCGGAGCCTGCTCGTTGAGCAAGCTGTAACGATTGACGCTGTTAATCGAATAAGCCCGCACGCGCCCGCTTTCGATTAAGTGTTTGATTGCGTCAACGAGATGAAATCTCTCATATTCAAGATAATCCGCGGCGGCTGTGGGAAACATCAAGAGCGGATAGCCCCCATGCCCGTAGGCCACAAGCGGCATCTCCATTCCAAGATTATGACTAAACCAACTGGTCGTCCGGCGCTCCATGCAAACACTCTCCTGTTCACGCCCGCGCGTGGCAAATTAGTAGAACGTGTCACCAATTGTCTAAACAAATCGAGTGGCGAGATATTCTCTCACTTCGCGCCGCCTTGCAAGCCAAGCCGCCACTCAATCGGAATTGAGAGCCTGTGCTCCATCTCCCCTGCTTGACGCTCACGCAAGCCATCTGCTATAAAAACGCTTCGCGCCCCAGCAGGCTTTCCAGTAACGCTTGCCTGGGGCGCGTATTCCGCAGTAGCTCAATGGCAGAGCATTCGGCTGTTAACCGAAGGGTTGTAGGTT
>CAZEZJ010000345.1:0-5767 GCA_964516695.1 uncultured Blastocatellaceae bacterium
GAAGCCCGTCACCGGCGGATGGTCATCTTCGCCTAGCCGCACGATGACATCTTTGATGGTCGCCACACGCTCGCCTTCAAGGTCGCGTATGGGACGACCCAACACTTGCGAGAGATACAACATGGAAGGCTAACTTTTACCCTTCGTGTTCTTGTCTCGTCATCATAGCACGAGGCGCTAGACCATCGTAGAGGTTTAGCGGCGAAGCCATGTTTTAACGAGAGCGGTTCTCGCTGGCAAGATAGGCGAGGGCGCGTTCGAGCGCGCGGTCACGGCGGGCCAATAGGTCTGTTCTCTTCAGCGTCACCGTTTCATCGGGCACGACGCCGATGCCTTCAAGGCGTGCGCCCGCGCTGGTGCGGTAATCCATTTCGCTGACATCCAATTCGCCGCCGTCGGGCAGCGTATGGCGACGGCGGATGGCGAGCACGCAGCCGCAAGTGGTCTGGCCGATGATGCGCGCACGCCGCGCTTCCTTCAGCGCTTGCGCGAAAATCTCCGCGGCGCTCGAAGTTCTAGCGCTGGTGAGGATAACGACGGGAGCTTGCAGGCGCGTGACGGGGTCTGCGAAGAGCAACATCACAGAGCGCGTCTGGGCTTCAAAGGAGAAGCGACCGCCGCGCGCTGTAAAGCGGCCCAAGCTTTTCCCGACGGGCAGAAATGAGGAGGCGATTTCCGTCATCGCTTCGGCAGCGCCGCCGCCGTTGTTGCGCAAATCGAGGATGATGCCGCGCGCGTCTCTAAGCTTGCTCATCAACGTGCGCGTAAACTCCAGCGCGGTGTGGTGGGCGAAAATGTCAAACTCGACCAGCAAATTTCCGCCCTCCAACTGTCGCGCACGAACAGCGACGGAGCGCTCGCGCCATTCGCGGCGCAGGCTGCCCGTTTTCTTCTTCTCTTCGCCGTTGCGCCAAACGATTTTGACGAATGAGTTGCGCGGCCCGTCAAACAGCGTAGCCATCGCGCGCAGTCGCGCTGCGGCCTCTGTTGACGAGCCGCCCTGTTCCTGCAAGCGGCGCCGGAAAACGCTCGCTGCTGCTTCGTCGTCAACGCTCAGGATGGTATCGCCCGCGCGCAATCCGAGGCGTTCGGCCTCAGACCCGCGCTCGACCGCGACGACCGTGGGCACGCCCTCCACTTCGCGCACCGAAAGACCGACGCTGATGGCGCGCGGATGCTGCCAGTCAAATTTTTCATCGGGCTGGCGCACGCGCGTGTGAGCGTCGCGCAGATGACTAATCATGCGCCGCAGAACACCGTACAGCTCCGCGGCGCTCGTCGCTTCTGCGGCCAGCGGGCGAAACGTCGCGCGCTGCGCTTGCCAGTCAACGCCATGAAAAGTCGGGTCGTAATAGCGGTCGCGAATCGTCGCCCACACATCATCGAAGACGGCCAGGCGTTTCTCGCGCGTTTCGTTTGCCGGAGCGAACGCCCGCGTGGAAGGCAAGAAGCGATAGGCTGCGGGCAGCAGGCAGTAGGCAGTTAGCAGGCAGATGGCCGCGGGCAGTAGAAAGCCGCGACGTGTCTTGATAGTGTAGCGCGTCTTGATGGTTAAGAGCCGTCTTAACATTTTATGCCAATCTCTATCTCTGCTGTTCTTCAAAGGCGATTGGGCGCTGCCTACTTACTGAGTGTCCTTCTTCGCCGGACGGCGAAAATTGTAGCGCAGTAGTACGCGCAGCGGCACAGGCGTGCCGTCGCGCATGGCGGGGCGAAAGTGTAGTTGACGGACTGTGCTGGCGGTCGCTTGGTCAAGCCCGTGGCCCGCCCAGCGCACGACATCAACGCGCCCGACTTCTCCCTCCGCATCTATCTCGACCAACACGTCAACGATTGCTTCGACGCCAACACGCCCGGCCTCTTCCGTGTAAACGGGTTGCAGGCGACGATAGGGCGCGGGCAAGCGCAGGCCAGCCGCCGCGGGGCTTCCTTCATCCGGCGCATCTTCGATGAGCGCCGAGGGATGCTCTAGGTTGCGCAGGCGCTCGCTTCGCTCGTCCTCTTGCGCGCGTCTGGTCGCTATCAGATAACGATAGCGCGCTTCCTTGCCGCCGAGCGCTGCCAGCAGCAGCTTTTCCGCTTCCTCAGGCGACGCCGCCACGAAACTCGGAAAGTCCCACATGACTAGACGGCCCGTGCGCGTGCTGACGAGAAACAGGGAAGCGTAGGCTTCATAATAGGCTGGCTTGTCGGAAGGCGAGCGGCGCACGGTTTGCGCGTCGCCCGTCAGATAAAAATCGCTGCCGAGCGCCGCGCCTAAATCGCGCGCTTCGGAGAGCGTCAGGTTAAGCGACCCGTTGTAGCTCGCGCCACGCGCAGCCGCACGGCTCTCGTCGCGGTCTGCCAACACAAACTCAGAATTGGCGGCGAGGTTTGCAGCCAGCTTGTCAGCCGCGCGGCGGCCCGTGTTCGTCTCACCGAAATCGAGCACGGCCACGCTCGTGCGTCGCGCTGGCGTATCTTGCGCCGCGACGTTTGCGGCCAGCACAAAAGCAAGGACGCAGACGGAAAGATGAAGGATGACGGCGCGGCGCTTCCATTTGAGCAGCTTTTCTTTCATCCCTCATCCATCTTCCTTACTGCTTGGTTGCCAGAGTTTTTGTGAAGGCACGCGCAGCGCACGGTTGAATTTGCTGGAAGCATTCTCCCAAGCAATGATTGCCGTCAGTTCGACGATTGAGTCATCATCATAGAACTGGCGCAAGCGTGCGAACAATTCATCGCTGACTTCGCGGTCGGTAATCGTCATGCAGTCGGCGTATTCGAGAGCGACGCGCTCGGCCTCGGTGTAGAGCGGATGGCTCGCATACTCGGCCAGCGCTTCAATCTTCTCCGTGGAGATGCCCAACTCGCTGCCCACGGCAGCGTTGATGTCCTGTCAAAATTCGCAATGGTTGAGCGCCGCGACGCGACGGTTAAGCAGCGCTTGCAGCCCGGGGTCAATCAGCCCCGAAGCATCCAGCGCTTGCCACATCCCGCGCGCGCCGCGAAAGATAGAAGGACGCCGCGCGTACACCAGATGATTCAACAGCGGCGCTCCCCACTTCTTCGCCTGCGCCGCGAAGACCTGCTTCGTATAACGCTCAACGTCCTGCGGATTCACTCCCTCAATACGCGCCACGGCTTCTCCATCTCCATCACGGAAACGATGAAGCAGGAACGCGGAACGATGAATGAAAAGCAAGCTCTAATAGTTCATCGTTCATCGTTCCCACTTCATCGTTTCCGTTAGTCTCCGCCTACGGCAGCGCCGCTCGCCGGAGCGACGCTGTGGTAGAGCGCATACACGGCTTCTTTGGCCTCGTCGGGAAAACAGACGCGATGCAATTCGTAGCCGCGTTGCAGGCCGCGCACGGCGTCTGACACTTCGCTGATTTCGCGAATGCGCGGGCGCGCATAGCCGTCTTCGACGTAGATACGCGTTTTCGGCTCCGCGCCCTCGGCTGTGTAGTAGTTGTAATAAGGCACGTCGCCCGCTTGGTCTTCGATGAAGTAATACTCGGGCGGAAAACCCATTTGGCTGACGCGCTCGCGCGCCGCTGAGAGGAACCCTGCGCGCTCCGCTTCCGGCATGTCTAGGTCGATGGCTTTGAAGAGACGACGATGGATGAAGCGGCGGCTCAAGTCGCTCAGGATGCGGTCGCCGCTGCGCTGCCACTGCTTGACGTGAAAGAGCACGTCCGAGTCGTCCATCTCTAAATGGTCTTCGAGGCTGAGCGTTTGGCGGCGCAGCACCTTCTCGAAGGCCGTGCCGGGCGCACACCAAACGTCTTGGCCCGCCTCTAAGAGCGAGAGCGCGCGACGCAAGACGGAACGCAGCACGGCTTCGGCCGAACGCAAGGTGCGATGAAAGTAGACTTGGCGAAACATGTAGTAGCGCGCTTGCAAGTATTCCTCGACGGCGTAGAGGCCGCGCGCGGCGACATAAATGCGGTCGTGCTCCTCGTCAATCTGCAAGGCGTTGATGACCCATTCGAGGTCGTAGATGCCATACTTCGCGCCGGTCATCAGCGAGTCGCGCAGCAGGTAGTCCATGCGGTCAACGTCTAGTTGCGACGAGACGAGTTGGGCCAACGCCGCAGGCTGAAACTTGCCTTCGATAATACTGGCGACGCGCTCGGGCAATTCCTGCGAGTAAGAACGCAAGACGCGGCCAATCTCCGTCTCCTCCGAAACAACGGCGCGCACCGTCCAAGCCTCGTGATGAAAGCCGAGCACCTTTTCCATCACGTGCGAGAAAGAGCCGTGGCCGACATCGTGCAGGAGCGCCGCGGCGCGTGCCGCCGCACGGTCAGCTTCCGTTATCCTATATTTTTCTCCGAGACGGTCGAGCACGCGCGTGATGAGATGCAGCACGCCGAGGCTATGCGTGAAGCGCGAATGTTCCGCGCCCTGATAGGTGTAGAGCGCCAGACCTAACTGCTTAATGCGACGCAGGCGTTGAAATTCCGGCGCATCAATCAGACGCACCATCAACTCGCCCTCCGCCTCTTCCGTGCGAAGACGAATAATGTTGTGGACGGGGTCGCGATAAATGCGTTCCGACACGCGCTCTTCTCTAGCCCTGGCTGTAGTGGAGAATCAAAAACGCCGCACGCTGCTCAGGCCATTAGGCCGAACATGAGCGAAGTCTAGCACAGACTCACATAGAGAGTCTCGAACGCTCTTGGCTCGGTGAAGAATGGGCTTTGCAGTTTCCTCAAATAACGGCATCGTTCGGCGCGCAGCACACGCGAAGTGTGAGAGAAACAGCCTTGAGATTAGGCAGTACGGGCGCGGGGTTGTGCTTTGCTCCGCCGGGCTGCTGCTGGCTTTTGGTATTCTTTCTCACCATCGCCAAACCATGGCTTTGCCCGCACTTTCGCCCGCGCCAACCAGACGATTGATGGGCCATGTGCTCGTGAGGCGTCTGTGAGCTTGCTCCTGTTGGGCCACGGAAGAGTTTCAGCCATTGTTAAAGCGGCTTCTGATTTATGGATGCTTCCCCATTTTTTTGGATTTTACGAGATTTTAGCTTCCCCCACGCCGGGTCTAAGTCAAGAAATATTTGGGCTTGCTTGGCTTTTAGAGGGCGGGCATGGGAGTTGCAACCACGGGCACCGAGAAATTATGGTTCTCTCTCAAAGGCAACTATTAACGACAGGCAGCAAGCTTTGCGTCAAGGCCGCAGTTCCCTCGCAGTAAGAACCGGGCCACGCCTGCAAACCGCCTGTCCAACATAGAATGGTCAACAAGAAAGGAATATTGAGCATGAAAATCTCCATGCGACTCTTTACCATGTCGTTGCTGGCGTTGTGCCTCTCGCTCTTTACGATGAGCGCGTTTGCACAGTCATCAACGACGGGTTCAATTGAAGGACAGGTCACCGACCCGCAAGGCGCTGCTGTCCCGAACGCCACCGTCACTATCTCGGGCGCGAACTTGATTAGCCCGCAGACAGCTACGACGGATGATGAAGGGCGTTATCGCGTTTTGAATCTCCCTCCGGGACGCTACACCGTCACGGTCGGCGCAGTCGCCGGTTTCGGCGAAGCTTCAAAAAGCGATGTCGAAGTTAATCTATCCAAGACATCCTCGGCTGACGTTCAAGTCACGATTGCAGGCCAGACGGCCAACGTGACCATTACTGATACATCCGGCGCGACCGTTGACGTTAATGCCAACACGACCGGCACGAACGTCTCGACCGAGCAGTTTTCCAACTTTCCCACACAGCGCACCGTGCAATCGCTCTACAGCATTGCGCCCACGGTCGCACGTTCCGGCC
>CAZEZJ010000346.1:0-5758 GCA_964516695.1 uncultured Blastocatellaceae bacterium
TGATGAGCAATGCCTGATAGCCTAGCCGCTCGCGCAACTCAAGACCGGCGGCTGCGACCTCTGCGGCATCCGTCAGTTTACTATCGAGTAGTTGTTCGACCTCGTCTTCGTTGGGCGTGGCGGACGTGAAGCCGGGAAAGCGCGCGAGGCCGAAGCGAGAATCAACCAGCACGGGTATCTTGCGCGCCTGTGTCGCCTCGCGTACGTCGGCAACTGTTTCGGCGTCGGCCACGCCGTAGTTATAATCAGAGATGATGACGGCGTCGGCGCTCTTTAGTTCTTCGCGCAGCCGCGCGCGCAAATGCTCTCGCAGCCGCGCCTCAATGACGGGTTCGCCCTCGTAATCAATGCGTATGACCTGCTGGCGCGTCGAGTGGACTTGCCCGGCGAGGATGCGAACTTTCGTCGTTGTGCGTCCGCCGGGCACAGTGAACACGCCGCTGCATTCGACGCCCGCGCCGCGCAGTTTGTCGAGCAGAGCCTTTCCCGCTTCGTCTTCCCCGACGAAGCCGACGAGCGAAGCGCGCCCGTCCAGCGCCGCCAAATTAACAGCGCAATTGGCCGCGCCGCCCGGCATCGTCTCCGTCCGCTCATAGCGCAAAATCAGCACGGGCGCTTCACGCGAGACGCGGCTAATCTGCCCGTATAAAAATTGGTCGGCCACAAGGTCGCCGACAACGACAATCTTCCGCTGCGGAAAAAGGCGCACCGCCGCCGTCAATTGCTCCTGCTGCGCTGTTTGCTCAACGCTCAATAGTATTCTCCAAAAGCGGTGATAAGTGATGGGTGATAGGTGATAAGAGAATAAGAGAAAACGTCTCGCTTTTCCTATCACCTATTACCTATCACTCATCACTCTTAGTTATCTTCCTTACTGCTTCCAGCAAATCTTCGGCGACTAGGTCGGGCTGGTGTTTCCAAGCGGCGCGTTGGTATTCCCATTCGCCGCGCCCGTAGCCGCTGAGGACGAAGGCGGCGCGCGTTCCGGCGTTGCGTGCCAATTGAATGTCGCTGTAGCGGTCGCCGACCATCCAGCTTACGTTCAAATCAATCTCAAGCGCAGCGGCGGCCTGCTTAATCAAACCCGGCTTCGGCTTGCGGCAATCGCAATCGAGACGGTAGGGCGGCTCTCCGACGGACGGATGGTGCGCGCAGTAGTAGATGGCGTCGAGGCGCGCTCCGCCTTTTTCCAGTTCGCCGGTGAGAACTTTGTGGACCGAGCCAATCATCTCTTCCGTAAAATAGCCGCGCGCCACACCCGCCTGATTCGTGACGAGAACGGCCAGCCAGCCAGCCTCGTTTAGCAAGCGCACGGCTTCAGCCGCATAGGGAAAGATGCGATAACGGGTCGGGTGATTGACGTAGCCGACTTCCTCCGAAATCGTCCCGTCGCGATCCATGAAGACCGCGCGCCGCTTCATACGCGCACCTCAGCCGCTATCACCTCACGCTTCATCAGAGCGCAGGCGCGCGCGAAGACTTCCGCGGGCGTAATCGCCGTCATGCAGCGATGGTCAATCGGGCAATCGCGCAGCATACAGGGCGCACACTCCGGCGGGCGACGAATAATCTCCGCCGTCTGCGAGAAGGGGCGCGTCGTGCGCGGGTCGGTCGGCCCGAAGATAACGAGCGTCGGGCGCTCAAGCGCGGCGGCGATGTGCGCCGGGCCAGTGTCGTTGGTGACGAGCGCGTCAGAGAGACTTAAAACGGCAACCACCTGCGAAAGGTTCGTGTGCCCCGTCAGCATGACGGGCTGGCCGCGCATCGCCGCCTTCACTGCCAGCGAGACTTCCAACTCGTCCGGCGCGCCAACGAGCACCACCTCCATGCCCGCTTCATCAATAAACTTATCAGCCAGCGCCGCGAAGCGCTCCGCAGGCCAACGTTTTGCGCGGCTGTTGGTCGAACCCGGGCACAGCGCCACGAGCGGGCGCGTCGCATTCGCGCCGTTCTCTCTCAGCAGCACGCGCGCCTGCTCCTGCCGCTCAAGCGAAACACGCAACGCGTAAGACGGCGCACGCTGCGCGACATCGGACGCGCCGTAGAGCAGGCGTTCGAGTTCGGTGACGATGGCCAGATAATAAAAGACCTCGTGCCGCTCGCTGCGCCAAGCGGGCAAGGCAACAGGATGCGTCAGCAACGCGCGGCGTCCGTCCGTCGCGTAGCCCAAGCGCAGCGGCACACGCGCGCTGGCGGCAATCAGCGCGGCCTCGAAAGCGTTTTGCAAGAGCACGGCCAAGTCAAAACGCCGCTTGCGCCATTCTCTCGTCTGTCGCAAGACGTCGCGCACGCTGCGCGGGCGGCGCTCGTAAAGCAAAAGGTCGTCAATAAAATCTGCGCCGGCAAACAGCCCTTCGGCCCAAGGGCGTGTGGCGAGCGTGATGTGAGCCTGCGGCAACACCTGCCGGAGAGCGCGCAGGGCCGGAACGGTCATCACCGCATCCCCGACCCAATTCGTGCCCCTCACGACAACGCGCTTAATCTTCTCTGCCTGTAACCGACGCTCTCTCAAAATAAACTCGAATCTGCGATGCTCGCCCTTTCGTTTCAGACTTGAACGAACAATTCCGAAACCATCTCCTTGACATTAGTAAAGCGCGATAGATTATAACAGGCTGCGTAGCCCTTCCTCGATGCCGATTTGCGGTTGCCAGCCGAGTTCGGTGCGAATGCGCGTGAGGTCGGAAACGTAGTTGAGGGGCACGGGCGCGGGCAGTTGGGTCGTCGCATCAATCTGTGGCTCAAGCTCTATGAGTCGTCCGGTGGTCTCGATGATGGCGCGCAGCTTTGCGCTATTATGCACGCCGCCGCCGAGGTTATAGAGTCCGCGCGGCAAGGGCGAATCGACGAAGGCGCGGCAGGCTTTGGAGAAATCATCGACGTGCAGAATGTCGCGCACCGGCTCGCCCTTTAGCGGCAGGCGAATCGGCCAGCCGCGCTTGACTGACTCGACATAGTTGGTGACAAAGCCGGGTTCGTTGTCATCGGTTGGCCGCGCATAGACGGTTGACATGCGAAAGATGCAAGCGCGAAAGCCGCGCGCCTCCGCATAATAATCAACGTAGCGCTCACCGATGAGCTTTGACCATTCGAGCGCAGACTGGCCGCAAAACTCCGTGCTGCACGTCTCCGAGACTTCCGCGAACTGGTCTGCGTGCGTGCCGTAGACATCCTTGGTTGAAGCGTAGATGAAGGCGGCGCTTTCGCGGACATGGCGCAGCACGTTCATCGTGCCCTCGACGTTGGTGCGAAAACAACTGTCAGCCGCCGCTGGGTCTTTGTCCAGATGCGCGGCGAGATGAATCACAACGTCGTAGTCAGCGATGAGCGCCACGTCGTGCGGATTGAGAATGTCCAGATGCGAGCGGCGCGAAAAGTCGTCGGCGTCAAAGAACCGTCGCACGTGTGTGCCTAGATAACCGCTGCCGCCTGTGACGATAATCTTCATTGTTCGAGTTTCAGGTTTCAAGTGTTAGGTTCTTGGCAGTTAACTTCAAACCTCAAACTTGAAACCTGAAACTATTTTGTCCCCAGCGCTAATTGGTTGAATGCGGCGAGCGCTTCCGTGCGCCCGATGACGACCAGAATATCGCCCGCCTCGATGAGCGCCTCGCCGGAAGGATTGATGGTCATCTCTCCGTCGCGGTGGCGAATGGCGACAATCACGATGTTGAGTTCGGAGCGAATATTGGTGGCGCTAATCTTTCGTCCGGCATAGGGCGACCCGGGCGCGACTTCGAGTTGTTCAAACCGTAGGTCTAGGTCTTCGGCGGTGAAGGAGTCCATAAAATCCGCGACCGCGGGCTTCATCAAAGCCTGGGCCATGCGCTGGCTGCCGATAATGGTCGGGGCGACGACGCGATTCGCGCCCGCACGAATCAGCTTGGTTTCCGCCTGCTCTTCGACGGCGCGTGCGACGATGTATAACTCGCGATTGAGGTCGCGCGCCGTCAGCACCACGTAGACGTTATCGGCATCGTCGGGCAAACAGGCGGCGAGGCCGCGCGCACGCTCGACTCCGGCATCGCGCAAAGTCTCTTCCAGCGTCGCATCGCGGACGAGCACGTGCGCGCCCTGTTCGATTAGTTCGGCAACCTTCTGCGCATCGCTTTCGATGGCGACGAAGGGCGCGTGCGTGCGCCGCATCTCGCGGATGATGCGCGAGCCGACGCGGCCCGCGCCGCAGATGATAAAATGATTGCGAAGCTTGTTCATTTCACGCTGGCGGCGACGCGCGCCGAGGGCCGCGACTAACTCCGACTGCACAATCCACTGCATCGTACCCGTCAGAATATAAGCGACGGCTCCGAACCCGATGAACATGAAGACGATGGCGAACATCCGCCCGGCGAGGGTCTGCGGCGTAAAATCGCCGTAGCCGACGGTCGTGACGGTCTGCGCCGTCGCATAGAGACTATCGGTCAGCGACCAGCCTTCGAGCAGGTGAAAACCCAGCGTGCCGAGCAGGACGGAGACGGCTAGCGCGATGAGCGCATAGCGAATCCGAAAACGTGGTCTCGCCGCCAGCCGCGAGCCGGGCGCTGTCAACCTCATCTCTCTCCAGCCGCATCAAATGCTTCGAGAACGAACCGGGTCACGGTAGCGAATATGAGCAGCCAGTGTCAAATTAGCGCTAGACAGTCAGAAGGCTGAGAGATTACAGTCTTAGTGATAAGTGATGTGTGATAAGTAATCGAAAAGCATTTCTCCTATCACTCATCACTTATCACCTATCACGGCTTTTATGTCCATCCGCCATCCACCAGAGAATCGCGTGCCGCCCGTCGCTCGTGGCGGAAAAGGGCCGCGGCGTCCGCGCATCGTTAAATATACGAGTCAGGAGCCGGAGCCGGGCTTCTTTCGTCGCTGGCTGAAGCGTATCTTTCGCCCGCCCGTTATCATCGCGCTCGTCTTTCTCACCACCGTCACCATCGGCATTCTAGGCTACTACTGGGTCGTCTTC
The DNA here is from genome assembly GCA_964516695.1 of uncultured Blastocatellaceae bacterium. Taxonomy (GTDB): domain Bacteria; phylum Acidobacteriota; class Blastocatellia; order Pyrinomonadales; family Pyrinomonadaceae; genus DASVTR01. Next base: position 4,964 of record CAZEZJ010000346.1, read on the forward strand.
TCCAAGCGGATTGACAAGCTGCTCAACGGCGAGGTCTTCACGCGCTCGGCTGGCATCTACGCCGCGCCGAAAGAGTTGCGCGTCGGGGAAAATATCTCGATTGACGAACTGCTGGCTTATCTCAAGCGCGCCGGTTACGTCGATGAAGCGCAGCAGGCCGACAGCGCGCGCGGGCGCTACAAGGCGAGCGGCGCGACGCTCGAAATCAAACCGAGCGCTGCCGTCCCTGTGGACGGCGAGTTGAGATTCGCGCCGCTGAAAATCCAATTCGCACGCGGCGGTAAATCCATCAGCGCGATTAGCGACTTACAGAAAGGAACGAGCTACCAGAAGGCGCAATTGGAGCCGGAGTTGATTAGCTCCGTGACGGGGCGCGAGCGCTCCAAACGAAAAATCGTCGGCTTCAAAGACCTGCCCAAACATCTCATCGACGCCATCACGACCACGGAAGACCGCTCTTTCTTTCAGCACTACGGTGTAAACTTTCGCGGTATCATACGCGCCTTCGTGCGCCGTTACGACACTGACCCTAACTCGCCCATCGCGCGCCAGGGCGGCTCCAGCATCACGCAACAACTCGTCAAAAACCTGCTGCTCTCGCCCGAGCGTTCATGGCGGCGCAAGCTTTCCGAAGCCTACATGTCCGTCATTCTTGAGACGCGGCTCTCGAAAGAGCAAATCTTCTCGCTCTATTGCAACGAAGTCTATCTGGGCCAACAGTCAGGCTTCTCCATCAACGGTTTCGGTGAAGCGGCGGACGCTTATTTCAATAAGGATGTCACGAACCTGACGCTC
>CAZEZJ010000347.1:0-5748 GCA_964516695.1 uncultured Blastocatellaceae bacterium
CGCAATTTTGACTTTGCCTGATTCTTCTCAGGTCAAACCAATTTCGCTGCTCAACGCCACGGTATCGAACCATTTGGAGATTGACCCGCTGGAAATGAAGGCGGCTAGATAGCGAGCTACAAACACGGCGGCGTTTGGAGGTGAAAACTATCTCCGTCAAGACAAAACCCTCTCATCAACGGAACAAGAGCACCAACGCGCGAGCCGACTCGAAAGCTTCCGTTAAAGCTGAGGCGAGTGCGGCTTCAGGATTGAAGCGGCGGCTCTTCAGTCATGCTCCGCAGGTGCTCACACAGCTTGGCATCATCGCTTTGCCTGTTATTTTTAGTCTCAGATTGTGGCGAGAGATATGGAGCGGCGTGCGCTCGCGCGCGTGGGACGGCACGGGACATTTCGCCGTCGCGCAAATCTACAGTCAATCCATCTTTCCCGAAACGCTCGGCTGGACTCAGGCTTACTTTGGCGGGATGCCGTTGCCAAATTTCTACCCGCCGCTCTTCTACTGGCTCGTGGCCCTGCTCTCGCAGACGCATCTGCTCTCCTTCGCGGCTGCTTTCAAGCTCATGGTCGTCATGCCGATGCTGCTGCTGCCATCGGCTCTCTGGCTGCTCGGGTGGTCAGTCTCAAACAGAAGCCACATGGTCGCGACGGCAGCGGCGCTGGCGAGCGTGCCGCTCCTGTCTGATGCCCGCTTCAACTTTGTCTTGCCTGCCGGGCTGGATTACCTCAGCACATTCCAGATTGGCCTTTACACTCAGCCGCTCGGCTTCGTCCTGCTGATTGCTTGGTACGTCTGCTACGCAAGCGCGCGCCAGCGACGCCTCCAATTCCTGCTTTCTTCCATCCTGCTGGCGCTTACTGTTCTAGCCAACTTTTTCAATGCGATGGCCGCCGCTATCTTTATCTTGACGACTCTCGTTAGCGACACGGTGGCTTACGCCCGCGCGCCGCAGATAGACGAACGGCGCGCCGCCCGTCAAACTTTGCTGGCACATTTGGCTTCGCCTCTCGTTGCCCTTTGCCTGACGGCATTCTGGCTCGTGCCGATGCTCAGCCAGTATCAATACTTTGTCACGCGCCCGCTTGTTATCGAAGCCAGCCTGCTGGTCACAAAGGCTTTCTGGGTCTGGTATGCGCTGGCGGTCATTGGCAGCATTATCTGGCTGCGCCGGCCGACATCTTCGATGATGCCTTATCTTTCCGCTTGCCTCATCTTGGCTGTCATCGTGCTCGCCGGAGTGAGCTTCGCGCCACACTGGTTCCCGCTTCAGTCGCCGCGCTTTCTCGCTACGCTCAATTTCCTGCTGGCTGTTCCGGTCGCCTATGCCTTAGCTGCCGCCTTTCGCGGCCTGGCAAGATTACTGGGAGAAATCTCCGCCAGAAAGCAAGCCTTGAGTTTGCGACGAACGCCCTACACGGCAGGCGTCGCTGTCGCGGCGGTGCTGCTGTTCGTCTTCACTTCGCCCGGAACGCAATGGACTTATGCCTTCTATCCCGCCGGAGAGAGAGAGGGCATTGACGGCGTGCTCGGCTTCGCCAGAGACCACGCAGATGGGCGTTACCTCGTCGAAGTCATTAACCCGCAAATCAATCCGGCCTATACGGAAGCCAGCTTTGACACGCGAGCCATCAACTCTTATCTAGGCGCGCAGGGCAACGAAACCTTAAGCACGGTCTTCCACGAGGCTTCGCCTAGCGCGCTTTTCACACTGCCCGCCATTAACTCGCTGTCCAGCTATCAAGACGCCTTCGGCATCAGTTCGGTCTTAGCAGACGACATGGATTACGCGGCGCAACCCTTGGCCCGACACCTTGAGCGAGCGCGCGCGCTGGGCGTTAAATATTTGGTGATTCGCACTCCTCAGATGAAAGAGAAGTTGGCCCAAGAAGCTGCCATCGCTTCCCGCTCAGACTTTGGCTGGTGGACTGTCTATCAGTTGCACGGTGAACCGCTGCCACAGGTGCGCGCTCTTTCTTACAGGCCAGCGCTCGTCGCCAGTAGTTTTACGGTCAAAGCGCGGCGACGTAACGAGTGGAGCTTTATGCGGCTGGCCGAAGAGCAGTTTGCGGATAATTGGTTTGACGTGTTGCTGGTGCGCGCGCCGGAGTTGCGGCTTGACCGCTTGAAAGAGTTAGAGCATTTCGGCGCTCTCATCGTCGAAAGCTACGACTACGACGATGAGAGCGCAGCTTTCGAGACGTTGCGTCGCTTTGCCAAAGAACGCCCTTTGATTTTGCTGTCGAGCGACGACCCGCTCTTCCAACGCGTCCGCTCAGCGGCGCGCGACGACTTTCCGCGCTTAGAGATTATCGAACGGCCAAGCGAGGAGCCGGGCCAAACGCTGGAAGCGTTGCAGCCTGCTTTTCATTACAACGAGAGCGCCATCCGGCAGCGTTGGGCAGCAATTCGCGCCGTCTTAGAGCGCAACAAAATAGCTGTTGATTCCGGCAGCGCCAAGGTCGGTAGCGAGACAACTCAAAACTCCATTCAACTCCGGCTAGCAGCCACACAGGCGGCGGGCGACCTGCCCGTTACCATCAACACTACCTATCATCCGAATTGGCGCAGAGATGATGGCGCGACGATTTATGCGGCCACACCTTTCAACATGCTGACGTTCGTTGGCCAATCGATACATCTTCGCTATCAGCGCCGGGCCATTGAGCGGGCCGGTCTCTGGATTTCGGCAAGCACCTTGCTGCTGCTCTGTTTATTCAACGGCTGGCACTACACGCGGCGCTTGGCAGCCAACAGTCGCCGCCAAGATTGAAGTCTTATCTTAATTTTTGTTCTTGCGCTAAAAGTTTTTCTTTGCGTGCGATGCCCCAGCGATAGCCGCTTAAATTTCCGTTTGCTTGGACGACGCGATGGCAGGGTGTGAGAAGGGCAACCGGATTTGTCGCGCAGGCGCGTGCGACGGCGCGCGAGGCTTTGGCATTCCCAAGCGTTGCAGCAATTTCTTTGTACGAGCGAGTTTCTCCGTAAGGTATGCGTCGCAGTTCGGCCCAGACGCATAATTGAAAAGCAGTTGCTTGCAAATCCAGCGGAAGCTCAAGCGTGCGGCGCGCGCCGTCCAGATGTTCGACAATCGCCCTCACGTAATTCTTCAATCCGTGTTCGTCGAATTCAATCTCCGCCGCCGGAAACTCTTCCGTGAGTGTTGCCGTTAATGCTTGTTCCGATTCACCGAAACTGACGGCGCAAACGCCCTTCTCCGTGGCCGCGACAAGGAGTTTGCCGAGGCTCGTCTCTGAAATTGTGAAATGCATCTTCAAACCTTTCCCGCCTTTGCGGTAGATTGCCGGAGTCATCCCCAAATTGCCCGCGGCTTTTTCGTAAAGCGCACGGCTCGAATTAAAACCGCTCTCATACATCGCCGTCGTCACGTCTGTTTGTCGCGCCTGTTTTTTGAAGTTTTCGAGTCGCCGCGCCGTTGCAAACTCTTTCGGAGAGACGCCGAGCGTGCGCTTGAATGTGCGCTGCAAATGCGACGGGCTAACGCTTAGTTGCCTGCCTAAAAGTTTGAGCGAGACTTCGCCGCCCGTGCTCGCTTCGATAATCTCGCACGCGCGAACAATCATCTCTATGTTTGCATCCCTCTCATTCTCCGCGCTCGGACGACAACGCAGGCAAGCGCGAAAACCTGCGCCTTCGGCCTGTTCGGGAGTCGAGAAGAACATGACGTTTTCACGCTTCGGGCGACGCGCGGCACACGACGGCTTGCAATAAATCTTTGTCGAACTCACGCCAAAGAAAAACGCTCCGTTGAATTGCGTGTCTCTCGCTTGGACGACTTGCCAACGCCAATCGTTGATTCCTTCATGGCTTAAAATCTCTTTTGTCATAGCAAGCGCATCTTACGCTTAAAACCGCTTGGCGTTCTATCCGATTTTTGTTTCCGAATTCAAATCAACTGCTTCATTAACAGGCGAAGCGGTATACTAGGAAACAACCAGGGAGCATTGACCGTTTCAACTGAAAAATAATTTTATGCCTAGATATTTAGATACCGAGACTTGGAACCGTCGCCAGCAGTTTGAGTTCTTTAAGGGCTTCGATAATCCGTTCTTCAACATCTGCACCAAGGTTGATGTCACGTCCCTTCTTGGCCTGACACACGCCGCGAAAAACATCTCATTCTCCATCGCCTACCACTTTCTCTCAATGAAGGCGGCTAACGAGGTCGAGCCGTTTCGTTACAGGCTGCGCGGCGAGCGTGTGCTCATCCACGACCGCATCCATGCCGGCACGACCCTGTTGCTGGCAGACGACAGCTTCACCTTCGTTTACTTCGACTACAATGAAGACTTTGCAGACTTTCATACTCGCGCCCGAGCGACGGTCAAGAGCGCTCGCTCAAGCACCTCTCGTCTGGACGAACGCGACGGGCAGGACGACCTTATTCATCACTCCGTTCTCCCCTGGGTCACATTCACCAGCATCTCCCACGCGCGTAATTGGGCGCGCCTCGATTCGGTTCCAAAAATCGCGTTCGGCAAGTACAGCGCGGAGGGCGACCGCATCAAGATGCCCGTCTCAGTGGAGGTGCATCACGCTTTGATGGACGGCCTGCATGTGGGCCGCTATTTTGAAAAGTTAGCAAGCTATTTTTCTAACCCTCGTTCAGCGTTGGGCCTGTGAATCCGTTCCGGGGCAAACAGAGCGAGGCTTTAATGGTTTGCAAAATTTTCTCGCAGCCGCGCTGAGTTTAATAATCAATCATGGAATTAAAATGAGCGGGCTGACATTGCTGATAATCATCTCTTGGATAGGCGCTCTTGGCTGGGTAGCCTTTGCCGGTGTGGTGCTGTACGGTCTGGCGCAACGCAAGCCGCTCAAGGCAACGGAAAATTCGCAACTCTTAAAAGATTCGCCGCTGGTCTCCGTCCTGATTCCCGCGCGCAACGAAGCGCACCGTATCCTAGCCCAATCCGTCCGCTCCGTTCTCGCACAGGATTACCAACAGTTTGAAGTCATTGCCGTTAACGACCGTTCGACGGATGGCACGCAAGCAATCTTGCGCGCGATGGCAGAAACGGATGCGCGTCTGCGCGTCATCAACGGCGTCGAGCCGCCCGCCGGATGGCTCGGCAAACCTTACGCTTTGCAACAAGCCTTGGCAGTCGCGCGCGGGAGTTGGGTGCTGACAATTGATGCGGATATGTTGCTTGAGAAGGATGCTCTCAAGACCGCCCTCGGCCTGGCGCTGGCAGCCGATTACGACGTGTTGACATTGATGCCTCACTTTGAGACCGCGTCATTCTGGGAGCGCGTCTTTACGCCGTCCTGGATATTAGCTTTGTTGGGCGGATACCCGTTCGCAATTCTCAATCATCCGAAGATAAAACATGCCTTCGCTTTTGGAGGCTTCTCGCTGATTCGTCGCCAGGCATTAGCGCGCATCGGAGACTTCGCGGCGGTGCGGGCGGACATCGTTGAAGATATACGCCTCGCAGAATTGTTGAAGAGTTCGGGCGCACGCTACCGCATCGAACACGCGCCGAATTTGCTTCGAACGCGGATGCAAAGCAGCCTCCAAGAAATCTGGGACTTTCTCTCGCGGGGGATGTTCGCCGGAATGCGATACTCGGTTGCTCTTGCCGCGTCCGCCGTCATTGTCGGTTATGCGTTCGTCGTCGCACCCGTTTTAGTCGCCGCTGTTTGTTTGCTGCTGCTCGCCGCGGTTGGCTCCGGTGCGTGGCTAGACTTGCTCATCCCATCCCTTATCATTTGGGTCGTTCAGGTTT
>CAZEZJ010000348.1:0-5741 GCA_964516695.1 uncultured Blastocatellaceae bacterium
ATCCTCGGAACTTCGACTTGCTCTTAAACCGTGCAGGGTTGGGGCCCCAGTACGGACCATCCGGTTCCGGCGGATTACGACGGCGACGGCAAGACGGACATCGCCGTCTTCCGCGAGAGTGAAGGCACTTGGTATGTCGTCAAGAGCACCGGCGGCGCGACCGTTCAGGGCTGGGGCATCGGCGGCGACATTCCCGTTCCCGGCGATTACGACGGCGATGGCCGTGCTGACCTCGCCGTCTTCCGTGGCTCGGAAGGCAATTGGTACATCCTCAAGAGCAGCGGCGGCTCAACCGTCACCAATTGGGGCGACAGTACAGACCTGCCCGTTCCCGCCGACTACGATGGAGACGGCAAGACAGACATCGCCGTCTTCCGTGGCGCGGAGGGCAACTGGTACATCATCAAGAGCACCGGGGGAACGACCATTCGCTTCCTCGGCCAAAGCGGCGACATTCCCGTCCCGCTCGCTTACAGACCGTACTGAAGCAGCGTTGAACGAGGCACGCTGAACGCTGAAGGCGTGGTGACTCAACCTGAGTCGCCACGCCTTCAGCGTTCAGTGTTTTGACTTCGCTTTAACTCCGCTGCTGGCAACACTAAAGCTCGCGTGGGCTGAGACTTTAATTGACATTTATGCGGAGTCCAACATATAGTGGGCGTCTTCCCACGGTGCTCTAGGGAGTGCGTTTAAGTTCTCGCATTTAGAGGGGCAACCAACAGGATTAGGCGCACGCATGTTCAAACTTCAACGCTTAGAAATCACCGGCTTCAAATCATTCGCCGACCATACCGAACTGGTCTTCACAGGCGACGGCATCACTGCGGTCGTCGGCCCCAACGGCTGCGGCAAATCAAACGTTGCCGACGCTATCGCCTGGGTTTTGGGCGAGCAGCGCATCAAACATTTGCGCGGCGCGGAGATGAAGGACGTTATCTTTCAAGGTTCGCGCAATCGCCAGCCGAGCGGGATGGCCGAGGTCGTGCTCCACATGGTGCGCGACGAAACCGTCGAGCACGAGCCGGATATAGACGACATTGATTCCACGCTCGAAGAGATTGACGAGCACAACATCAATGTAGAAGAACGGCTCGCTCCCGAAATAATCGGTGAAGCCGTCGTTGACCCGCAAAGCCTCTTGCCCGCCGCGCCGGAACAAACTGAGACAATTGCCGGCGAGCAGTCAACCGCAGCGACGATTGAAACTGCGACGATTGAAGCTGCGACGAATTCCGTCGAGGCGCAGGCGAGCGAGGGCGCGACAGTTGCCGTCGAGTCAACGGGCGCAGATACGCCAGTCGAAGTTGAAATCATCCAGCCGAAGCCGCACCACGCGAAGCGCCACTGGCGTCCGACCCGCCGCGCGCTGGAATTCGCTCCCGGCGAAGTGGTGACGGTGACGCGCCGCCTCTATCGTTCGGGCGAGAGCGAATACTTGCTGAACAATCGCGTTTGTCGCCTGCGCGATATTCAAGACCTTTTTTCCGGCACGGGCCTTTCCGGCGCACACTACGCCATCATCGAGCAGGGACGCATCGGGCAAATTCTGTCGGCAAAGCCGATGGACAGGCGCACGCTGATTGAAGAGGCCGCTGGCATCACGAAGTTTCGTGTTCGCCAGCGCGCCGCCGAAACACGGCTCGAAAGCGCGCGTTCCAATTTGGCCCGCGTCTCCGATATTATTTCGGAGATTGACAGGCAGGTGAACAGCCTGCGTCGCCAGGCGGCGAAGGCGCGGCGCTATCGCGTGCTGCGCGAAGAGTTGCGCGAGTTGCTGCGCAGCGTTTACGTGGCCGAAGAGCACACGCTCTCTGCATTGCTGGAAGAGACGCGCACGCGCCTTGAAGATGTTTCGGGCGAAGAACGCGCGCTCGTCGAAGAGTTAGCCACGCGTGAAGACGATGCTAGGCGCGCGACGCAGAATGCGCGCGCCATCGAAGAGGAATTATCGGCAGCGCGCTCTGAGGCTGCTGATGCCGCCTTGCAGCGCGACCGCCGCACACGCGAGCGCACCTACCAGCAGGAGCAGGTCATCGCGCTTGAACGTCGCCGCGCTGACATCGAAGCCGAAATGCTCAGCTTGCGCGAGCGGCTGGCGGGCGTCGAGGAAGAATGCGAGAGCTTGCGCCAGCGGGACGCTCGCCTGCGCGCCGAAAGCGAAGAGAGCGCGCTCATCTTGCAATCGGCCGAAAGCACTTACAGCCAAAAACTCCAAGCCGCTTCAGAGGCCGAAGCCGCCATCGAAAGCGCCCGCGCCGAACTCTTGACGCACACGGCTGTCACCGAACGCCTGATGGAAATCGGACGCCAGCTTGAAGCCGCGCTCGAACGCCTCGCCCTGCAAGCTGAAGGCTTGGCCCATGAGGGCGAGCGCGCCGCCTCAATCCACGCCGAGCGCATCACGGAAGCCGAACTCTTGAATCAAGAGATAGCGCAGGCCCGCGAACACCTCGCCGGATTGATGAGTGAGCGCGAGGCGGCTGTGCATACGGTCGTCGCCGGACATGAGGCCGTCTCCGAAACAGACGCCGAGTTGACGCGCGTGCGCGATGAATTCTCGCGCACGCGTCATCGTCTCGATTCATTGCTTGAACTGGACACGCGCCGCGCACACTACTCTTCAGCCGTGCAGCGCATCTTCGCTGACACGGATGCCATCGAAGAGTTTCATTTCATGGGCACGCTTGCCGACATGCTCAACGTCGAGCCGCAGTGGGAAGGCGCGGTCGAGGGCGTTTTCGGCTCAAGCTTGCAGGCGATTATCGTCCCGACTCCTGATGACGCCGCTCGTGCCGCCGCATGGCTGCGCGAACACGACGCGGGCCGCGCCAGTTTTCTCGTCGCGGGGCTGCACGGAGCGAGCGATGAGATTGACACCGCCATCACCTACAGGAGCGCGCCGTCAGGCATAAGCGCAGACTCGAACCATGCAACGGAGAATTTCGACAACGTACGCGTTGGCGACCTTCTCGGCGCGCCGCGCGAGTTGCAATCCGTGCTGAACCGCACGCTCGCGCAAAAGATGAACGCGCGTTTGAGCAGCAGCCTTGATGATGCCATCCAAAAATCTCTGGCGACGGGCGAGATGTACGTCACGCGCGACGGCGATTGGGTGGCTGGCGGTCAATTGGTCACCGCCGGAGACGAACGCGCGCTCGAAGAAGGCGCGGGCCTGCTCGGCTTCAAACGTGAGCTGCGCGAACTGGAAACACGCGCGGGCAGTCTCTCCGCCGAGATGGCGATAGCCGAGCGCGCAGCCGCCGAAGCTCGCACGCGTCTGACGGAATTGGAAGATGCGGTCGTCTTGCTTAACGAAGTGATAGGGCGCGAAGAGCGTGATGCGATGGCGCGCGAGTTGAACGCGGCGCAGCTCACGCAGGAGATAGAGCGCGCCGAGCGGCATCTGCGCGTCGTCGCGGATGATGCGGCGCGGCTGGCCGAGGAGCGCCTAGACCTTGAGGAGCGCCGCGCGTCGGCTCTTGCGGAAGCCTCTATGGCTGAAGCCGCGCGCACGAGCGCGGCGGAGATGGTCGCGCAAGCGGCTGCGGCGCTGGCTCTCGCGCGGCGTAATGCCGAAGTGGAAAATGAAAGCCTCGGTGAACAGCGCGCGGCGGCAGCGGCGGCGGCAGAACGTCGTCGTGCTACGACAGCCGAGCTACGGCGCATGGAGGCCGAGCGCGACGATTTGGATGCGCGCCTCGAACGCCACGAGCGCGAGCTTGATGAGGTCAGCTCCAGGCTTGAAGACTTGCGCCGCTCTTTTGGCGAGATGGAGCAGGGCGCTACTGACATCGAAGCCGAACAGGAGCGCGAGCAGCAGCTTTTAAGTGAGATGTCTGCGCGCCTGCTGGAAGCGCGCGAGAAGGCAGACGCTCTTTCGGATGAGTTGGCGGAGTTGAATCGTCGTGCGGCGTCGGCGCGCGAGTCGCGCGCAGGGCTAGAAGTCCAGCGTGCCGAAGGCGCGGCGCGCCTCACTTACATACGCGAAGCTTGCTTGTCGGAGTTGAACCAGTCTTTGGAAGAGTTGGCGCGTGAGCGCAGCCTGACTGAAGAGTTTGATTTGGAGGCGGAGCGTGCGCGCGTTGAAGAGTTGCGCGCGCGGGTCGAAGGCTTCGGCGCGGTCAACATGATGGCGCTCGAAGAATTAGCCGAGGCCGAAGAGCGCTTCCAATTCTTGACGGGCCAGCGGCTAGACATCACAGAGGGCATCGCTTCAACCGAAGAGGCTCTGCGCGAAATCAAGCGCCGCTCGCGCGAGCGTTTCCGCCATGCCTTCGAGGAGATTAATCGCAACTTCAGCCAGTTCTTTCAAGAACTCTTCGGCGGCGGTCGCGGCGAGATGAGTTTGATTGATGCGGACGATGTGCTAGAGTCGGGCATAGACATCATCGCGCAGCCGCCGGGCAAACGCCTGCAAAATGTGCTGCTGCTTTCGGGCGGCGAAAAAGCTATGGCCGCGCTGGCGCTCGTGCTCGGTATCTTTCATTATCGCCCCAGCCCTTTCTGTTTGCTGGACGAAGTGGACGCGCCGCTCGACGAGGCCAACGTCGGGCGCTTTACCGATAAGGTGGCCGAGATGTCTGCGAACACGCAGTTTATCGTCATCACGCACAATAAGCGAACAATGGAGATGGCCCGCGCTCTCTACGGCGTGACGATGGAAGAGGTCGGCATCTCCAAGCTGGTGTCCGTCAAATTCGAGTGAGAAAGTTTTTCGCAGTTTTGCACCTTGCGATTGCCGCGCTCCTGATTTTGGGCGCGGCGATTTGCGCTGCGGCGCAAAGCGGAAACTCAGGCAAGCGAAACGGCAGAGAACAGCAGCCCGCCGCCGCCGCGCGAGGCACAAACAAGCAGGACGGAAAGGAACGTCCTCCCGCATCGCCGGATGCGCTCAAGCAGAATGCGCGCGAGAATGCCGTTGCTCCTCAGCCCTCTGCGTCGGATGCGTCAGCCGCCAGCGCCATTCGCTACTCATACGAGTTTACGCAACCAAACTTCTACATTCGCCGCATCCTCATCGAGCACGACGAAAACGGGCGCGGGCAGATTAGCTTCGAGCGTAAGGATGAGGAGGCGGCGATTGTTGACCCGATTGAATTGTCGCCCGCCGCGCTCGCGCGCGTTAAGGCGCTGTGGGATGCGCTCCGGTTTTTGGACTCGAACACGAATTATCAAACCGAGCGGCAGATGTCGCACTTAGGCACGATGCGATTGGGTATGAAGCAGGGCGAACGCGAGCGCGTCGCGGAGTTTAACTGGACGGCCGACCCCGCAGCCAACACGCTCGTCAACGAATATCGCCGCGCCGCAGACCAAGCCATCTTCGTCTTCAACATCAACGTCGCCCGCGAGAATCAACCGCTCGGAGCGCCTAAATTGATGGACGAACTGGAAAAACTTTACAAGCGAAACTCGCTTTCCGACCCGCAGCAACTCCTTCCGCTCCTGCTCGAATTGACCAACGACGAGCGCATTCCCCTCATCGCGCGCAATCATGCCGGGCGACTGCACAAGCAGATACAATAACAGGCACAGTCAGGCAATGGCGGCGGCAAATAGGCCGTGTCCCCCGCCGCGCACGCAAGCTTTTTCTTCCCCGTCGTTCAATAATATTTCCTTTATCTAACGCAAAAATTCCGTCGTGTGGCCGTCCACCCGAAGACATAAGCGGCACACAGATAGTTTCATAGCTGGCCGCTTTGCACAGCAATCATCAGACATTCAGTGTTTGTGCCATCCCT
>CAZEZJ010000349.1:0-5733 GCA_964516695.1 uncultured Blastocatellaceae bacterium
GTATGCGGAGGGGCGCGTGTTGATTGACGAGCCGCTCGCGGAGCGCAGGCGGCTGCTCGAAAGAATCATAACGGATGATGAGAGCTTGCGTTTGTCTACGGCCAAGCGGATGACGGAGGTGGCGGCGCTCGATGAAGAGTTTGAAGCGGCCCGCGCGCGCGGCAACGAGGGCTTGATGATTAAAGACCCGCGCTCCTTTTATAAGCCGGGCAGGCGCGGGCGCGAATGGTTGAAACTCAAACGCGCGTTGGCGAACGCTGGATGTTGTCGTCACGTCGGTCGAAGTAGGCCACGGCAAGCGTCGCCACCTGCTTTCGGATTATACGTTCGCCGTCCGGCGCTCCGAAGATGACCCTGAGTTGTTGAATGTCGGCAAAGCCTATTCGGGTTTGACTGATGCAGAGTTGGCCGAGTTGACCGAGTGGTTTCGCGCCCACACCCTACAGGAATACGCACACGGCAAAGTGCGCGTCGTCGAACCGGCTATCGTCCTCGAAGTGACCTTCGACCGCGTGCAGGAATCGAAGCGACACAAGAGCGGCTATGCGCTGCGCTTCCCGCGCATCCTGCGCCTGCGCGATGACAAGACCGTGGCCGAGATTGACACGGTCGAGACGGTGCGAAAGCTGGTCGAAGAGCAAGGTTGATGAAGCACAAGCGGCAGCACAGTAGTGAAACGAATTGTTAACATGAATTTAGTTGACTTAGCTAAAGTTTGGCCTATAATCCCAGGCTAGCAACTAAATAATTTCCGCCTGACTGGCTGACAATTCCTTACAACTGTTCGGTAGCCCAGCCGACCATAGTTCAGCCAGAGGAAAATCCCAAGCCTAGTTGATTTGAATAAACGTGCGCGAAGTGGCGTGTAGGAGAAATAACTACCCACTCGCAAGCGAATCAGGACGTGCGGTATGTAGGTCTGCGGTGATTTGGAGCGGAAGTATGCGACGAACTATCTTTTATTTCGACGACGAGGCCCGACTCCTCGATGTATTTCGAGACATGTTCGGCGACGACTATGACGTGCACACTGCTGCGACGCTCGAAGAGGCGCGGCGCGTGCTGGCCGCCTGCGATGCCGAGATTATCATCAGCGACCAACTCATGCCCGAAATCGAAGGCACGGAGTTTTTACGCGAAGCCGCCAGAGCGTGCCCCCACAGCTTTCGCATCCTCTTGACCGGACATGCTACGGTCGGTGAAGTTATCGGTGAACTGAGCACCGGCATCATTCATCTCTTCGAGGCCAAACCCTGGCGCGAAGAACGAATGCGCGAAATCCTAGAGCGTGCCGTCGCCGCGCTCGACCGCCAAAGGCGCGGCAATGTCTAATGCGTAGAGGCAGCAGAGGCGGCCGAACGCTCAGCTTGCAGCGCTCAAAGTTGTCGCCAGCACGCGGGCCGTAGCTGCTCGGTCGCCGCGTCTTTGCATCATCACCCTCCCGCGTTTGTAATTCAAAGGACATATCAAATATCATCGTCGCTGCCAGCTATTTTGTCAGTGTGATTCGGAAAGAGAGTTTTAATGAACTACGGAAAACGATTGATGGGCGCAGCCGCGGTTATCTTTCTCCTGAGCAGCATCACGGCAGCGCAAACGCCGAGACCTAAGCCAAGGCCGCGAACGGCCAGGCCAGCTTCTACGACCCCATCTCCGGCGGCCAAACCGGCGCCGACGCCAGGCGTCGCTAAACAGCAGCCGGCGCCCGCGCCGCCAGCCGGAACGCTCGCCATGGTCAACGGCCAGCCTATCATGCTGGCAGACCTTGACCCGAAGGTGCGCGCGGCGGTCGAGGGTTTTGATAAAGAGGTCGAGGAGATGCGGCGCACGGCTCTCGATGACCAGATTGGCACGTACCTTTTGGAAGCCGAAGCGAAGAAGCGCAAGGTGACGCTTCAGCAATTGCTCGATACGGAAGTGAGAGGACGCATCGCGGAGCCGACCGAAGCTGAGATGAAGGCTTTTTTCGACGCTAACCGCGCGCAGATAGGAACCAACGATTACAACAGCGTGCGCCCGCAACTCGCAGACTACCTGCGCGAGCAAAGTTTGCAGAAGCTAATCAACGAGTTTGTCAATCGCCTGCGACTGACGACGGCGGTGACGATGGGCGCTGACCCAAACGGGGCGAACACCACTGCTGCAACCGTGCTGGCGACAGTCGGCGGGCGCACCATTACCAAAGGCTATCTGGAAGAGCGCCTCAAGCCACACATCTACAATCGAAGGCTGGAAGTTTTCGGCAATGAGTTGAACGCGCTCAATTACAAGATTTACGAAACCCTGCTCGACGCCGAAGCCAAGCGGCGCAACACGACGCGTGAGGAATTCTTCCGCACGGAGGTGACGGCCAAACTAAAGGCTCCGACCGAGGCCGACATCAACAAATTTTACGAAGAGAACAAGGCGCGCATTCAGGGCGACCTCGCTTCCTTGCGCGACCAGATTTCAAACTTCCTCTTGCAGCAGGAGCAGCGCCGCCTCGTCTTCGAGTTGAACCAACGCCTGCGCGCCGCCGCCAGCCTACAGGTCTTGCTGACGGAGCCTGAGCCGCCCGTGCAGGCTGTCAGCACGGACGACGACCCTGCGCGCGGCGACGCGAGCGCGCCCGTGACGGTCGTGGTCTTCACAGACTTTCAATGTACGGCTTGCGCCGCGACGCATCCGGTCGTTGAAGAAGCGCTGAAGCCTTACGGCAATCGCGTCCGCCTCGTCGTACGTGATTTTCCGCTGCCGACACATAACAACGCGCGCAAGGCCGCCGAAGCTGCCGCCGCTGCCGCGGCCCAGGGCAAGTTCTTCGAGTACACCGCCGTGCTCTTCAAGAATCAAACGGCGCTGGATGTGCCGTCGTTGAAAAAGTATGCGGCGGATTTGGGCCTCGACACGGCGCGTTTCAATGCGGCGCTCGATAGCGGGCAGTATGCCGCCGAGGTCGAGCACGACGTTGAAGATGGTCAGGATTATGGAATTACGGGCACCCCTACCGTCTTTATCAACGGCGTGCGCCTGCGCGATGTGACACCCGAATCCTTGCGCGCCGCCATCGAGCGCGCGCTGGCGCGCGGCCCGCAGGCTGCTCCCCAACGTGCCACCAAGTAAAGCAGGATTTTTCTGTTTGGCAGCTTGGATGAAAAGATTTATGCGACGCCTTTTACTCGGCGCTTTACATCTGGCAGCCATCTATCCCTTTCTGGCTTGCGGTGAGAACAACGCGGGCGTGCCTCGTCGAGAAAACGCGCCGACGACGAACACGGCGCAGACCACTAACGCTGCCGGCGCGCGCCCGCCCGCGCCCCAGCCGCAGGACGACAGCACCGCGATGGATGCCGGAATTCCCGTCTACACTTACGAAGTCGTCAACTCTTGGCCGCACGACCCCAAGGCGTTTACGCAGGGGCTTGCCTATCACGACGGCTATCTCTACGAGAGCACAGGGCATCACGGCACTTCGAGCCTTCGCAAAGTCGAATTAAAGACCGGCAAGGTGAAGAAAAAACACAGTGTGCCGGAGCAGTATTTCGCTGAAGGGATGACGATTTTCCACGACAAGGTTTTCCAACTGACATGGCAATCGCGCGTCTGCTTCTTCTATGACCTGAAAAGTTTTGAACTGCTCGGCGAGTTTCATCACGGCGGCGAGGGTTGGGGAATCACAGACGACGACAAACACCTGATTATGAGCGACGGCACACACCAGCTTCGCTTCCTCGACCCGAACAACTTTCTCACCGTGCGCATCATCAGCGTCCTGCACAACAATCAACCCCTCAAGGACCTCAACGAACTCGAATACATCAAGGGCGAAATCTACGCCAACATCTGGCACTCGGAAAAAATCGTGCGCATCGACCCCACAAACGGCCACATCCTCGGCTGGATTGACCTCGCGGGCCTGCGCCCGCCAGACGTTCCGCAAGATACCGACAACGTGCTGAACGGCATCGCCTACGACGAAAAAGAAGACCGCCTCTTCGTCACCGGCAAGCGCTGGACAAAGCTCTTCGAGATTCGCTTGAAAAAGAAGTAAGCCCAGCCGGAAATAACGCGCGCGCGCATCGGTCACTTAAAGATGATGAATAAATTGAAAATAGGTTTGATGTCGCTCGTGGCGCTCATGGCGTGTGCAACTGTTTGCTGGGCGCAGGAAAAACCGAAGTTGATAGTGGACGTTGAGCGCATCTTTCAGGAAAAAGAGCCGCAGTGGAAAGTGGAAAACGTAAACGTTCACGTTAACAACTATGACCCCTTCACGCAGGAGATGACGTTTAGGTCGGGCAGGTTTCAGGCGGCGATTTCCGTTAGCATCTGGCGCCGGGAGATAGACGCGCACGATGTTTTTGCGGGCACGTCTATCGCTTTTAGCCAGAGCGGCGGCGCGAAAAAAATCAAGCGCAGGTTGCCGAACTTGGGCGACGAGAATTATATCTGGACCAATCCTCGCAGCACGGCCTGGCCGACCATCTATTTTCGTCAGGGCAATGTGAAAGTCTCAGTGTTTGCGCCTTCGGTCGCGGTGGCGAAACGCTTTGCGCGCCACATCGCCGGCCAAATCCCGTCTCACTAATGCTGGCATCCCTTTTATGATGGCAGACCGACGCGGCGGAGCAAATCCGCGAAGCGTGGGTCTGAGCGCAGGGGGTCTAGGCGGGGGTCAACCTTGAGCCAGGCGAGGGCTTCGGAGCGATTTTCGTAGTCCTTTTCCAGTTCGGCGAAGGCGCGGTCGTGGTCGCCGAGCGCGACGTAGATGATGGTGAAGAGATAGGGCGAGATGTGGCGGCGCGCGGAGAGGTCCTTCATCTCGTCGAGCGCGGCCTGCGCTTCGTCGTAGTGGCCCATAAGCGCGTAGGCGTGGCCGAGAGCGGCGATGATTAGGGGCGATTCGTCAACTTGACGCGCCTTCTTATATTCCGCGATGGCCTTTTCGAGTTGGCCCATCTGTTCAAACGACCAGCCTAGAAAAAAGCGCGTCCAGATGGAGTCTGGTTCTTCTTCGAGCGCCTTCTGGAATTGTTCGAGCGCCTGCTCATACTTGCCCGCGAAGAAGAACGACAAACCCAAATCGGAGTTGATTTCCAGCGAGAGCGGGTCCAGCTCGTCGGCTTTCCTAATCTGCGTGATGGCTTCACCGAGCCGGCCCGTGAGCGCCAGATACCAGCCGTACCAATGATGCGCGGAGGCATAACCGGGATTGAGTTCGATGGCCCGCTGGTATTCGGTTTCAGCCGCGGCCCAGTCCCATTCGTAGAAGGCTTTAACGAGTGCGAGCGAGGCGTGTGCTTCGGCCAATTCTTCGTCCATCTCTAAGGCACGCAGGGCGGCGGCTTTCGCTTTGGGCATGGCCTCTTTGGGCGGCAGGTAGTTGGATGATTGAACATAGTAGGCGTTGGCCAGGCCCGCGTAGGCGAGCGCATAAGCGGGGTCTTGGTCTATCGCCTCCTGAAACTTCTCGATGCCTTTCCTGATGCCTTCTTTGGTCAACTTGCTAAGACAATAGCGCCCTTGCAGGTAGAGCTTATAAGCCTCTGTATTTTCGGTGTAGCGTTTGGTCAGCAGGCGTTTCTCTTCGCCGCTGAGCTTGATTTTCAGCTTGTCGGAAATCTCTTTTGAAATCTCGTCCTGAAGCTCGAAGATGTCGGAGGATTTACGCTTGTAGATGTCGCCCCAGAGTTGCGAGCCGTCCATCAGGTCTATCAACTCAATCTTGATTATCAGGTTGTCGCCAAACATCTG
>CAZEZJ010000350.1:0-5692 GCA_964516695.1 uncultured Blastocatellaceae bacterium
CACGGGCCAAAGGTTGTTCGGTAAGACGGACCAAAAGGGGAGATACCGGATGGCGTTACCGGAGGGGGTTTATATCGTTGAAATTTCACAGGTAGGTTTTGAGAAGAACCTAGTGTACTCCGTAATTCTGAAGGCCGGACAGGAGAGTGATGATACACCAGGTGTCCTTGTTTCTGTAGTAGACCCGGTTCTGTGTTACATCTCCGGCAAGGTAGCTAACAGGCGGCATCAAGGTATTAAAGATGCAAAAGTTTATGCCTGGAAAATAAGCAACGGGGAAAAGTTTGAAGCGAAGACTAACGGGTCAGGGGAATATAGGATGGATACGACTATGGGTGAATACGAGGTGACTTCGGAGGTGAATGGGCTGAGGTCAAAGCCACAAAAAGCTAAATTGAGCCAGAAGGTTCGCTCTAAGAAATTGAATTTCACGTTCTAGACTAATAGAGAATAATGAACGAGATGGAGAATAAACCAGCGGAGGTGGAGGATGCATCACCGCAGTGGTCGAGAGAAGAGCAGCGCATTCTTCATCATGAAGCCTTCGTTAAGGAAGTCATACGAGTGCGGGATGAGGCCGACCCGGAGAAGAAGCAAACCTCAACGCTGCTGCGCATTATCGAGTCCACGGCGTTTGCGGCCCTCATCACGGTGGTATTTGGCGGGCTGATAAGCCAGTTGATTATTTTAAAATTCCAGAACAACCGGGCACGCGAGGAGCAGGCTCGCAATGAGTCCAAGCAATTACTTGCTCATCTGGAAGAGACTGTTACTCTGACCTACAATTTAGTAGGAAGAACGACGCACGCGTCAGAGGCCTTGATTACTATCACTTCAACTAAGTTTGACCCCGAAAATGTGCCGGAGGAGGATAGAGCTAAACTACAGAATCAGCGTGAGGAAGTTAAAAATAAGTATAACTCCGTCATTGAGGAATGGACCGCTCAAGAAGGAAAGATGGGCTTTTTAATGCGTTATAATCACCCCAAGCAGCCGAAGATACTCTCGGAATGGGCAGCGCTACAACAAACTCTTAATGAATTTAATACTTGCGCTTTACTATGCTACGAGCAATTTCAGTCCTCTCGACAGCCAGACTTGCTGAAGGAAAAGTGCGATAAGTGTGATGAGAAAAAGAGCCGGATTAAAATCTCTCTTGAAAAATTCGCTTTAGCATTGGGTGAAGCGCGTCAAGCCCTCTGGCATTAACCACGATTCCCTCTGCCATCGACTACAAACTCTTCCCTCACCTCAATCGTCACTAATGCCCCCTCCCATCGAATGTAAAAAAAACTTCACGTCGTGCAGTGACAATTCTTTACCTTGCAGCGGCGATTCCTGAGCTTGCAGCGGCGGTTCGTAGACGCGCTGTGAGCGCTGTAAGTCGTTCAAAATGGGCCGGAAAGCGTGCTGCGACCGCTTTTTTGCAAGCAGTCGCAGCTTTTGTGGGCGCGGCGGGAGGTTTTGCAGCTATTTTTGCTATTTGCGGGCGGGTGTTCTAGTTCCCTGCCCGGTTGAGGTCGGTCAGGGCGCGGCCCGTGGCGGTCAGGAGCGCTTCGGGGCCGACTGGCAAGCCAGTCGCTTTCTTCATCCAGAGGTCCGGGATGACGTTGCCCACCGTCGTCATCCGCTCAAACTCCGTGCCGATGTTTCCGGCCTTCAACATCTGTTCCTCTATCTGGAAAGCAATCATGTGTCCGATGGGATAGTCCGGTAAGTAGAGGAACGAATCAATCATGTGCGAGTAGATGCCGAGCAGTACCACGTCGCGCTGCTTGAAGACGGGCGCGTAGTACTTGTTCCAAGTGTCTTTCGCGATGGTGAGCGTCGCCGCCTTTAGCTCGGCGGGCGTGGCGTTGGGATGGTCGTACATCCAATGCCAGACGGCCATGTCAACGAGCGCCACGCCCGCTATCTCATACGTCGCCCAGAACTCGTTGAGCGTCTTGAGCGCGTGCGCCTCCTTGCTCGGCTTCGCCAAACCCAACAACTCCATATCGCGCCCTTGAAAGACGAACGCCAAGGCTTCCGTAAACGCTGTGTTGGGCACTCCCTGCAACAGCGTGTGGTCTATGTTGTTCAGCGAAAAAGTCTGCTCGACGTTATGGCCCATCTCATGCACGGCGATGTTGAAGCCCTTGTAGTTCATCCCTCCCTGCTCGACGCGCGTGCGCAAGTGTGCCTTCGCCGCGCGCATTCCAGCCCCGAGCGCGTGGCCTGAGCCGCGCGCCGCGTCAACAATAATATTGTCCGCCAGATATTGCGCGCGTTCCTTCGTGAATCCGAGTTGCACGAGCAGGTTCGGCATGTCTCGCTTGTAAGCTTCAGCCGTCGGATACCTCTTCCTGACAATCTCGTCCAACTGCGCTTCCGTGTACGCGCCGCGCGGGCGAAAGCCGTTGTACCAAATGTCGAACGGTTCGAGCGGCCTGCCCAGCCGCGACTCAATCAGCTTCGCCACCGTCGCCACGTGCGGCGACGACAGCACTTGTTCGAGCATCGCTTTCATACGCGTTTCCGGTATCTCGCGATTCTCGTCGAAGCGGCGCGCAATCAGAGTCGGCGCGGTCGGTGAATAAGGGTCCGCTTTCCTCGCCGCCTGGTACGTCAACAACAGCTTTGCATAACGCGTATCCGGCTCCGGCGCGTTCACCGGCGCTTGATTGCTCGTCGCGCTCGCGTTCGTCGCTGCGCCCTCCGCATCGTTGACCGCCGCCGCCTTCACTTCGTTCGTCACAGGGTTCCAATCCACTCGCGGATTATTCACGACGACCGCCGGAATCGTCTGCGTCACGATGCGTTCCATCACCTGCTGTATCATTCGCTGCTTGGCGAGACCGCTCTGTGCGTCCGAGTAGTCAGCCTTAATCTGGTCGCGCAGATTCCAATGCGAGAGCAGCCTCAGCTTTGCCGGAAACAACCTTTGCCCCTTCTCGTCCAGCAAGTGATGCATCCAGATGTTGTACTCAGCGATGTAGCGGTCTGCCTCCGACGAAGCCTCCGCTATCGCCAAATTCACACTCGCCGGAATCCGCTTCGAGAAACGCTGCGCCAGCCTCGTCTCCGCCCACTGCCTGCGCGTCCAACGCTCGCCCTCCGCCACCTTCTGCGCCAGCGTCGTCAAAGGAAAGTTTAGCAAGACCGTGAACGCAATCTTATTCTTAAAGAAGTCGTCTATGACGTGCGCTGACGGGTCGTAACCCGCGAACATCTCGTCGAACGGAAGTATTGGCCCAAGCTCAAGGTCAGACTGCTGGCGAAACTCCCTGCCCAGTTCGCCCATGTGCCCGTCCAACTGTTCCATCAAGTGTTGGAAGCGCGTGAACATTGTATCGAGCGTCGCTTGCTCTCCGGCGAAGTTGGTGCGCACAAAATCCTCGAAGGCTGTAGCGTCGCCGTCCTCCGCCCGCCAAAAACTCGCCACCTGCTTCAACCCGCGCTCGATGCGCCCTCGTTGTCCCTCGCCGTATTTCGCGATTAACTCGCGCTCCATCTTTGCCATCGCATCTTTCATCCATGTGAGCTGCTGGCTCGATTGCTCCTGCCCGATTGTGCCCTTTTCAGTTGCCGCCACGGTTTGTAAACCGACTGCCGGAACCTGCCAGACCACAGCCAGCGTCAATCCCATCATTATCAACCTGCGAAACATTTGATGCTGCATCTCTCCCCTCCATTAACAGCGAGATATGATTGTCGTTTTCCGATGACAGGCGAAGAAACACATGGTCTCATCGTTAAGCCTGACTTCAAATCACAGATGTCTCTGCCAGCAAACGACCGCTCGCAAATCTCTCAGCGCCGAGCGCCGAGACATCAAGCGAGCGTGCCGCTCCTTCAAGTATCAACTCCGCCATCACGCGCCCCGTCGCGGGCGAATGCATCACTCCGTGACCGCTAAAACCGTTGGCGAGAAACAGCCCCCCCACATTCGGCGCTGCCCCTATAATCGCGTGATGGTCCGGCGTCACTTCGTACAAGCCCGCACGACAACGACTCTCATCCACCACAGCCTTCGCCAGACAAGGCACACGCCTTACCGCGCGCGGCAGAATCTTGCCCGCAAATTCCATCTCAAACTCCGACTTAAAACCCACCGTCTCTTCCGGGTCGGGCCATGTCAGCAAGACTCCGGCGGCTGCGCCCGCCAGCGAGTCTGGGCGAAAGTGAAAGCCGTCTGTCATGTCAATCACCATCGGAAAACGCGCGGGCATCGACGCCAGCGGCTTCATGCATACCAACTGCCGCCTGAGCGGCACGACCGGAATCTCAACCCCCGCCAGGCGTGCGACATCCGCCGCCCAAGCGCCCGTCGCGTTCACCACCGCCCGCGTCTGGACCCGCCCGCGCGTCGTCAACACGCCCGACACGCGCCCGCTCTCAACCTCAATCCCAACCACCTTCGTCTCAAGCCACAAACGCACGCCGCGTGCAACGGCACGCTCCGAAAAACCCCGCAGGATGCTGAGCGGCGCGACGAAGCCGTCCGTCTGGCAAAAAGAGCCGCCCACGATGTCGTCCGCGCGTAACTGCGGCATCATCCTCGCAATCTCCGCGGCCGCGACAATCTCGACGTTCGCGACGCCCTCTCTCTTTTGCCGCGCGCAATTCTCTTTCAGATATTGTAGCTGCCGCTCCGTTGTCGCGACGAACAAATATCCGGCCGGGTCATAGCCGGACGAGTGGCCCGTCGCTTCTTGGAAATGAGAGATGAAGTCAATCGAGTAGCGCGACATTTGTATGTTGACGGAAGTGGCAAACTGCGCGCGCACGCCGCCCGTCGCGCGCCCCGTCGAGCCTAAGCCCTGCGCCGCTTCGCGCTCAACGATGAGGACCTTCGTGCAGCCTGCTTCCGCCAAGTGGTAGGCCACGCTCGCGCCGACGATTCCGCCGCCGATGATTACGACATCCGCCGTCTCCCGCAATTCGTCTTCTCCTCGGTCTGCAATTTACTTTCCAAGCGGCGTCAGTGTAAAAGAACTCGGCGGTCAACACTATCGCCGGACATGGCCGCCTACGCAATGATGAACTTCAGGCTTCCAGCGCTCACCGCCCTTTGGCTCTTGATGGCACACTACCAGTGTGGCTCGCCGTCAAAGAGTGTGGAAGTCGCCCAAGGCTTAAAGGCCCACGCGCCCGCGACCGGATTGACCGCAGCCAGCGACCGCTTCACCGCCGCCGATTTTGAGCAGCACATCGCTCGTCTCAAAAAACAACTGCCGAAGAACAAGTTTACGTTCGTCGTCCAACCGCCCTTCGTGGTCATCGGTGACGAAGCGCCTGCCGTCGTGCGCCAGCGCGCGGCCGAGACGGTCAAATGGACCGTTGGCCTGCTCAAAAAAGATTATTTCACGAAAGACCCCGCGCAGATTCTAAACATCTGGCTCTTCAAAAACACCGCTTCTTATCAACGATACACGCGCGAGCTTTTTAAAGACGAGCCTGACACCCCCTACGGCTACTATTCCGGCGCTCACCGCGCGCTCATTATGAACATCGAGACGGGCAGCGGCACGCTCGTCCATGAAATCGTACACCCTTTCATAGAGGCAAACTTTCCGGCCTGTCCTCCTTGGTTCAATGAGGGCTTGGCCT
This sequence comes from uncultured Blastocatellaceae bacterium, assembly GCA_964516695.1. Classification (GTDB taxonomy): domain Bacteria; phylum Acidobacteriota; class Blastocatellia; order Pyrinomonadales; family Pyrinomonadaceae; genus DASVTR01. Next base: position 5,593 of record CAZEZJ010000350.1, read on the forward strand.
CGCTCTACGAGCAATCCGGCGAAGTTGAGGGCCATCTTTACGGCTTCCCCAACTGGCGCTTGCCCGGCCTGCAACAAGCCATCAAAGCAGGCACGCTCGT
>CAZEZJ010000351.1:0-5647 GCA_964516695.1 uncultured Blastocatellaceae bacterium
GCCCCGTTCACACCTGTCCCCTAATAAGTTGCGTCTGGTCTTGGTTCTGCTGGCTTTCGTCAGCCTGCTCGTTTTCATCGGCGGGCAGGAGACGGGAGCGCAGAGGAGAAAGCCCGCGCCGCGCCAGCCCGCGGCGACGCCCGCTGCCACGCCGCAGTCTGGTTCTTCGCAGACCACGCCGAAATCGCAGAAGGCCAATCTCGTCAGGATGCGCAGCAGCGATACGTCTGACGGCTCAAACGTCACGCTTGAATCCGACGGCGTGCTCAATAAGTATTCCGCCTATCGCAGCGGCGATAAGTTTTATGTGGTCGTCCCAGACCTCGACGCGCAACGCGCGCAAAGCAATTTGCGCGGGCGTGGCTTCGAGAACGTGCAGGTGCAAAAGAGCGGCAACGACACGGTGCTTGTGTTCCGAATGCAGCCCGGCGCGAAGGCGAGCGTGCGGCAGAGATTCAACCGCCTCGATGTCGTCTTCAACACGCCCGGCGGCGCGACCCAAGCGAGCCAGGGCGGCAATCAGACACAAGGCACAACGGACAACTCCGGCAATCAGAGCACAACGCGCACGCCTTCCAATCAGACTCAGAGCGGGACAAACACCGTTTCGCCAAGCACAGGCAATACGACTCAGCCAAACCCGCTCACGGGAGGCCAAAACACGGGCATCAACCCGAATGCTGCGGGCACATCTCCCATCGTCACGACCGCGCCGACGCCCGCCACGGCCCTCCCTCCGACGGCAACTGAAACGCCCGCTGCCAGCCCGGAAGCGACGCCGCTCGCAAGCGAAATCGCGCAAAATCAACAAAACCCTTCCGCCGCAGAGCCTCCGGCCAACAACTCTCAGCGTCAGACTTCGACCAGCCCCTCGCTTGCCACCACGCTCGCGCGCAACTGGGGCTTGGCGCTCATCATCGGCCTCATCCTGATTAGCCTCGGCCTCGTCGTCGCAGCGCGGGCCAAGTCTCGTCGCGATAAGACGGACGGCCCCGCGAAAGAGAAAGAAGCAGCCCTCGACGCGAAGCCTGCGCCAGCAGTTGAAGCTTCGACGCTCAAGGCAGTTTCCGCCACGACCGCAACCGCACCCGTCGTCACGGTCGTGAAAAAGAGAGACCAAGAGAAGGCGCGCACGCCGGAAAAAGTGGTCCCAGACGAGAGCGCCGCCTTGGAAACTCCCGTCCCTGAAATTGTCGCCGCCGATAAAGACGCAGCGAAAGAGGTTGTTCCCGTCAAGACCGTTGACATCGAGCGGGCGGGCGTCGAAGTCAAGAAATTGCTGGCAGGCGAAAGTTATGACGAAGCCGTGATAGCGGCATCCGACCGTGGAACGCGTCAGGCCGTTGCCGCCGAACTGCTCGCGGCATTGGGAGCGCGCAACGCCGAACGACGCGAGCGAGCGCGTGCGGCTTTCGTCAAGCACAACTATCTGGACGAAGCGACTTATGATTTGCGGACGGCCGAAGCGCCGGGCGAACGCGCATCGGCTGCGCGCGCGCTTGGCTTCGCGCAAGACCAGACGGCCACGCCGCATCTCATCGCCGCGCTTGACGATTCGTCGCCGGAAGTGCGCCGCGCCGTTATCGAAGCTTTGGCTGAGCTGCGCGATTCATCGGCGGTCGCTCCGCTCGAAGCCCTGCTCGAACGCGAGCGCGACCGGAAAGTTCCACACGGCCTGATTCGCCGCGCGATTGAAGCCAGCACGGCGGCGACGGTCGAAGCGAAGGAAGAAACGAAGACCGTTGAAGCCGCGCCAGCCAGCGTCGCTCAAGAAGAGACTGCAACGCTGGAAGCTGCCGCTCCCGCAGTTGAAGCTGAAACGCCCGCGATAGCTGACGCTGCTATCGTCGCTTCCGAAGCTGCCGCGTTGTCGCCCGCCGAAGCGCCGCAGGTGGAGAAGCCAGCGGAAGTTTCGGAGCCGCTGAAGGTCGAAATAGTCGCGCCTCAGCAGCGCGCCGGGTCGCGCAAGATGCGGAAGAAGCAGGCGCGACAGAAACGTACCGAAGAGCAAACGCGCAAGATTGCCGAAGCGGAAGCCGCCAGACAAAAAGAGCAGGAAGCGGCCGCACAGGCCGCCGCGGCTGAAGCCGCACGCCTGCTCGCTGAAGAAGAAGAGCGCCAGAGCGCGTTGAAGGAAGAAGAAGAGGCGCGCAGGCAGGCAGAAGAGCAGCGTCTCGAAGCCGAAGCGCGCAAGCAGGCAGAGGAAGCCGCCGCACGCGAACAGGCGGCAGCGGAAGAGGCCCGTCGTCAGGCTGAAGAAGAAGCGCGTCGCAAAGCGGAAGAAGAGGCTGCGCGCGTGCGCGCCGAGGAAGAGGCACGACTGCGCGCTGAAGAGGAAGCACGCCTGCGTGCACAGGCCGAGGAAGAAGAACGTCAACGCGTCGAAGCCGAAGCCCGCAAGAAGGCGGAAGCGGAAGAATCTGCACGGCTGCGTGCTGAAGAAGAACGCAGGCAAGCTGAGGAAGAAGAACGCCAGCGCGCCGAGGCCGCACGCCTGCAAGCTGAAGCCGAGGCCGCGCGCCTAAAGGCAGAGGAAGAGGCACGCCGCCAGGCCGAAGAGCAAGAGCGCGCCCGCGCCGAAGCAGAGCGACAGCGCTTGGAGGCGGAAGCGGCGAAGCAGCGTGCGGAAGAAGAGCGCAGGCGCGCGGAAGCCGAAGCACGCGCTCGTGCGGAAGAAGAGGCCAGGCAGCAGGCCGCCGCAGCCGAAGCAAGACGAAAGGCTGAAGAGGAAGCCGCACGCCAGCGTGCCGAAGAGGAAGCGCGTCAACGTGCGGAGGCGGAAGCACGGCAGCGAGCGTTGGAAGAGGAAGCGCGCTTACGTGCTGAAGAGGAAGCGCGCCGCCAAGCCGAAGAAGAAGCCGCGCGTTTACGCGCCGAGGAAGCCGCACGCCTACGGGCGGAAGAAGAGGCTGCGCGCCAGCGTGCTGAAGAAGCGGCGCGACTCGAGGCTGAAGAGGCGGAAGTAGTCCACGTCTCGGAGGCCGATGTCATCACGGAGACGCCGGCGCAAGTCGCTACAGACCTTCCCCTTATCGAGCGCAACGATGGCAGCAGCGCCGGATGGCTTGACATCGAGTTAGAGCAGACAGACGCTAGGCCCGCTTCACCCGCCGCCAGTGAATTGCCAGCCGTCGCGCTCGATTCATCAAGCGTGACGGAAGCCGCGCCCGAGACGGCAATCACCGAATGGCAAATGTCAGAGACGCAGCCCGCAGCCCACGAAGCCGCGCCCGCGTCGTCAATGGGTCTGGTTTCGGAATCACCCGCCGGAGTCTCTAAGGAGATTGACCAAGCGGTAGCGGAGAAGGGCATCGTCTCCACTGAAGAAGAGTTTTCGACAGTTCCACACACAATCTTGCGTCACCTCGGCAGCGAGGACGCGGGCGAGCGCGCTGAAGCTGTCACCTACTTGGGCCGGCTGGGCGGCGAGGACGCGTTCCGCGAAATCTCGGCAGCGTTTGACGACCCCGTACAGGAAGTCCGCAACGCTGCGGCCCGCGCGCTCTTCGAGTTGAACACAGACCGCGCCGCTTCCTTCACACGCGCCCTGCGCGAGGCTCCGATGGAGCGTCGCCGCCAGATAGGCGCTGCGCTGGCTTCTTCCGGCCTCGCAGGCGAAGCCATCGGCCACCTGACGGGCGAAAGCCGCGAGAAAACCTATGATGCTTTCTCGCTGCTGTTCCTGATGTCGAAGGCGGGTGAAGTCCAACCGCTGATGCGAGCCATCGAGGAGCATCCGAACAACGAAGTGCGCCTGGCGGTCGTTAAATTGCTGGCCTTAAGCGGGCAGCAGGAGATTCTCCCCGCCTTCCGACGCTTGGCCGTGCGCGGGTCGCTCCCGACCGAAGTGCGCTCCGCAGTGATGGAAGCCATCTATCAAATCAGCAGCCAATCACCGACCGCAGCATAGAAAACAGTGACAAGTGACAAGTGACGGGTGACGAGTTAGAATCTATTTTTTAACTTATCACTCGTCACTTTCTGCTCGTCACTGTTTTATTATGCCTTTCCAACTTCGTTCCGAATACCAGCCGCAGGGCGACCAAGAGCAGGCCATTGAAGCGCTCGTGCGCGGGCTTGATGACGGCACGAAAGACCAAGTGCTCTTAGGGATAACGGGCAGCGGCAAGACTTTCACCGTCGCCAGCGTCATCCAGCGCACGCAGCGCCCGACGCTCGTCTTGGCCCACAACAAAACTCTTGCGGCCCAACTCTATCAGGAATTCAAAACCTTCTTTCCCGAAAACGCCGTCGAGTATTTCGTCTCTTATTACGACTACTACCAGCCCGAAGCTTACATTCCGGCCTCCGACACGTACATCGAAAAGGATGCGGCGATTAACGACGAGATTGACCGCCTGCGCATGTCTGCGACGCGCGCTCTCTTTGAACGCCGCGATGTCATCGTCGTCGCCAGTGTTTCCTGCATCTACGGCCTCGGTGACCCAGACGCTTACTACGGGATGCTGCTCTTCGTCGAGCAGGGAATGAAACTCACGCGCGACGCGCTCCTGCAAAAGCTGGTCGAACTGCAATATGAGCGTTCCGATATAGAGTTTGACAGAGGCTCGTTCAGAGTGCGCGGCGATGTCGTGGAGATTTATCCGAGCTATCAGGAGCAAGCCTATCGCATCGAGTTGTGGGGCGATGAGGTGGATTCGGTCTCGACCATTGACCCGCTCCTCGGCGAAGTTTTACACAAGCACACGTCGCGCCTTCCCATCTATCCGAAGTCGCACTACGTGATGTCGAAGCCGACCATCAAGCGCGCGATTAAGACCATCAGAGAAGAACTCGAGTGGTGGGAGCCGAAGCTGATTCAGGAGGGCAAACTCGTCGAAGCCCAGCGCCTTCACCAGCGCACGATGTACGACCTGGAGATGATTAAGGAGATGGGCTTTTGTCGCGGCATCGAAAACTATTCGCGCCACCTCACCGGCAAGCCAGCGGGCGCGCCGCCGCCCACCCTGCTCGATTATCTGCCGCGCGACACCATCATGGTCATTGACGAATCGCACCAGACCGTTCCGCAAATCGGCGGCATGTTCAAGGGCGACCAATCCAGAAAGCGCACGCTCGTCGAGTATGGCTTTCGTCTTCCGAGCGCGATGGACAATCGCCCGCTCAACTTCGAAGAGTTTGAAGCGCGTATCGGCCAGACCGTTTACGTTTCCGCAACGCCCGGCCCGTATGAATTAACGAAGGCGGGCGGCGAAGTGGTCGAGCAGATTATTCGCCCGACGGGCCTCATGGACCCAGAGGTCGAAGTGCGCCCCGTCAAAGGACAGATTGACGACCTCTTGGAAGAATGTCGCCAGCGCACGGAGCACAACGAGCGCGTGCTCGTCACGACGCTGACGAAAAAGATGGCCGAAGATTTAACCGAATACTTCGCGGAGGTCGGCGTGCGTGTTCGTTATCTACACTCGGACATCGAGACGCTGGAAAGAATTAAAATCCTGCGCGACTTGAGGCGCGGCGAGTTTGACGTGCTCGTTGGCATCAACCTGCTGCGCGAAGGATTGGATTTGCCGGAAGTCTCTCTCGTCGCCATCCTCGACGCTGACAAAGAAGGCTTCCTGCGCTCCGACCGCTCCCTCATTCAAACCATGGGGCGCGCCGCACGCAATGCCAGAGGCAAGGCCAT
>CAZEZJ010000352.1:0-5640 GCA_964516695.1 uncultured Blastocatellaceae bacterium
GATGCGCGACGCGGCGCGCGAGGCATACCAACGCGGCATAGAGGCCGCAGAGCTTCACCATCATCCCTCAATGGCCGAAGATTACCGCATGACTCTGGAGGCGGATTACGCGGATTAAGATAGTATTATTAGAGCAGGAGATTAAAGACGATGGCGACCGAATTGAAGGCGCGTGAATACAAGGGTCTCGACCGCGAGCAGATGATTGGCATCTATCGCACGATGTACACGTCGCGGCGAATTGACGATAAAGAGATTCAACTCAAGAATCAGAATAAAATCTTTTTCCAGATTAGCGGCGCGGGCCACGAGGCCGTGCTGGTGGCGGCGGCGATGGCGATGAAGCCGGGTTACGATTGGTTTTATCCTTACTACCGCGACCGCGCTCTCTGCTTGCAACTCGGCATGACGCCCCTCGAACAACTCCTCTCGGCGGTCGGCGCGGCAGACGACCCAAACTCGCATGGCCGCCAGATGCCTTCACACTGGGGACACAAAAAGCTCAACATCGTCACGCAATCTTCCCCGACGGGCACGCAGTTTTTGCAGGCTGTCGGTTGTGCCGAAGCCAGCTACCGGGCGGCGCTGCTCGATGAGATAAAAGATAAGGTGGAGGGCTTCAAAGGCGACGAGGTGGTTTACTGTTCTTCGGGCGACGGCACGACGAGCGAGGGCGAGTTTTGGGAAGCGCTGAACACGGCCTGTAATCTTAAATTGCCGGTGGTCTTCCTGATTGAAGATAACGGCTACGCGATTAGTGTTCCGGTCGAAGTGCAGACGGCGGGCGGCGACGTTTCAAAGCTGGTCGAGGGCTTTCCTAATCTCTACATACAGCGTTGCGATGGAACAGACCCCGTCGAGTCGTTGGAAACAATGCGGCGCGCGGTCGAACATTGTCGCCAGCGCAAGGGCGCGGCCTTTGTCCACGCCAAGGTGATTCGCCCTTACTCGCATTCGCTCTCCGACGACGAAAAGCTTTATCGCCCCGATGAAGAGAGAACGACGGATGCCGAGCGCGACCCCATCAAACGCTTCGGCGCGCTGCTCGTCGAAGAAGGCTTCGTCACGCAGGATGAGCTACAGCAGATTAAAGATGAGATTGACGCTCAAATAACCGAGGCCGCCGATAAAGCGCTCGCCAGTCCGCAGCCCGCGCCTGAGACGGCCACACACTTTGTCTACTCGCCTGACGTTGACCCGACCGCCGCCGAGTTTGATACGGAAGAAGGCGCTGAACTTTCAGGCAACGCGGGCACGATGGTTGACCTCATCAACCGCTGCCTGCATGAAGAGATGGCGCGCGACGCGCGCATAGTGGTCTTCGGTGAAGACGTGGCCGATTGCTCGCGCGAGGAGAATCTCGACAAGGTGAAGGGCAAGGGCGGCGTCTTCAAGGTGACGGCCAACTTGCAGCGGAAGTTTGGCGCGGCGCGCGTTTTCAATTCGCCGCTGGCGGAGGCTAACATCGTCGGGCGCGCTATCGGGATGGCGACGCGCGGGATGAAGCCCGTCGTCGAGATTCAATTCTTCGACTACATCTGGCCCGCGTATCATCAGATTCGTAATGAACTGGCGTTGATTCGCTGGCGCTCCGGCAATGATTTCAAAGCGCCCGTGGTGATGCGTGTTCCGGTCGGAGGCTACTTGAAGGGCGGCGCCGTCTATCACTCGCAAAGCGGCTCGTCCATCTTCACACACATTCCGGGCCTGCGCGTCGTCTATCCGGCCACCGCGCTCGACGCCAACGGACTTCTCCGCACAGCTATTCGCACGGACGACCCCGTGCTGTTTCTCGAACACAAGCATCTGTATCGTCAAGCTTATAATAAATCGCAGTATCCGCCGGATGGTTTTATGATTCCGTTTGGCAAAGCCAAGACGGTGCGCGAGGGCACAGACCTCTCCATCATCACTTACGGCGCGCTCGTCAACCGCTCGCTCGTCGCCGCCAAGCAAGCCGAGCAGCAGGGCATCAACGTCGAAGTGATAGACCTGCGCACGCTCGCGCCTTATGACTGGGAAGCGATTGCCGAGAGTGTGAAGAAGACGAGCAGGGCAATCGTTGCACACGAAGACTCGCTCTCCTTCGGCTACGGCGCGGAGATAGCGGCGCGCATCGCTGATGAACTGTTCGAATACTTGGACGCGCCCGTTCGCCGCGTCGCCGCGCTCGACACTTTCGTCGCCTACGCGCCGCAACTCGAAGACGCGATTTTGCCGCAGGTGAACGACGTGGCGCAGGCCATCACGCAGTTATACAGTTACTAGCGCGCATGTCAGCGAGCGGGTTTTGCTGCGCGGTAGAAAGCGCTGAAGGTAGGGCGACAGTGTGCGGCGGCTGGCGACGCTAGGAATGTGTGGTTGGCAAAACTGACTTCCGGCAAAAATTAAAGGCGGCGGGCCAACTCAAGAAACCCGCCGCCTTCTTCACTCCACTTCAAAGGAAACCCCGGGGCAATGGCTAACCCCAGAGGCCGCGCAATATATCACCAAAGCTATAGCCTGTCACTCAATATTTTTTTCTGCATCTGCGCGTAAATTCCGAGGAGCTTTCGCTCGCGTCTGTTTTCTTCCGGGTCATCTTCGTGATTGAGCGGCGGACGTTCATCGGCAAAGCGCTGTGAGGCAAACTATTCCTTCGCATCTTCTTCGAGGCGGTGGCGTTTGAGCATTCGTTGCAGCGTGGTGCGGTCAATGCCGAGGATGCGGGCGGCGGCCTGTTTGTTGCCGCCGGTGTAGGCGAGCACGCGGGCGACGTGGCGCTCTTCGATGGTGGCGAGCGGCAAGAGATATTCTTCGTGCTGGCCTGAAGGCTGATGATGAGAGGCGTTTGTTTCCGTATCGTTGGTGGGAGCAGCGCTGGCGGCGTTGGCCGCCGGAGAGTAGTTGCGGATGCGTTCGGGCAAATCTTCGGGACGGATAACCTGGTCGCAGAGGGCGGCGGCGCGGATGATGGCGTTTTCGAGTTCGCGGATATTGCCGGGCCAATCGTAGGATTCGAGAAGGTGGACGGCATCGCGCGAGAAGCTGACGCAGTTTTCGTCGGGCTGTGTGAGACGTTTGGCGAAGTGGCGCGAGAGGGGAATGATGTCTTCGCGTCGTTCGCGCAAGGGGGGAAGATGCAGCGTGACGGCGTTGAGGCGATAGAGCAAGTCTTGGCGAAAGCGGCCTTCGCGGAGTTCGCGTTCGGCGTCGCGGTTGGTGGCGGCGATGACGCGCACGTTAATATGCAGCGTGTGGTTGGAGCCGACGCGGCGTATCTCGCCTTCCTGAAGGGCGCGCAGTAGTTTGACCTGAAAGGCGAGCGTGGTTTCGGTAATCTCGTCGAGGAAGACTGTGCCGTTGTCCGCTTCCTGCCAGAGGCCGCGACGGTCTCCGACCGCGCCCGTAAAGGAGCCGCGAACGTGGCCGAAGAGTTCTGACTCGATTAACTCGGCGGGGATAGCGCCGCAGTTGACGGCGACGAAAGGGCCAGCGGCGCGCGGGCTGCGGCGATGAATCGCACGCGCGACAATCTCCTTGCCCGTGCCGGATTCGCCCGTGATGAGCACAGGCAGATTGGTCGCGGCGACGCGCCCGACCAGCTTCATCACTTCGACGAACGCGGAGCTACGGCCCACGAGGTCAATGTCTGCGGAAGTGTAGACGGAGAGCGGGGGGAGTTCGCCGGTAGTGCCGGGGCGGAGACGTTTTTCGATGCCGCGCTTGACCGAGCGCGAGACTTCCAACACTTCCGAGACGCCAAAGGGCTTCATCAGATAGTCGTAAGCGCCGAGCGCCGTGGCATCGAGCGCGCCGACCGCAGAGCCGTGGCCCGTCATTAAGACAATCTGCGCTTCGGGCTGTTCTTTCGTGAAGCGCCGCAGCACGCTGAATCCGTCATGGCCGCCGTCGCCGCCCAGTTTCACGTCGCAGAAGACGAGCGCCCAGCTTTCGTCCTGCAACATTTCAAAGGCGCGCTCGGCGGATTCGGCTTCGCTGACCGTCCAGCCGTCTGCGCGCAACACCTCAGCGACGGTATCGCGAATCGGAGCCTCATCATCTACAACTAACGCTTTCAACGTCTCTGCAATTCGTCCACGCGAAGAAAGTTTGACTCAAGCGGCGTCAATATATCACGCCGCGCGCCGCTGTAACTGATTTTGTTAAAAGGCGACGGGCAGCCCGCAAGAACTGCCCGCCGTTTCACGGAAGGTTCTCTCTCACCCCTTGCTCACGCCAGACACCCCATGCTCTCCTCACGACCCCTGTGTACTAACCAGCTAGCCGCTGCTAACGCTGCGCCGCATTTCTCTTATGCGCCGCGAGCCGCCGCTTACACCGCGCAATCCATCTTTCGCACCGAACCTCTTTTTTGTCACGCTCTTTCATTACTATCTCTCACCTCTAAAACTCTTTACGTCTAAACACGCTTTCAAGTTCACACCGCGTACGCGCGCGCGCCCTGTAGCGATATTCTCATCTGCGAACCGACTCAATGACGCTGTAGGGCGAAGCGGTCGGCGTGATTTTCGTCAACTTAAAGCCCGCGCGCGCCAGCAGGTCGCGGTATTCTTCCTCTGTTCGCTCGCAGCCGCCCGTGAAGAGCAGCATTTCGAGGTCTATAAACTTGCCGGGCGCTGGCTCGTTGCGCCCCGGGATGACCATCTCGACTAAGAGCAGCTTATCGTCCGCGCGCATCACGCGTTGACAGTTGCCGAGTATCTTGAGCGCGCGCTCGTCGTCCCAATCGTGAATGATGTGCTTCATAATGTAGGCGTCGCCGCCGCCCGGCACGGCCTCGAAGAAGTCTCCCGTCGCCGTTTCACAACGCGACGCCAAGCCTTCGGCCGCGAGGCGCGCCTGCGCCTGCTCTATCACCGAAGGGACATCAAACAGAATGCCTTTCATCCGCGGGTGCGCCTGCAAAATCGAACTAATCAACAGGCCATGACCGCCCGCAACGTCCACGATGCGCTCGATTGGAGAGAAATCATAAGCCGCCATAATCGCGTCCACGACCGCAGCGCTCATGCTCGTCATCGCGTTGTTAAAGATGGCGGCTTGCGTCGGGTGCTGCCCGAAGTAGGTAAAGACGGGCAGGCCATAGACGTGCTCGATGGCGGGTTGGCCCGTGCGCACGCTGTGCAAAATGTCGCCCCACACGCGCAGATGAAAATCCTCGCCCATAAAGATGGCCGAGCCGCGCAGAGAACCAGGAGCGTCGCTCAGTAAAGTCTCCGCGAGCGGCGTCAGTCCGAAAGAGTCCGGGTCTGTCTCGTTGAAGACGCCGGTGCTGCACAGCGCGCGCAGCACGCGATACAGCGAGCGCGCGTCAACTCCCGTCTCGCGCGCCAGTTCCGCGCTCGTTTTCGGTCTCTCTTTCAGTAAGTCCGCGATGCCAAGCTTCGCGGCGACGTAAATCGCCTGCGTGCTCATAAAGCCGAAAATCATCTGCGTCATCATGGCGCTTGGCGGTTGTGTTTCAGTTAATTGTTGCTGCGTCTGCATGTTCGTTAAGACCTCTGACTCCTCATTCTAGTGTGTCGCGAAAACCCTTTGGCCCATCAATTCTTCTTGAAAAACAACTCGCAGTGATGGACAGGATAGACAGGAGCACGGAGTATGAAAGATATGAATGGAGCTAGCTCAACCTAGACT
>CAZEZJ010000353.1:0-5639 GCA_964516695.1 uncultured Blastocatellaceae bacterium
CGGTCGTCCTGTACGGGTCGTCGCTTTGATAGAGCGCGGCTTGCTGGTGCGGATTCTCTCCGTAGCGCAGGTCTGAGATTTTCCTCAGCATCAAAGCGTCTGTGTCGAGGATGGCATCGGGCGGTATGTGAATCGGAAATTCTTTGGCTTCGAGTTGGTTGAAGTAATTGGAAATCGCGTCATCGTAAGCAGCCGTCCGCAGGAACGCCTGAAAAGCAAGCTCACGACGAAACTCCGCCGTGAGCGCGCCGTCGCTGTGGCTCATCTCATGCAGAATGTAGGAATAACTTTGAGGGTCTGTGACAACGGCAACGTCTCTGAAATTCTTTGCGGCTGAACGAATCATCGCGGGGCCGCCGATGTCTATCTGCTCGATGGCCTCTTCAATCGTCACGCCGGCCTGAGCGACGGTTTGCTCAAACGGATAGAGATTGATAACGACCATATCAATCGGCTCGATGCCGTGTTCGCGCATCGCCGTTTGGTGCGCTTCATTGTCGCGCAGGGCAAGCAGCGCGCCGTGAATGCGCGGGTGCAAGGTTTTGACGCGGCCATCCATCATTTCGGGGAAGCCCGTCACCTCGGAAATATCGCGCACAAGGATGCCCGCCTCGCGCAACGCCTGCGCCGTCCCGCCTGTGCTAATCAACTCGACATCGAAGCGCCGCAAGCCCGCCGCGAATTCAACAACGCCCGTCTTGTCAGAGACGCTCAACAGAGCGCGCCTGACCTTGCGTAGTCCTACATTATTTTGGGTGGTCATAATTTCCGGCATCACTTTTTTAACTTGAATCCGTCACGCAGTTGGCGCACGCGCAGTTGGCGATTGCGCGGTGCGGGCAAGCTGATTGAGAGACGGTGAAAACGACCATCGCGCGTCGCGTCGTCTGGATAAAAGCCGAGCACGTATTGGCCCTGCAAATCTTCTTCGATAGCCTTGAAGATTGGGCCAAGCTCAACTTCGGCTTGCGGGTCGAGCGCCGCGCGCGTATCTCCGACGAGAAAATAGCGCCCGCCGGTTTGTTCCGCGAGAGCGCGAAAGCCACGAGCTGCGGGGCGGGGTTGCAGCCGCCCGTCGCGCGGCGCATAGAGCGGTAGATGAATAACATAAATCGAGACCGCGCGCTGCTCGGCCTCTTTAATAACAGCTTGCGCTTTAAGTTGGCTCGCGGTGTCCAGCCCGTCGCTAATCAGAATCAGAATCCGCCGTTCGACCGCATCACTGTGGCGGCGGTCGAAAGCGCGCACGGCAGCAGCGGCGGCATCGAAGATAGCTGTTCGCTCGCCCGCGGCAGCTTGAGGATTGAATCCTTGATGAGCGATTTCGGCTTCCGTCGTAAAGTCAACTTTTAGCTGAGGCCGGATTCCGAAATGCCAGATAGCGACGCTCGATTTCGGCCCGAAGCGCGAAAAGAGAGCCAGCGCAGCCTCGCTTTGACGCCTGATGATTTCGCGGGCGCTGCCGGATGCGTCGAGCGCAAAAGCTAGCGCGACGTGCTCTGTGCCAGCGGCGAAGTATTCCAGCTTAAGAGCGCGCCCGTCAACCTGCGCGTCGAAGTCTTCCAAGGCGAGTGCGGAAATGCGGCGGCCTTTGCGGTCTGTGACGAAGAGAGGCACGGTCACGAGGTCTGTGCGAACGCGTATGATGTCGTCCTCAGTGGTCGCAGGCTCGGTCTGTGCGTGGACGATTGAGCGCGGGCCGAGATAAAAAAGGGTGAAAGCCAGAAGCAGAGAGAGGCGAACAGCGTGGCGCGGAAAATGATAAGAGTGGAAAGCGCGTGGAGTAGGGCAACTGCGGAAAAGCGCTTCGTGATGCAGGAACATGCTGCCGTTAAGAAAAGGGCTTTAGAAGAGAAAACGCCCCAGCAGCAGGATGCTCAAAATAACTGCTATCGTGATGATAATGATTTTGACCAGACTCACAATCAATCCTTAGCTGTTGGTAGCTACCATGAAGGCGGTCAGACGCGCTCTGAACAGAACGCATTTTAGTGGCGCGCAGCGCGCTCTGTCAACGCCCAGCAAACCCGCCGAGCGCAACGATTCCTCACAGAAAGAATAACGTAGGACGCGCCAGTTCAGTTCCAAAAAAGGTCTTTACTGTTACGTTCGTTGTCCGTTGCTTGCGTGAGGCGCAGAGCAACGGACAACGTATTACTGCCAAAGCACAGGCCGTTATTTGCGGCGGCAGGCTCGTTAGAAAAACCGCAGCGTGTAGGTCACCCTCAGCCCACGGCCCATCTCCGGCGCAAACTCTTTGATAAACGAAAGATGGTTGCGATAGAGGCGGTTGCCGAGGTTGAAAGCATTGAACGAGATGATGTGAGCAGCGTGCTGCCGCGCAATCAAGTATGAACCTGAGAGGCCGAAGACGGTGTAGCCAGCCGTTCGCGTCTCGTTCGGGAAAAGCCTGTTCTGGTCTTGAGCCATGACTACTTCTGGATTCAGAAGCAATCCCTTGTATCTCAACTCCAGGCCCACTCTCCCACGCAAGGGCGGAATGCGAGGCAGCGGCGTATTGGTATCCGTCAACTCGGCGTTCACATAATCTGTGCTCAGATTGAGCCACAGGAGCGGATGAAGAGCAACGTCAAGGCGCGCCTCCGTGCCGACGTAGCGCGTCGTCCCCTGCCTGTATTCGGCCACTATCAGGTCATCTTCGATGTCTCCGGTCGGGGCCAGAAAGATAAAGTTTCTGATGTGGTAATAGAAGCCGTTGGCTTCAAAGCGGAGTCGCTTTGAAGAGTGGCGCAGGCCGAAATCAAGGCCGTCGCCAATCTCAGCCGTCAGGTTCGGGTCGCCAATCTCGAATGCCAGATTGCCCGGGTGAGGGCCGTTGTTATAAAGCTCCTCAAGCGAAGGCGCACGATAAGAATGCGAGTAGTTGGCTACCACCGCGCCGCCCGTCCAAACGGGGACGCGAAGACCAAGCGCACCTGAGAATCCTGTGAAGCTTCTGCCGGGTAGAAGGCCACGGCTCAATGTTGGCGCAGGGTTGTAGCGGTTGGTTTCCAGCCGCCCGCCGAATTGAAGGGAGACGCGCTCTAAATCAAGAGTTTCAAGGCCGAAGACGGCAAACGCATTCTGCTTGGTCGGCGGCGCTAGAGCTTCCTCACCGGACGCAATGAAATCGCGATGCTGCCCCCAGAAACCGAAACGCCCCGAAAGATTGCCTCGCCTTTGTTGGTCGAAGAGGCCCTGATAAAGAAAGGTCTTGTTCTTGAAAGAGGTGTTTACTTCGTCAGTGAACGAATTGATTTCACTGTGCGCGTAATCATTGTACTGCGCCGAGAATGTTCCGGCTTGCAGAAACGAGCGGCTTTCACGAAAGCCTCCACGAAATTCGAAACCGTGGCGGCGCGGATTCAGATTAACTATTTCAGGGCCGGCCTCGTCCGTGTCGTAGGGGATGCCGTAGCGTCGCTTGTTAAAGGTGTAGTTGAAACTAAAGAATCCTTTGGTCGGGTAATAGCCAAAACCGGCGGCGAGATTGCCTTCGCGCGAGAAAGAGTTTCTGACCTTGCCGATGGGTGTGTTGTAGTCGCCGGAGCGATGGCCGCCGCCATTGCCCCACACGAGCCATCTCTTCGTTCCATATTCAATTCCGGCGCTACCGCCCGCCTGGTCGCTGTTAGTGCTGCCGATAGCGGTCAGGTAGCCGTTGATGCCTTCGTGAGCGGAATCGTGGCCGGAAATCGTATTGACGACGCCGCCGATGGCGTTGCTGCCATAGAGCAACGTGGCTGGGCCTTTCACCACTTCGATTCTTTCAACTGTCAAAACATCCACCGGCTCTGCGTGGTCGCCGGACTGAAAGCCGAGGCCGCCAATTCGATTTCCGTCTTGCAAGACAAGCACGCGGTCGCCATCGAAGCCTCTGATGACGGGTCGCGCCGTGCCAGGCCCAAAGCTTCTCTTCGCGACTCCAAGCTCACCGTCAAGCGCTTCGCCAAGCGAAACCGGATTCTTCTTGGCAAGGTCAACCGAACCGATAACTTCCACCGACTGAATAGAGCTAGACGCAGCCTGCTCCGTGCCCGTCGCCGTGATGGTCACTTGCTCACGCATTCTCGCCAATTGAATGCGAAAGTCAACCGTGGTTGCGCCGCCAGCAGCGATGTCAACAATTTCCACGACATCAGGGACACGGTCCAGATGGGCCACCACATCGTATCTACCGGGCGGAATAGCTGTGAACTCGTATTTTCCGGCCTCGTCCGTGTCAACTGTGCGTTTCAGTTGAATGATAGTGATGAGCACGTTATGGATGGGCTTTCCGCTCTCGCCCAGTGTGACCGTGCCGCGCAATGTTCCGTTAGCCTGCTGCGGGGCGATGGCCAGAGTGTCTGTTGTGGGGATAAGCGAAGTTGTTGTTGTTTCGCCAATCTGGCCGAAGCCAAGCGTCGGCAGGCAACAGATGAATGCCGCAGCGGCCAGTAGCGCGGCTCTATCAGTACTTCTCTTTAGCATTGCATTAACCTCTCTATCAAGACCTGTAAAGTCTGGACGCTCTGCCTGCCGCACCGGAAAGCACAAGCGCCCGGCGGAGCCTGTGCGCGGTGATGCTGTGGTATGGCAGGAAGACCGGACAAAACTTGGTTTGCCGGAATAGTCGCACGGGCTTCGTTTAGAGCCTGAGCGTGTCTGGTTAGCGATTTACAGTAAAGAGGCTGTTGGAGGAGCGCGACCGCGGCGCGGCGCGTCCATTTGCGAAAGATAGGAAGCGGGCTGAGTTGCCGTCTGCGCGCTTAGCGCCGGCGGCGGAACAACTCTTAGTTGGGCGTTAAAAAGACTGACGAAAAGGTTCTGATGAAGCTGGCAAATCAGACACGCGCCGCTCTGGCGCGACTCCTGCGTCGCCTTATCTTCATCGTTTGTAGTCTTGACGGACGAAGATGTTTCGTCATTACTCTTAGCGAGGATGCCATGCTTGTGTACAACCTCAAACGTAGCTCCATAGGCGACGAAGGCGAGCAACAAGAGCGCTAGCACGCGCGCCAGCGGCGCATGTGGACGACTCGATACTGCTGAAGTCTTGTTAGTCACGTCTTGAGCGTTTTGCCACAGTCGGCTAAGATTGAAAAGCAATTAAAACACCTGCGTGTGGCGCTGTCAAACAAGGCTTCAGCCGCCCATGGGTGCTCTGAAATTTCTCAAACACTTCGATGTCGAATTAACTGCCGGAAGGGTCTTCGCCAGCCACCTCTTGATTAACCAGCAATACAATAAAGAACCACAAAGCAGGCTCGCGAATGCGCGTACAAGTCTTCGCGCCGCTCTGCTTTTGCTCTTCCTGTGCAGCATCGCGCAGGCGCAATATCTCTCGGCTCGAATTAGCGTGCTGTCGCTTTCGCCGGCGCGCGTCAGGATTGAGGGTGAGCGCTCAAAAAGCACGACCGCTTGGTCTTTCCGCAACCAGTACGGAAGCTTGAGCGGCCTCAGCGAGAGAATCGAGAATCTAACTCTCAGCGACGACAGCGGCGCACCGATTCCCGTGCGGAAAATCACGGCGGGAGAGTTTACAGCGGCCAGCCCGGCCACACGCTTCGCTTATGAAGTTAAGCTAGACCCGCCAGCGCAAACATCCAACGCCGCCTACGCTTCATGGCTGACGAGCGAGCGCGGGATTTTGTTGCCCG
>CAZEZJ010000354.1:0-5610 GCA_964516695.1 uncultured Blastocatellaceae bacterium
CGCACAGTGCGGTCAACAAACAACCGTCCCCTTTTATCCCTCGCAGGGCCGTCCGGTTTTTTGCCGCTCCTGCTTCCTCGCAGGACGCGACGAACAGCCAGCATGAAGTTTAGAAGGATGGAAGCGCAAGCTATTCGACGTCCAATTGCTGGCGCTTCCATCCTTCCTTGCAAACTTTAGTTCTTCCGCCTTCACACAATTTCCGCTTTGCGCTTCAGCCGCCGACGTGAACGGTCGGGCGTTTGTCCGGGTCTTTCTCGGCCTGGCGTAAGACCTCGTGTGTGGTCGGAGCGGTGTCGCCTTCGCCAAAGGCTATATACTTGAACAGGTAAGCGATGGGGTTACCCTCGCTCCAACCGAAATAGACGTGCGGCAGCTTGCCCGTTTTGTTTCTCAGGTAGAGCAGAAACGCGGCTATCGCGTTTGGCACCGCAGGGCTTTCCGTTCTCAGCACGCGATAACCTTCGACCGTCTCGCCGCAGATTTTCAGCACGCCGGAAAACTCGGAAGCATCGCTCGGCGTGACTTCAAAGAAGATAATCGGTTCTTCGTTGGGGATGTGGTTATCCTCGCGCTTCTCCTTCTCCTTGAATTGATACTCGCTGGCGTCGCCCTTATCGCAGCGGTTAGTAATGATGCGGATTGTGCCACGGCTCGCTTCGTCGATAAAGGATTGGGCCGTCGGGTCAAGCTCTATCTTCTCAACGCGTAGTTCGGTCGAGCGCCAGACTCTTGAGACCAGCGAGGCCACGATGATGGCGACGATAAAGACCAGAGCAATCTTGATGCCTTCGGGCTGCTCTATGATGTTGACGACTGTGGTGTAGACGAAGATTAAAGAGATGAGCAGGAAGGCCCAGCGTATTTTTTCCTGCTTGCGCCACGTCGAAAGCGTCACGGCGATGGCCGCCGAACTCATCAACGCCAGCACGCCCGTCGCGTAAGCCCCGCCTTGCGCCTCAACGTCCGCCTTGAAAGAGATGGTCACGAGAAAGCAAACGGCGGTCAAGACGAGCGTTAGCGGGCGCGTCGCTTTGGCCCAGTCGGGGGCCATGCCGTAGCGCGGCAAATAGCGCGGAATGATGTTGAGCAGTCCGGCCAGTGCCGATGAACCGGCAAACCAGAGGATTGAGATAGTGCTCAAGTCGTAGAGCGTGCCAAAGACATTGCCTAAGTAGTGGTGCGCCAGATAGGCAAGCGCGCGACCGCTGGCTGCTCCGGCCTCCTGCGTACCTGTTTCTGGACGAAACTCCTCGGCGGGAATCAAGAGCGTCGTCACGATGCTGCTTGAAATCAGCAGCACGCACATAATCAGAGCGGCAACTTTCAGCAGCTTGCGCGTATTGCGGATGCGCCCTTCCAGTAGCGCCTGCGCGCTCGGTTCAGGCGTGCGCGCGCTGCGCGTGGAGTGTATCGAATCTAGTTCTTTGTCAGTTAAATTTCTATCGCCCTTCACCAGCGGCATCACGACCACGCCCGTCTCGAACCCGGAGAGGCCGAGCGCGAGTTTAGGAAAGACGACGAGCGCCGCGCCAATCATCATAAACGGATTGGGGTAACTCTGAAAAAGCGCGTTCTTCCAATCGCTTAAGACTTGCGGGTGCGTCGCAATCTGGTAAAAGCCGACGCCCACGACGATGAGGTTCAGCGTGATATAAACGGCGACGAGCAACACCGCGATTCCGATGGCTTCCTTGAAGCCTTTGAGAAAGACAGCGCCGAGGGCCGCTATCAGAACGAGTGTGACGGCGATGCGATGATGAAGGATGGGCGGCGCAAAAGAATTTTCCGCGATGTGAACGGCCGCATCCGCCGCCGAGAGCGTGACGGTGATGATAAAGCTGGTCGCAGCGAAACCGAGCAGGCACAGCACGAAGAGCTTGCCCTTCCAGCGCGAGAGCAAATTTTCCAGCATCGAGATAGAGCCGTCGCCATGAGGGCTTTCGGCGGCCACGCGGTTATACATCGGGAGCGCGCCGAAAAGCGTCAGCAACACGAGCACCAACGTGGCAATTGGCGAGAGCGCGCCCGCGGCGACGATGGCGATGCCGGGCTGGTAACCAAGCGTGGAGAAATAGTCAACTCCGGTCAGGCACATCACCTTCCACCAAGGGTGCTGGTGATGTTGTCCCTCTTTTTCGTGCGGCCCTTCGGGTTCTTGCGTGCCCCTGAAAAACCAGAGTTTGAGTCGTCTTCGCTGTTTTTTTTCCAGAATCATAGTGGCTAATTCTCAACTCGCAAAACGAGGATACAACCTCAATTTTTCGACAAAGGGGAGCCAGAATTCCACTGCAAAAGAACACACCGCTGCGCTCTTAACGCCCGGGGATGACAATCGTGGAGCGTACTCCTCGGGTAGTGCGCGGACAATATAACATGATTTGGAAAGGAATAATGGAGAGGAAAAGTTTGAGAGAAACGTGTGGATAAAAATAAGCGGGCGGGGCCTCCCACCGCCCCGCCCTAAGGCCACGAGTCCTCACCCCTCGCGACCACTTCGCTCACCGGGGAGGCGAGCGCAATCAGATTATGCATCAGTCAGCCCAAACTTTCAACAAGATATTCGCATGGGTAGGGATTCGACTGAATTTTGACCGCGCGACGAGGCAGTCCGCCCTCGCTTCACATTGAGCCGGAGCCTCGGCAGCAACTACTGCCGGGCGTTGAACTATTGTTCATTTTCGCCGGATTCCGCGCCATAAGCGGCCAGGCTGGGGCTTAAGTTTGTGCCGGAGAGCGTCGTCAAGCTGCCGGCCACAAGCGCCGTCTCCTCCCATTCGGGCGCATCAGCCGGAGCGATGAAAAGCTCGCCCAAATCATCCGTATTCGCCTCCGCGCCCTCAATTGAGAGAGCGCCCGCGAGGCAGGCGACCTCGCCCGTGTTTGAATTCAGCCGAATTGTGTAATCGCCCGTCGGAGCGTTGGCGCTAACTATTATCTCAAAGCTGATGACGGGCAGGCCGTTGCCAAAGTCATGCTGAGCGATGCTATTGGGATTGATGCTGATGAAGGGTGAATCAACCGTGATGCCGCCACCGGAAATCTGGTTTGTGTTGAGGCCGTCGCCGCCCATGTAGAGCGTGTAAGCGCGGCCCGCGACGAGCGGCACGCTGATGGTTGAAAGCTGTTCATTAATGCCGATAAAGGATGGATTCAGCAGCACGGGCAAACTTGAAAGCTGCGCGCCGAGTTGCAGCGTAGCGCCCGCGTCCAGTTTCACGCGGCCTATCTCCTGCGTGCGAAACGGCGGCAACTGGTTAAGCGCCAATCCGACGTAGTTGCCGCGCCCCGAAGCAATCTCCCCGGCGGCGACCACTCCATCGAGCGCCTCAACCCACACGCGATAATTCCCCGCCGCCAGTCCTTCAATGCGATACGTGCCGTTGGCGAGCGTGATATTGCCCGCGCTGACTCTGCCCGTCTCTATCTCTTCGGCCCAGACGTTTGCGCCGTAAGCGGGCGCGCCGCCCGCGTAGCTGATGGTTCCCGTCACCGTACCGCTAGTGCTGCGCGCTTTGCCATTTGTGCCGCGCGCACCGTAAAGAGCGCGCACGCCCGCGCGGTCGTCTTCGGAGAGCGTGCGCTGCGTCAACGCGGCCATCTCATAGAGACCGTTCTTGCCCTGTCGCGGCTGCATGGTCGCGCCCGCGATGGCAGAGTGTTCGAGTCCGAGCAGGTGGCCGATTTCGTGCGTTAAAGCGGCTTCGAGGTCGTAGGTGTCTGGGCTTCCGTCGGTCGAGAATTTTTGCGACGGGTTGAGCGCGATGTCTGCTTCCGTAATGTGGCCGCTCTCTGTGTAGAAGATGCGTGTGCGCCCGGAGGCTTGGGTGTTTGCGCCCGCGAAGGGGGCTGTGTTTTCCGGCGTGTGGGCGACGGTAATCAGGCTCACACCGTCGCCGCCGCTCATCGGCGCGCTGATTGACTCGGCCTTGGAAGAGGTTGTGACAAACTGTATGTCGGCAGCCGCCGCCCAGTGGCCCAAAGCTCTGCGGACCGCTCCGACAATATCGCTGCCCGGCTTGATGTTTGCCGGAGGCGCAAAGAGCGATGCGGAGAGCGAGATTGTTATCTTCCGTTTGGGCCACTTGACCTGCGCCGGCGTCGCGCCCTCCGTGGATTGCAGGGTATAGGAACGCGCGGGTGCCGCCGACAAAAGAGTCGTCGCAAAGAGAAGCAGGGCGGTGAGCAGGCGGCGCATTCGATTTTCAGTTTGACTGGAACGGGAGCGGAAACTCTCGTGCAAGAGTTTCGATTATCAGGCTGTCACAAGCATGAGCGCTTGAACATTAGTCTCGGAGACGGAAGCTGCTGGCCATTCAAGCCCCGCGGCTCCCGTCTCGATGAACAGGTATACCATACAACGGCGAGGGTGCGCGAGACGGAGAGAGCTTTGGGAGCGTCTTAATTTGCAATGCGCTGCCATCAACGGCTCATTTGGCTTCGCCAATTTTCTTGACGTTGGTTGAACGGCAATGAGGGCAACTGTAGTTGCTTGCGCAGCACTTATCGCAATAGTGCTTTCCGCAGTCATAGCATTGATAGATGTTGCGAAATGTTAAGAGGGTCGATTTCGCGCCGCATTTTGGGCAAGCGCCAAAGGTTTCGTAGTTTGCCATGGAAGTGAGCCTCCGTCGTTGAGGTCGAAATGCTGCGAGGAAACGAGAGGCTTATATCACCGTTCAGTTCATAAGACAATATGTAGAGACAGTTATCGTACCCACGGAAACGGCGACAGGCTTTCTAATTAGGCCGCCACCGGAGCTTTTCAAGGGCGAGCGCGGCGCTTAAAGCTTGGCGGCCTTAAAGTAGCCGGAGAAAGGTGCTGAAGCTTGCAGTAAATATCTTTCAGGTGTCGCAACATTTCGTGTGCGAGAAACCGCTGCCGCATCGTTCAGGCTTCAATTATCAAGGCTTGAGTTAGTGGCTTGAAGATTGCTTTCTCTTCTTTGCCTGAAGGGCAAAATCTATTTTCACGGGAAGAAAGTATGTACCGGAAATTTCTATCTTTAATGTTAACTGGCTTGCTGCTTAACTTCGCCGGCGGTTGGCCCGCCTCGGTTTACGCGCAGGACGACAAAGAGGCTCGCAGAGTTGAGAAAGTCAAAGCTAATGTCCGCAAACTCGGCGCGGGCGCGGAGGCGCGCGTAGAGGTTAAGCTTCAGGACAATAGAAAAGTAAAAGGCTATATCGCGGAGACGAGAGAAGACAGTTTCGTCGTCGTCGATGAAAAGACGGGCGCTGACAACTTGATAGACTACGCGCAGGTCAAACAACTCAAGGGCCACAATCGCCTGACGGCGGCTAAAGTTGCGGTCAACGTCGTGAAGGGCGTGGCCATTGTGGCCGCGGTCGCCGGGGCGACGATGTTGTTTATGCTCATCTTCATTCCGAGAACGTAGCGGCTCAAACTTTCCTCGTTCTCCCGGCAAGGCTCGCGACCGCTTCGGCCAGTTCTTTTAACTCGACCGGCTTGACGAGGTGAAGTTGGAATCCGGCGGCGAGCGCGCGGGCGCGGTCGGCGTCTGTGGCGTAGGCCGTCAGCGCCACGGCGGGCAGTTGGCCGCCGCGCTCGGGCGCGAGCCTGCGCACTTTTTGCAGCAGAGCATAACC
>CAZEZJ010000355.1:0-1580 GCA_964516695.1 uncultured Blastocatellaceae bacterium
CTCCGGCCTGACGCTCCCCAATTTCAAGCTGAGCCATCGCGGATGTCTCCTTTGTTCGTTGATTGTTTTAAGATGAATGCTTCCAAAGCGATTGGCGGCGCGCGTTTACGCTGCTCCCGGCTTATAGGTGTCGAGCGCGTCGGCCTCCGCTTCGTAAACGTCGAAGACGGTCAAAAGCTTGGTTATCGCCAGCAAGTCTTGAAGCTTCTGTGTCAGATTGAGGAGCTTTAGTTGTCCTCCCTCTTTGTTGATGGCTGTGAAGCTCGCCACCAACTCACCGATGCCGCTCGAATCAATGTAGCCGACGCCCGCGAGATTCAACAGAATCTTCTTTCTTCCTTTCGCCAGCAGGTCGCGAATGGCACTGCGCAGCGCGACGCTGCCCTCGCCGATAGTGACTTTGCCCTCCATATCCAGAATCGTCACGTCGCCCGCTTCACGTTCTTTAATGTTCAGTTCTGCCATTGCGAAAAATTCTCCCGTTGTAATTTTAGATTCACGATTAGTTTGTCAAAGCGTCTCGCGCCTTATTCAATCCAAAATCGCAAATCAAAAATCTAAAATTGGTTATCTCTGCTTCACCATTCGCACCACGGTTCCGCCCTCGGGGTGGTGCGACCAACTGACTTCGTCCATGAAGGTGCGCATAAAAAGGATGCCGCGCCCCGAAGTTTTCAAGAGATTACGTGGGTCGGTCGGGTCGGGCACGCTCTCAGGATTGAACCCGCTCCCTTCGTCGCGCACACTTATCTCAATGGCGCTGGCCGAACTCTTAAACTGGACGACGACCAGCTTCGATTCATCTTGACGATTGCCGTGCAACACCGCGTTGGTGACGGCCTCGCGCACGGCCATGTCAATTCCGAAGCCCGATTCCGGTTCGACACCTGAACGGCTGACGAACTCTGCGGCGGCTATGGCCGCGTCCTCAATGGCCTCGATGCGGCTCGGTAATGCGAGTTCAGTCGTCTCTTCGGTCACAAGGCGTGGTCTCTCCAGCAGCACCGTCCGTCGAAGGCAAGGCCACCAGCTATAGACTTACGGTAAATCGAATCTAAGGACAGGACGTGTAACACGCGCGCCGCACGACTGTCAAGAAAGGCAGGAGTCAGAGAATCCACAGCCGGAAGAAAAGAATGTCGATGGAAACTGAAGAGTGGCGGCCTCCGATTTTGATTTCAGAATTTCGGACTCCTGCCTTCCGCTTTCCGTCATGTAAGATTGCGCAATGAAAATACGTCCGGCCCGGCGGATTCGCGGGCGCTTGCGGCTGCCGGGCGACAAATCCATCTCGCATCGCGCCGCGCTGCTGGCGGCGCTGGCCGACGCTCCCTCGCGGCTCACCAATTTTTCGACCGGCGCGGATTGCCGCTCGACGCTTCGTTGCCTGCGTCAACTGGGAATCGCGATAGAGATGGAAGGAACAAGGGTGGAGGTCGCGGGCGCAGGGCCGCGGGGCTTACGAGCTTCCGTCTCTTCGCTCGACTGCGGCAATAGCGGCTCAACGATGCGACTGCTGGCTGGCGTTCTCGCCGGACAGAGTTTCGACTCCGAGTTAACGGGCGACGATTCTCTTCGCG
>CAZEZJ010000355.1:1590-5608 GCA_964516695.1 uncultured Blastocatellaceae bacterium
TTATCGAGCCGCTCGAATTGATGGGCGCGCGCGTCGCTGCAATTGACGGGCACGCTCCCTTGCGGATAAAGGGCCGCCAGCCGCTCGCTGCCGTCAGCTACGAAATGGCCGTCTTCAGCGCGCAGGTCAAGTCGTGCATCCTGCTCGCGGGGCTTAATGCTGAGGGCCGCACGGAAGTCGTCGAAGAAGAGAATGCGACGCGCGACCATACGGAGCGAATGCTGCGCTGGTTCGGAGTCAACGTCGAAGTTCGCCGCGTGCAGCGCGGGGAGACGACGAGGAGCAGCGTGGCGATTAATGGTCCAGCCCGCCTTCGCGCGCGCGACGTATCTATACCGGGCGACATCTCTTCGGCGGCCTTCTTCATCGCAGCCGCCGCGCTGCTTCCCGGCTCGGCCCTAGAGCTTGAAGGCGTCGGCCTCAATCCGACGCGTGCGGAAATTTTGTCAACGCTCAAAACGCTCGGCATCAACCTCCGCACGACGAACCGGCAGGAGCAATGCAACGAACCTATTGGCGATATACAATTGAGCACGGGCGCGGGAAACCTTTACTCGAACACGAGCGCGGCGGGAGCCAATATCTTGCGCGGCGCGGCCATCGCGCGTTTGATTGACGAATTGCCCGTGCTGGCAATCGTCGGCGCACATTTGCCCGGCGGCCTGGAGATTCGCGACGCAGAGGAACTACGCGTGAAAGAATCCGACCGCATTCATGCGATTGTCGAAAACTTGCGCGCGATGGGAGCAATGGTCGAGGAGTTTGAAGACGGCCTGCGCGTGGGCGGTCGCACTCGCTTGCAGGGCGCGCGGATTAAAACCCACGGCGACCATCGCATCGCGATGGCCTTCGCGGTCGCGGCCCTGCTGGCCGAAGGCGAATCCGAGTTGGACGACGCCGAGTGTGTCCGCATCTCGTTGCCTGAGTTTTTCGAACTTCTCGAATCGGTAATCGAAAGATGAGCGGCAAGCTGCAAACAATAGTGCTGACGGGCTTCATGGGAGCGGGAAAAACGACTGTTGCCGCATCGCTCGCCCGACAGTTAAACTGCCGCGCGGTTGATTTGGACGCCTATATCTCGCAACGCGAGGGGCGAAGCGTGCCCGCGCTCATTAGAGAAGAGGGCGAAGCGCGGTTTCGCGAGTTGGAGACAGCAATTCTGCGCGAGGTGTTGGAGAGCAACGAGGCGTGCGTCGTCTCGCTCGGCGGCGGCGCATGGGCGTTGGAGCGTAACCGCGCGCTGGTAGCCGAACGCGAGTGCATCACAATCTGGCTCGATGCTTCCTTCACGCTCTGCTGGCAGAGGATTACGAGAGCACGCCATCAAGAGCGCCCGCTGGCGAGCACCCGTCAAGCAACGCGACAGCTTTACGATGCGCGCCGCCCTCTGTACCAGTTGGCCGCGCTGCGCATAGACGTTAATGCCGGCAGAAGCGCTTACAAAGTTGCGGCGGAAATCATCGAAGCGTTGCAGAAGGAGCAGCGTTTTGTGGACGGCGAAAAGATTGCTGATTGAAGTTTAGTTATGAAGGACAAGGGTTCAAGTGATGAGCGAGAAAACGAACGACGCGAAAGCGCTGAAAGTGGCGAAACAACTAAAGAACGATGATAACTGGAAACACCTCGCGCGCTGGCAAGGGCTTGGCTATTACCAACTGCACACCGAAGATACGGGAGACGTGCCGGTGCGTGTTTTTCTGACGCCCACGCTGCTCGCGCAAGCCGAAGACATCCTCTATCGTCAGATTGTCAACGCCACGCGCTTTCCCGGCGTCAAGCTAGTTGTCATCACCCCCGACACGCACTACGGCTACGGCGTCCCAGTCGGCTGCGTCCTCATCACGGATGTCGAAAGCGGCGCGGTCGCGATGGGGCCGGTGGGCTACGACATCGGTTGCGGGATGATGAGCGCGCGTTCGGAAGTTGCGGCTGAAGAGGCGACGCTGGAGAAGAAGCTGGCGTTTAATCGCGCGGTGATGGAGCGCGTGGCGATGGGCGCGGGCGGCAAGAGTCATCGTTTGGGAAGCGTGTCGAAGCGGGAGTTTAATAATCTGGTGCGGGGCGGAGCGGAGTATTACGTCGAGCAGTATGGCGCGGCGTTTGACCGTAGCCGCGCGGAGCGGCATCGCATTCCGGTGGAAGATGATTGGGAGATTCCGTGGGGCGGAAAGGGCAGACCGGAGCGCGGGCTTGACCAGTTGGGCAGTCTCGGCGGCGGCAACCACTTCATAGAATTGCAGCGCGAGGAAAATCTAGGCACGCTTTTTCTGCAAGTGCACACGGGCAGCCGCGGGTTCGGGCATGGCTTGGCGACCAACTATTTCGAGTTGGCGCGCGAGGAGCGGCCCGATGCCATCACAGATATTGACCTCGGCTATTTCACGCCGGATTCAAAACACTACAAGGATTATCTCAACGCCGTGGCCGCCGGCGGCAACTACGCTATTCTCAATCGCCTGATTATCTTCGAGCAGGTCGCCCAAGCTTTCGCTGAAGTCTTCGGCGCTGAGCTTGAATTAATCTATGAGATTAGCCACAACCTAGTGCAGTGCGAATGGCATCCAGAGTTTGGCGATGTGTGGGTGCATCGCAAAGGGGCGACGCGTGCGTTTCCTGCCGGGCATCCCGCGCTCAAGGGAACGTTCTGGGAAGAGACGGGCCATCCCGTTTTGATTCCTGGCAGCAACAAGGATTTCAGCTATATCTTGCGTCCGCTGGCGGGCGCTGAGCGGAGCGGATTTTCCGTTAACCACGGCGCGGGTCGTCGCCTCTCACGCGGCGCGGCGACGCGCGAGCTATCGCAGCGGCAGATTGACGATGAGTATCGGGAGGCGGGCATTCTCGTCAACATAGACGGGCACGTTCCCTTAGACGAAGCCGCGCCGTGCTATAAATCTTCGGAAGAGGTGACGCGTGCCGTCACGGAAGCGGGGCTGGCTGAGGTCGTACATAAACTCTGGCCGCTCGCCTCGCTCAAGGGCACTGAAGAGAGAAAGTCGCGTAAGCGAAAGGGACTGCGCAGGAAATCCGGTAACCATTATTAGTTTAGGGAAGACTTCCTTGAGCGCGCCCCCTTTTGAGGCCGAACTATTACGACGGGCGCGATGACGCGAGCCGCGCCGTGCTACAATGGCGGCGAAACTCGCCTGACAGCAGCGATGAGAAGGGCCGCGCGCGCGGTCTTCCAGCAACCATTTCGCAGGCCAACCGCATCGCACGCTGTAGTCAAACACCTAACTCGTCCGGCAGGAGGCACACCAATGTTAAGACGTTACGCTTTCAGTATCGCTTTACTCTTGCTCGTTCTTCCGCTCTCGGCAAACACCTTCGCGCAGTCAAACGACCGCGAGAGGCGCGCAACCGAGATTGACTCTTTGCGCGAGCAACTCGAAATCAAGGAACGCGAGTTTCTCTCGGCTGCGCCTAGCGACCATGCGGAGTATGCGGAATTTTTGCGGCAGCCCGAGACGGGGCTGATTCGCTTGCTGCCGCGAGAAAAGTATCAGAAGCGGCTGACGACCGTCGGCGGCGGAGCATACTACTCATTCTTGCGCCGCACGCATAACTATGGTTACGGTTCCGATTTGGAACTCTACAAGGATGAATTTAGCGTCGGTTTTGCCGGGGCGAGTTTCGGATACCTCTTGATGCTCGGTGACATGACGCTCGACGAGGTGATACCGGAAACCGAGGGCGTACAATTTCTGGCAGCCCTCGTCTCGCCATCCAAAGAACCGGAGGCACGCGCGCAACAGCATCATTCTCACAAAGGCATCAAGCACGGCGATTTTACTTATCAAAGACGCGCTCCCGTGCAAATCGGCAAGACCTACGTCGTACGCTCGGTCAGCTATCGCGATTCCGATACGCTCGTCGCCTTCCGTGTGCTGCGACGCGATGAGGACGGCAGCGTGATTCTTCTCTGGAAAATGCTCAAACAATTCCCCAAGCCGGAGTTGATTGACTAAAGAAAAGATAATGGACCAGCGCCGCGAGCAATAAGCGATGAATGAGAGGC
>CAZEZJ010000356.1:0-4245 GCA_964516695.1 uncultured Blastocatellaceae bacterium
TAATTTCATTCTGGCCTTGTGGAGTTGCGACTTACTAGTCCCCACCGAACACCCCAACATCCGTGCTATCTCCTCGTGCTCGTGCCCCTCCACATCGTGCAACACAAACACCGTCCGGTACCCCGGCGGTAACTGCCCCACCGCCTTGTCTAACGCTATCCTATCCACCACCGGCATACTGTTCGGATTCGCTGTGCCCACTACTATCTGCACCGGAGTCTCGCCTTCTTCGGTCGTCTGCTCCAACTTCACACTGCGCTTGCGAAAGTGCATCAACACTTGATTGACCGTCAAGCGATGCAGCCACGTGGTGAAAGCCGATTCGCCGCGAAAACTCCCGAGTTTACGAAACAACTGGATGAAGACTTCCTGCGCGAGGTCTTCGGCTTCACTTTGGTTTTGCGTCATGCGCAAGCACAAGGAATAGACGCGGCGATTGTGGCGGGCATAGAGGAGTTCGAAGGCCGCCATGTCGCCACCTGCTGCCGCCTGCGCCAACGCATAGTCGGTTTGAGGACGCGCTTCCGCCGCCGTTGCATCAACGCTTTTAATGTTTTGCCAGAGCGGAAATGTTGCGGTGTTTGTCATCATGCCCGCCAATATTGCAATATCAATGCCAGCCGAATCGCGGCCCCAGCCGCCGGAAAAACTGCGTTAAATGCCAGCTAAATCCGCTGCTTTGAACCAAAAGAGTGCACCAAATTCCAAAACGTGTAGTGGTTAAAAGGGGCAGCTCTGAAGGGTTTTTGCACCGGCTCGGGTTGCTGTGCGGAACTTAGTAATCAAGAGCCGCGCGCTGAAGAATAAAAGCTTGCGCCGGTTAACTTGGGTTATGATGAGCAACCGGCAGTTGGTGCAAACGGATTATTGCGATAACAAGTGAACGCGAGCTTGGTTTCGTTGCCTCTCTTAAACAAGACTATCTCAATGACTAACTTCCTACTCTACGGCGCGAATGGTTACACGGGAAATCTCATCGCTCGTCTAGCAGTTGAGCGTGGATTGCGGCCTCTGATTGCCGGGCGCGACCGCGACAAGATTAGCCGGCAAGCAAGCGAGCTGGGTCTTGAGCATCGCGCTTTTGCGCTTGATGACGCGGCGGCGCTGGAGGATGCTTTGCGAAATGTCGCGGCGGTGCTTCACTGCGCCGGCCCTTTCTCGCATACGTCGAAACCGATGGCCGACGCCTGCATCAAAACGAAAACACATTACCTTGACATCACGGGCGAAATCGTCGTCTTCGAAGCGCTGGCCGCGCGCGGGAGTGAAGCTCAAGCTTCGGGCGTGATGCTGCTGCCGGGCGTCGGTTTCGACGTTGTGCCTTCCGATTGTCTGGCCGCGCATCTGAAACGCCGCTTGCCCTCTGCCAACAAACTGACGCTCGCCATCCACGGTCTGAGCCGCATCTCGCATGGGACTGCAACGACGATGGTTGAAAACATCAATCGCGGCGGCCTCGTTCGTCGTGACGGAAAGCTCGCTTCTGTTCCGACCGCTTGGAAGACGCGCGAGATAGATTTCGGTCGCGGGCCTGTTAAGGCGACTACGATTCCGTGGGGCGATGTCGCGACGGCCTTTCACAGCACGGGCATTCCAAACATCGAAGTCTATGCTGGTCTGCCAAGCTCCATGCGCCGGATGATGAAGCTGAGCCGCCCGCTCGGCGGCTTGCTGGCCTCTGGGCCTGTGCAGAGTTTTCTGAAAAAGCGTATTAGGTCGCAACCGCCGGGGCCGAGCGATGAGGAACGAGCGCGCGGCAAAAGCTTTGTCTGGGGAGAAGCGACGGATGAAGCGGGACAAACTGCGCGAGCCAGGCTGCAAGGCCCGGAAGGCTATACGCTGACGGCTTTGACGGCGCTCGCCATCGTTACCAAAGTGCTCGCCGGAGACGCGCCCGTCGGCTTTCAAACACCGTCGCGCGCCTACGGGGCCGACCTTATTTTGGAAATCGAGGGCGTGACGCGCGAAGATTTAAACTGATGCGTGCATTTAAGCTGACACGTGGTGCGCGCGAATTCGTTGGCAACTGAGATGTCCGAGCAGCCTATCGTTAATTCAGAATTGAACACCATTTCAGAGGCCGAGTTTATCAAGCTCTGTGATGACATTTATGCTGACCGCTGGCAGATTTATGAGTTCAATCCGAACGCGAGCCGCAGAGAAGCCTTGCTCTGGATGCTCACGGGCTGCTTGATGAGCTTGCTCAGCGCTTCCGTCTCCGAACAAACAAACGCCGGCGATTACCGGAGCGACCCTTACGGCCATGCTATCCGCGAAATTTTACAGAACCGCACGCAGCCCCCCTTCGACCCGCAGCCGCATCTCGTCGGACTGATAAAGAAAATCGAGGAAGAGCAGCCAAACTCAGGTGAGCTGCCGGCATCCGCTGTTTGACTTGCTCTGAAGCCAATTCAAAAAGCATTCGTCAGCATGAGCGCACGCCTTCATCCGTGCTCATCTATGAATTGGCCCAGGCGCACGCGAATCTCATCTCGCACGCGACGAAAGACGGCCAGGCGCGCCGCAGCGTCTCCGGTGGCGGCGGCCGGGTCATCAAAGCTCCAATGAATGCGCGTCGTCTGCGCCGGAAAAACGGGGCAACGCTCGCGCGCGTTGTCGCAGACGGTAATCACGTAGTCGAACGCGCGCCCGTCGAATTTGTCTACTGACTTTGAGCGCTGGCTTGAGATGTCTATGCCGACCTCAAGCATGGCTGCGATGGCTTCCGGCCTGACGTGGCTCGGCTCGACTCCCGCGCTTTCAACCGCGAACCTGCCTCCGCCGTCTTGCCGCAAGAACCCTTCGGCCATCTGGCTCCGAGCGGAGTTTCCCGTGCACAGAATCAAGACCCGTTTTTTATCGCTCATAGGTTGTCCTCTTCGTCGTGCGGCAAGATGACCGCGCTCGCATTCAGGGGCAATTGCGGCACAAGCCAGCGAAAGAGCAGGGTGGCGGCCAGAGCGCCGAGCAGTTGGGCTAAGATAAAGCTCGTTGCGTCGCGCGGGCGAATGCCCGAGAAGGTATCACTGGCGGCGCGTGCCAGCGTCACCGCCGGATTGGCGAATGACGTGGAGGCCGTGAACCAGTAGGCAGACATAATATAAGCGGCAACGGCAAACGGCGCGACCGCCGAACGCCGCCGCACGCAACCCCAGATGACCGCCAGCAAGCCAAAGGTCGCGACAAACTCACTGAAGATTTGCGCGCCTCCGCTACGTGCCCTGCTGGAAGCGGCGAACACTGGCAACTCAAACATCAAGTGGGCCACGGCCACGCCAATGAACGCGCCGCAAACTTGCGCGGCAAGATAGGCCGGAACATCGCGCCACGCTAAGCCGCCCTGCGATGCATCGGCCAGCGTGACGGCAGGATTGAAGTGTGCGCCTGAGATGTGTCCGAACGCCAGAATCAAAGCGACGAGCGCCCCGCCCGTGGCGAGCGTGTTAGCCAGCAGTGTGATTGCCACATTGCCGCCAGCGAGACGCTCGCCCATGATGCCGGAGCCGACGATTGCCGCCAGCAACAGCGCCGTCCCAACTGCTTCCGCCGCCAAGCGCCTGGGAAGCGTCGCTTCGATTCTGGATTCGTCTCTCGCCGTCATTCTGAACAGGCTCGTACCGTCAAGCTATGATTGGGCACAATTTCCGCTCACGCGCTGCTGGTAATTCAACGTGAGATAGCAACCGGCTCAACCGCTGAGCTTGTCGAGCAGCACGACGATGACGACGACTCCTTGAGGCTCGCTTCCGTGGTGTTCGTCGCACAGGATGACGCTTTGGCTGCGCTTGAAACTGTTGATGACGAAGGTTGTGCCGCATCATTTGCCTGCGCTGTGGTTGCGTCGGCGGTAGCGCAACACATGGCCGTCTCCGTCAGATTGTCTTCCAAGACGACGAAGACTTCCCACTCGTTGCCGTCAGGGTCGTGAACCCACGTTTTATCCTGCATCGCGTAGCAGCAGTTGGTCTGCATTTCGTCGCGCGTGACGAGGCCGCGCTCAATCCAGCGTTCGCGCATGGCGAGCACGTCGGCGGTTGACGCGACCTGAATGCCCAGATGCGAGAGCGCGCCGCGCTCTTTGAAGGCGACTTGATTGAGCGTCAGATTCAAAGGCGGATTCTGCACGTCAAACTTCGCGTATCCCGGCCTCACCTTGCTCGGCTCCAATCCAAGCATCTTCCTGTAAAACTCTATGCTGCCTTCGACGTTGCGCACGTTAAGCGCCAGATGCGCCTTCAAGGCCAC
>CAZEZJ010000356.1:4255-5581 GCA_964516695.1 uncultured Blastocatellaceae bacterium
TGCTGCGCTGTTTCTTCACTCATTTTAACTCTCCTCACCGGCTATGATATATTCGCTTTGGCGAATGTGAGGCGATAATACATCCGTGCTTCATATATGTCAAGGCATATTTGTTTGAATGCTAAAATAAATTGTCGCGGGTTATAATTGCGAGTTGGTAGGTGTTCGGGAGACGAATGAATTTTGAGATTAGCAGATTGACAAAGCAACACTGGGAGCAGGTGCGCGCCATTTATCTGGAGGGAATTGCGACGGGCCTCGCCACCTTTGAGATTGAATCTCCGACGTGGGAAAGTTGGGACAGAGGGCATCTTGTGTGCTGTCGTTTGGTAGCTTGCGAGGGGGAGATGGTCAAAGGCTGGGCGGCTTTGAGTCCGGTCTCGGCGCGCCGTGCTTATGCGGGCGTTGCGGAGGTGAGCGTTTACGTCGGTGAGCGGAACAGGGGCGCGGGCTTGGGGCGCGCTTTGCTCGCGGCATTGATTGATGCCGCGGAGAAAAATGGCATCTGGACGCTGCAAGCAGGCATCTTTGCGGAGAACAGCGCGAGCGTGGCGCTGCACAATAAGTGCGGCTTTCGCGTGGTCGGCAGGCGCGAGCGCATCGCACGCTTGCAGGGTCGCTGGCGAGACACTATCTTAATGGAACGGCGCAGCCGAACAGTCGGGGTGGATTAACCGATGGGAAACAAAGATCAGCCGATGGAGTTGCTTTTCAAAGCGCTGGCAGACCGCACACGATTGCGTTTGCTTAATTTGATGGGGACGGATGAAGTCTGCGTCTGTTTCTTCGTCGAGGTCTTGCGCACCAACCAGCCGAAAATCTCTCGTCATCTGGCTTACCTCAGGCGGGCCGGAGTGGTCGCCGCGCGCCGCGAAGGCAAGTGGATGCACTATCGCGTGGTCGAGCCGGAGGATGCGCATGTGGCGCGTGTCTTCCGCGAGGTGCGCGCGTGGCTCGTTGCAGACAGAGAGATGCAGCGCGACCGGATGCGCCTGGCACAGGTCTGCTGCGCGCCGCGTCCTCCGGTGCAGCTACAGGGCGCGCCGCGCCCGGCAAGCTTCAGCGGCGCTGTCTCCGGCACGGTATAACGCCATCCGATGAAAGCGACGAAGAGACGTGGTGCTTCGTGACGCGCGAAGCCGAAGACAAAGACGAAAACCCTGCCCGTCTGTGCTTTACTCTCTTTCGTGAGAATGTTTTAATTTGAACTCCCGGCCCAACTGAAGGATCAGCCTTTCGCGCGCGTCTCTCTATTAAGAACCAGAGTGCCGGCGAAGCTTTCCACCTCGCGATTATTAACAGCTAACGACTCCGAAAAAGCCAAGG
>CAZEZJ010000357.1:0-4595 GCA_964516695.1 uncultured Blastocatellaceae bacterium
TACAAAATCTTGCGGAGTACGAAAGCGATGCTCTTTCCATTCCGCGACTTGAACGGCCAGAAAGCGGCGCGTGTCACTGTAATGACGAAGTTGCTGCGGAATGTCAACTTTGGCCTGTTTGCCGGTTGGCTCGCCTCTGTTCTCTTTGACCTTTTGCACGGCCTGTGTCCAAGAGTTAACCTCTGCGGCCTCGGCTGTCGAA
Organism: uncultured Blastocatellaceae bacterium; assembly: GCA_964516695.1. Lineage (GTDB taxonomy): Bacteria > Acidobacteriota > Blastocatellia > Pyrinomonadales > Pyrinomonadaceae > DASVTR01. The sequence continues at coordinate 203 of CAZEZJ010000357.1, forward strand.
GACGTAGGCAAATACCCTGCATAGCCGCCTCGCTTGCGCCCTTTCAAACCGGGCAACAGCAAAAGGGCGGCCAACGCCACGGCAATAAATACGCCCGCGGCCAGATGCACACGAATGTCTTTTCTTTCTTTCAACATTAAGTCCCTGTGAAAAAGAAAATAGCTTGAACGGGGCGGCCACCTTTCAGGGTCGGCCTCGTCAAGCCTGTGAGCTTATATGATGATGTTCGGGGGCGAAAAGTACGCTGGGCGAAGCGGAAAAAGTGATAAGAAACGGGCGCTTTTGAACAGAATAATGATTGTGCCGCAAATCCTAGAGTTTTTGTTTTGCGGCGGCGATTCGAGCCTCGTCTTCCTCCTGCTTGCGCGCCAGCCCGTCTCGTCCGTCGTAGTGCAAAAACGCGGGCAAAACCAACGCCAAAAGTCCCGTGCCGACGACGCAGAGAATCCCGCCGGAGACGATTGAGGTGCGAATACTAAACAGGCTGGCGACGAGACCTGATTCCGCGTTGCCAAGGAGCGGCCCCGTCGTGTAGCTCACCATCTCGATGCCTGCGAGGCGACCGCGCAGGTGGTCTGGAATTGTCTGGTTCCAGATTGTCATGCGAAACAGCCCGCTCACCATGTCAGCCGCACCCGCCGACGCCAAACACAGCAGCGCCAGCCAGAGTTGTCCGGCAAACCCGAAACAGATAATCGCCACTCCCCAGACGCCAGCCGCCAACACGACCGCCAGGCCATGACGACGCACACGCCCGGTCCAACCCGAGGTGAGAGTTGCGAGCAGAGCGCCCGCCGCCGGGGCTGAATAGAGGAAGCCGACGGATGCGCCGCCAAAACTCTCCGCGATAGCAGGAAATAGCGCCATCGGCATCCCGAAAAACATCGCGTTGATGTCTACCAGATAAGTGCCCATCAATTCGGGGCGACTGCGCGCATAACGCAGCCCTTCGACGATAGAGCGAAGGCTCGGGCGCTCCGCATCCGGCGGCGGCGGCACAGCGCGCATCAGCCACAGCGCGATGAGGGAGATGATGAAGGTGAGGAGGTCTAGCGAGTAGGAGAGCGCCGGGCCGATGGTCGCGGCCAGCACCCCGCCGAGCGCTGGCCCAAGCACGTAACCGATATTTCTGCCCAAGGAGTTAAGCGCCGAGGCCGCGGGTAAAAGCTCCGGCGGCACGAGGCGCGGCGCGAGCGCTTCGAGCGACGGGCGCTGCAAACCATTGAGCGCGGCGAAAGAGGCTGCGCAGACGAACAACAGCCAGACCTTCGGCTGCGGCAAGAGCGAGTTGATGATTAAGACTCCGCTGCCGACGGCCAGCAGCAGTTCTGTCAGTCGCACCATCCGGCGGCGGTCAACATAGTCTGCCAGCGCGCCGCCGACGAAGGCCATCAACAGGATGGGGACAAACTCTGCGACCCCAAGCAGCCCGACGGCCAGCGATGATTTCGTCAGTTGATACATCTGCCAAGGCAACACGACGAAGCTCATCATCGAGCCGAAGAATGAAGCCGACTGGCCGATGAACAAGAGGCGAAAGTCTCTTGAGACTTTGAGCGGCGTAAGGTCTATGGCGAGGCTGCGCACGCGGCGGCCTCGTTGCGGCTGCTCCGGCTGCTTAGGCGGCGGCGCTGCCGGCTCGTGTGCAGCGGGGTCTGGGGTCAGGTGTGTTTGGGTCTGCGGTTGCTGGCTATTCAATGCAGTACGTTATGCAAATGTTTCAGACGGGAGGCGCACAGAGATTTCCTCACCCTCCCGCAACTGATGAAACTATATATCATGGGAAGCGAAGATGCCTTCATTTATGCTGCCGGTGCTTCGCGTAGACCGTTAACCCCCAAAGCCCATCCAAAATTTTCTGAAACTCTACAGGCTGCGTTCACGTTTGAGATGACTGAAAAGACATTCCGGTCATGCGCCAGCAACTCAATGAAAACTTTTGCACGGCCGTAATAGCTGAACAGCGCGCGATTTTGCAGACGCCACAAATTTCCATGCGGCGCGCGCAGACCTTCAAGCAATAAAGACGCAAAACGATGAGGCGGACAAAGACAAAACGGTGGACGCGTAAATTCGACGCCGACAGAGAGCAGAACAAAAGTCTCTCTATCCCGACGCAAATCATCTCCAATGAAGAGTTCGTTCCGCCTGAACAGACCGCCGAGCAAAAGCTGGTCGAGCATCGTTTAATAGAGCTTGCCGATGCTGGCGCAAGGAAGCTCAACCTCTCGCGTCGCCGGTTTCTAAGCACGACCGCCGGAATGGCCGCCGCTTTTCTGGCGATGAACTCTGTCTTCGGCAACTGCTTCCACGTCGAAGCCCGCGAACTGTTTGAACCTTCCGCAACTGATGAGGCTTTTCAGCCGGGAATGGAAAGATGAAAAAGACAGCCTGCTTATTGTTCTTGTTAACGACCCTCGTATTATCCGTGCAGGGCGCTCGGCCTGAGTCAAACACCACGGCGTTTGTCGGCGTAAACGTCATTCCGATGGACAAAGAGCGCGTGCTCAGGAATCAAACCGTCGTCGTGCGCGACGGAGTGATAGCCGAAATCGGTGACGCGCGAAAGATAAAAATCCCGCAGGGCGCGCAGCGGATTGACGGGACGGGAAAGTTTTTGATTCCCGGTTTGGCAGACATGCACGTGCATCTTTTCTCGGATGATGAATTCCCGGATGCGCTGGCGGAAGACGAATTCAAAATCATGTTGGCCCAGGGCGTGACAACCATTCGTTTGATGATGGGAACGCCCGAGCAGCTTGTGCTGCGCGAGAAAGCGGCGCGCGGCGAAATTCTAGCGCCGACGATTTACGCGGCCAGCCCGCAGTTTATCGGTAAGAAGTCAAGCAACGCCTACGTCGTCACTAACGAGCAGGAAGCGCGCGAAGCTGTGCGCACAGCCAAGCGCGACGGCTACGATTATTTGAAGATGACGACTAATCTCAAGCCGGAAGTTTACGAGGCGATAGTTGACGAAGCCAGACAACAACGGATTCCCGTCATCGGCCACGCAGACAGTCGCTCGGTCGGACTCACGCGCGCGCTCAAAGCCAAGCAGCAAATCGAACACCTCGATTCCTATCTCGAAGCTCTCTTGCCCGAAAATTCGCCCATCAAAGGTTCCGTTTCCGACATCTACCTGTATCAACCGAAAAACTGGGAGAGCCTAGACGTTCTGGACGAAACGAAAATCCCCGCTCTCGCGCAAGCGACCGTCCGTGCGAATCCTTTTTCGACTCCGACGCTGCACCTGTTCAAATCAACCTTCGGCGTCGGAAGAAGCGAAGAAGCTATCAAGTCGCAGCCCGACATTCGTTTCTATCCGCAGAAGATTATTGATTTATGGCTCGGCGTCAATAAAAGGTACCAAGCGCAGGCAGCGACGCCCGAAAGACGCGCCCGCTACGTTGATGTCAGGAATAAACTCGTCAAGGCGATTCACGACGCAGGCGGCAAAATCCTCGCCGGCTCGGACACGCCCGAATGGCTGCTGCTTTACGGTTACACGCTACACCGCGAGCTACGCGCACTAAACGAAGCTGGCCTCTCAAACTACGCGACGCTCGCCGCCGCGACACGCAACCCGGCCGAGTTTTTCGGGACGCTTAAAACGACCGGCACAATTGAAAAAGGCAAACGGGCCGATTTGGTGCTGCTCGAAGCCAACCCGCTCGAAAGCATCGCGCATACGGAGCGGCGCGCGGGCGTGATGCTCAAAGGGCGCTGGTTCACGCAAGCCGAACTCGACAAATGGCTCGACGAAATCGCGCCGCGCTTTCAACACGCGCTCGACGCCAAACACTAAAACGCGAAGGCGTTGCGGCGCAGATAAAAAAACAGATACGCTTCGGCTACCCTGGAATTGGCGGAACCTCGATTCGCAAATCCGGTTCGTCGTGAACGAAAATTATGTTCAATGTCGCGGGGATGTCCGTGGCAGCCGTTCTCTCATCAAGCTGCTTCAATTGCTCGCAGCAATCGGCCAATAGTTGTTGACTTTCCCGATTCAGGCACAAGTTCGTCGCTCTGAGCGCAGCAGACAGCTTTTCGACGTTTCGGGCTGAGACTTCAAAGTTGATGCAGATGGCCGTGTTGGAGAACAGATGAAAATCGTGGATGTTGCCGCCGCCCTCTATAATCGCCTCCTTCGCGCGGGAAATCATTTCATGGCGGTTGATTTTCGTGACGCCGTTAAGCTGAAGAAACGTCGGAATCATCACTCGACTGCAAAATACTTTTGGCTGCTGCCTCATGCCTGCGGTGCGATAAGGGCTTTGACGACTTGGCCCGAAGCGACGGCTGCTAACGCTTCGTTTGCCTGATTGAGATTGTAGCGGTCAAGCTGCAAGCGCGACCAGGCGGCAGAGCGCAGCGGGTCGGCCATAATCTGCAC
>CAZEZJ010000357.1:4605-5554 GCA_964516695.1 uncultured Blastocatellaceae bacterium
CCTCTGTAAAAATGTGAAAAGTCGGAACCCCAGCAGCCGCGCACGTCCAAGTGTTTTCTATTCAAATCGAGATGTGGATTAAAGGAGATCTCGCCGTGGTCAGTGTATTGCCCGACGACACAGACACGGCCCGCGTCGCGCGTCAAGCGCATCGCTTGCACGACGGCTTCCGGCGCGCCCGTGGCTTCGATAGTGACATCAGCGCCGCGCCCTTCTGTGCGTTCAAGTATCCATTGCAGGCGCGCTTGCTCGTCTGTCGTCTCGAAGTTGAGCGTCGCGGCTCCCAGTTTCCGCGCGGCTCGGAGGCGAGGCTGCGGCGCGCCGATGCAGAGCACACGCAGCGCTCCGCGCATTAACGCGAAGATGATAATCGAAAGCCCGACCGGCCCGCTGCCGAGCACCAGCACCGTATCGCCCAGCGCCACTTCCGCACGCTCCACAGCATGGAGCGCCGTCGGCAGCGCGCAACCTCCGGCCATGAACTTTTCAAAGTCAATGTCTCCCAGACGAATGCAGCGTGTGCCCGGCTTGAGGTAGAGCTTTTGCGCCCATCCGCCCGTCAATCCGTCAGCTAGCCCGTACGTGATGCCGTAAACTTTGCGGTGCGGGCAGCGCGTCGTGGCTTTAGCGACGAGGCAATGCCAGCAGGCGTTGCAAGTGCGATGCACGTCCAGAAAGGTGACGCGGTCGCCTTCCTCGAATGGCTGTCCCGCGACATCTAACATTTGCCCGCGAATTTTGCTCAGGCGGCCCACCGAGACATGGCCCGGTATCAGCGGGTAAGGCACGCCCGCCAGCCGGCCCTGTTGCAAATGAACGTCAGTTCCGCAGACCTCGCTGAACTCTACGTCGAGCACAGCCGAGTCTAATTCCAATTCAGGCTCCGAAAGCTCCCGCACCTCTATGGGCGCGTGCGGTTTCGGTATCACCGCTGCCAAGACTTTTGCCA
>CAZEZJ010000358.1:0-5534 GCA_964516695.1 uncultured Blastocatellaceae bacterium
ACGAGCGTCACGGGCTGCGGCCTTCTCGCCAGCGCCGTGCTTTTAGCTTTCGCCGTCTTCGCCTTCGTCGTAGTTTTACGCGGCGCACGTTGCTTTGTTTTCGTCGTCGCCATAATTAACAACAGTGACAAGTGATGAGTGACGAGTGACAAGCTAAAAGCATTTATTCATTACTCATCACTCATCACTCATTACTTATTTAGTCTCCGATTGCGGTCAGATGTTCGTCGTGCTCGCCTGCATTTGTTGTTGTTGAGGTGCGGGTGCGGCGCTCGCTCTTCCATTGCCGGCGCAGGGCTTTGGCATCGAAGGTGTGACGTGTTCCGTCGCGCAGGTTTTCGACTTGATGATGGACCAGCGCGGCGATTAAGCGGTAAGCTTCGGCGCGCGACATGCCTCTTGTCATTTCCTCAAGCTCTTCAAACGAGAGATAGCGACCGATGCGCGCGCCGATGTCGCGGCTCTTGATGATGTTTGAGCCTTTGGGCAGCGCTTCGTATGTGCCGTAAAGATAAACGGGCAGAATGCCGACGCGGCACGATAGCGCCAGGTAGCCGATGATGGGTTTAAAGTCGGCCAACTCTCCATCGAGCGTACGCCCGCCTTCGGGAAAGATAAGCGCGTTGTAGCCACGGTCGATAAACGAGCGCGCGTGACGCAAGGATTGGCGCAGGCTGCCGCTGCGCTCAATCGGCACGGTGTTCGTGAAGTTGTCCATGTAGGCGCGCTTGTATTTGTTGTCGAAAAAGTAGTCGGCAGCAGCGAGCGCCACCATGTCGCGGCCCGCTTCTCCAAGCGCCATCTTCGTCAGCCCCATATCGAGGTGTGAGGTATGATTGGGCGCGACGATAAAATTGGTGTGAACCGGAATGTTGTTGCGCCCTTCGTAGCGCGTGTGCAGAAACTTTTCGTAGAAGACGCGCTGCAATGCGTCGAGTCCCTTATTGCCGACGGTGCGGACGATGGACGGAATATAAATCTCATCCTCAGCACGACGCTCTTCAGCGGCAGCAGCTTTAGCAGTCTCTTTCTTCGCGGCGGGCTGGCGCGTTACAACGCTAGCCAGCTCGCGTAAGTCTTGCACTTCGTTCAACGTCTCGGGCGAGGTGAGCACTCCGCCCGCGTTCTCGATAGCCGTGGCTAACTCGACATACATCAGGCTATCGAAGCCCAAATCACCGAGGCGCGAACTGAAACTGATTTGTGAGCGCGGCCTGCCGGAAACCGTCGCCACGATGTCGAGCAGCCACGTCGCTTGACGATTCGTGTCTTCCGCCGCGCTCAAACGCGGGGCCACCTTCAAAGCCTCTTCCAGTTTGAGCATCGCCTCGACTACTTCGCGGCGCTTGACCTTGCGCGTCGCCGTGCGCGGCAAATCGCCGTCCCAAAAATGAAGCACCTTGACGCGCTTGAAGAAGGGCAAGCTGGATGAAACATCACGGAAATGCTCTTCGATACGACGGCGCAACTCGGCGCGCGAGAGCGCCATGTCATAATCATCATCGGCGACGACCATGCACGCGACCTTTTCCCCGATGCCGTCAGGCAGCCCGACAACGCTCAGTTCCTTGATAAGCGGCGATTGGCCGTAAGCTTCTTCGATTTCATCCGGGTAAACGTTCTTGCCGTTGGTGTCAACGATAATATCTTTCGAGCGCCCGACGAGATAAAGATTGCCGTCATCGTCCAGGCGTCCGAGGTCGCCCGTGTAAAGCCAGCGATTAATGATTGCCTGCTCGGTCGCCGTTTTGTTTTCGTAGTAGCCGAGCATCACGTTTGGCCCGCGCGCGATGACTTCGCCAACGCCAGTCGCATCCGGCTCGGCAATCTTAATCTCAACGCCCGGCAAAGGCTTGCCGACGCTGCCGAGCAAAATTCCGTTCTGCGGGCGCGTGACGGTCAGCACAGGCGAGGCTTCCGTCAGCCCGTAGCCTTCGAGAATCGTGAAGCCGAGGCCGTGGAAATCGCGCTGCACGCTTTCACTCAAGGCCGAGCCGCCGCTGATGAGATAGCGTATGCGCCCGCCCATGCCTTCGTGAATCGGATAAAAGATGAGTTGGCCCAAGTTAAGCGGCGTCTGGTCGCGCAGCCACGCGTTAGCGCGAATCAACAAGTCGGCAGCATCGGCGATTAACTTGCTTCGCTCGCTAAACTTGTTTTTGATACGACGATGGAGCAGCTCCCACAGCGCCGGAACACCGACCATGCCCGTCACGTAACCGTTCTTGATTGAGCGGGCCAGCGCTTCGCCCGACAATTCTTCCAGATAGGTAATCTGCGCGCCGCGACTCAGAGGCGCGAGGAAGCCGGTCGAGAACTCAAACGTGTGATGCAGCGGCAAGACGGAGAGCACGCCGTCCTTCGTCGTCATGTCGAAGATGGAGGAGAGCATCGATGTCATGCTCGTCAGATTACGATGCGAGAGCATGACGCCTTTGGGCTGACCCGTAGTGCCTGACGTGAAGATGAGAGAAGCGACCGCTTGCGCGTGCGCACGCGACGGCAGCAGCGCGATGCGCTGGTCTTCGGTCTGCTGGTCAGGCATCGCGAAGACTTCATCAAAACGCCAGAGCTTTGTCTCTGTGAGTCCTGCTTTGCTTAAGCGCTCAGCGAGTCCAACATGTTTCTCAAACATCTCTTCGCTGAGGATGATGCCGCTGGCGTCTCCTGCTCGCGCGAAGTTGACGATTTCATCGGTCGAGCTTTCAGGGTCAACAGGGATGCAGGTTGCGCCCGCTTTGAGCACGCCGAAGTAAGCCATGCCCCACTCCGGCGCGTTGTGGCTCAAGAGCATGACGCGCGTGCCCGCCTTGATGCCGCAACTGGCGAGAAAACCCCCGGCACGCGTCGCAAGCTCTCTTAAGTCTGCATAAGTGTACTGCTCTTTGCGCCCGTCGCGTTCGATGCGCATCGCGACGCGCGTGGCGTGGCGCTTGGTAGTAGTCTCGAAGAGTTCCAAAAGGTCGCGGTAGGTATAAACTCGCTTGGGCTGCTCGCGCATCTCTTCTTCGAGCGTCGGCAAGACCCATTTTTGCAGGCCCGGCAGGTGAGTGTTAATCCAGTAGTCGTACCAATCGAGCTTGTCTGGATTCCAGATGAGAAGCTGCTGTTCGTCTTTGCGAATGCGTGCGAAGAGAGAGCGAACGTTGTCGGCGCGAAAGACGTAAGCGTTCTCAATCGTGAACGGATGAAACATCTCGAACGCTTCTTTGGTCTCCTGCGTAAACTCGACCACTCTGTCAACGCGGTCTTTCGCGCGCTCGATGACATCGACGACGCGGCCTCCGCCCCAGCGCGGGCGTGCGCGGTCGAGCAAGGATGAAACCTTTTTGGCCGCCGCGTTAATCATCGGCGTCGAAGTCTTCTCGAAGCGTTCGGGCGTGACGGCGCGCGCTTCCATCATGGAAGCAATCTTGTTGAAGAGGCCGAAGCCTGTTTCCTTCTCCTCGAAATGCTTGCGCTTGTAGAGGCCGACGAGGCCGATGATGCGCCGCATGTCGTTCGGATTGGAATCACCCGTCGCGGCCTGAAAGACGAGGCGCGGCTCTTCGATGCAGGCTTGCGCCGCGACCGCCAGCATCACGGCGGCCACCTGGTCAACGGGCGTGATGTCCAGAATCAACTTCTCATTGGCCGGAATCTGCGTCTGGCCTTTGAGCGTCAGGAAGATAATGGGCGCGGTGGTCGTAAAGCCTTCGTTCCAGCCGGGGAACGGATAGGAGAGCGCGGATTCGACGATTGACGGGCGCACGATGGTGCGCACCATGTCGGATTGCGCGGCGACGAGTTGCTCGCCAAGGCTCTTCGTGTAGGTGTAAATGTTGGGCCAACCCCACCAAGCGGCGCGTTCGATGCCGAGGTCTGTCAGGCGCGTTCTGGTCCAAACCTTTCTCTCGCGCGCGACGGCGAGGCCCATCGCGTCGGGGTCGTCAGGGTCGCGGCCTTCTTCGATGAGGCGTTTGCGCGCGAGGTCGCGAAAGCGCGCGACCATCATGGCGTCGCGCGCTTCCTCGCGCACGCGTTCGGCCAGCTTCGCGCAATCACGAATCTCCTGCTCGACCGAAAATTCGACGCCCTCTAACTCGTCGCGGCGAGGGAAGTAGCCCACAACGGGGTCGCTCTCCCAGACCGCGCCCGAACGATTGCCCGCCACGAAGCAGGTCGAAACGTGGACGAGCGCCGGACGCTGCATACGGTTTGCGAAAGCGATGACGTTCTGCGTGCCGACGACGTTTGTGCGCAGAGCGCTTTCCAGCGTCGGGTTGAAGGTGACGTTGCCCGCGCTGTTGATGACGACATCAACGTCGTCGGCGATAGCTTGTGCTTCCTCTTCCGTGTAGCCTAGATTGTCCTCGCCGATGTCGCCGCCGACCACGACCACCTTCTCGCGAATAAAACCTTCGAGCGCGTCGCCGTATCTTTCACGCAGCGGGTCAAAGGGCGGCGCGGTAATCACGTTGTTCCAGAAGCGCGTCTGTGATTCCTCAGCCGAGCGGGCGCGCACGGTGACATATACCCGCCCGATGTTCGGAAAGCGATAGAGCAACATGCTCAACGTGACTTTGCCGAGAAAGCCCGTGCTTCCGATAAGGAAGATTTTTCTGTCCTGATAAATCTCTGTCGGCGATAATTTCATGCTTAACTAACTACCCAAACATTGACGGACGAGAAAGAAAGATTAACACATTATTCCATATCGCAGAGCGCGATGACGGGCTGATGCAGCATCGTGATTTCGGCGGAGCGGCCCATGTAGCTGCGGGCCATCGCGATGGCCTCGGTCAGATTGTCGGCGCGTTCCCAGCCGAGCATCGCGGGGACGTGTGCGTTTTCGGCTCCGGCGGCGATGACGTGGCCGACGTGCTGGCGACCGTTCTCGCCCCAATACCACATGAAAAACGGATGCGCGCCGTGATAGGCGTTGCCGCGCCGGTACATCTCGACGTAAGAAGGATTGTTGGCAAACTCGCGCTCGTATTTCTCGCGCAGCACAAAGGCGTCGCGCGTCTCCGGCAAGAGGCGATTGAAAAACTCTATGTAGCTCGGATGAAAGTTATGGTCAAACTCATCATAGCAGGGATGATGAAGGATGAGCACGCCGTTTTTCTTCAAGAGCGGCTTGTTGCGATACATGTTGAAGTGATAGCCGAGCGCCATCACCTGTACGAGTATTGGGTTCAAGACGGAATAGACGTTGTAGGGCGAGATGTCGGGGATGCCCGTTATCATTATGTCACACTGGCCGCGCACGGGGATGACGTACTGGTCGAAATTCTTTTCCAGAATCTTCGCGTGCGCGCTCTCGGTGCGGCCCGCGTGGCAAGCAATCATTTCGTATTGCGCGGGCTTTGAATGAAGGAGCTTGCGGCGTGCGGGCCGGGGCAGCTTGCTCATCGTGTAGCGCATCGCCTCATACTTCATCCTGTCGAAGGCCGAAAACTCGTCCTCGTTTCTCAGCAGGAAATCCATGTCGCCTTTATACATGCGATTGTTGAGCGCCGTCTCGATGTGAAAGACGTTCATGTGTTTATCGA
>CAZEZJ010000359.1:0-5533 GCA_964516695.1 uncultured Blastocatellaceae bacterium
AACAGCAACAGGCAACCGCCATCCGTTCAAGCTCACTGATTGGCTTTCGCGATGACGACAGCAATCAATCCGTTATCGGCGTGAGAGAACTCTTCAAGTTGCTGCTTGATTGAGCGCACACGCTGGAATGATGCGGGCGCGAAGAGAGCGAAAGTTTTAGTCGTCTCAGCAGAAATTTAATTGCCGAGCGGGGCGAAGCCTTGACACGATTATCTTCCGAGGCCGATGCGGCGCAGCAGGTCTGCGAAGCGAGGGTCGGGGCGCAGCACATCGAGTTGCGGCTCGACGCGCATCCAGATAAGCCATGCGTCGCGCTCGACGAAGGTTTTTTCCAGCCATTCGAAGGCGCGGTCAAGCTCGCCCAATCCGCAATAGATGAGCGCGATGTGGTAGGACGAAACGTAGCGTTTTTGCGAGATGTCGCGCAGCGTGTCGAGCATGTCGCGCGCATCTTTTTCGCGTCCGCCGGCGGCGTAGGCATAGCCGAGGCCCGCCATCATCAACGGATTGCCGCCTGACAACTCCACAGACTGCTCTATCTGCGCGATGGCCTCCCGAGTCATACCCTTCTGAATCAGTGGGCGACCGAAGCTGAAACGCCCGAGCGCAAATTCGGAATCGAGTTCTATCACCTTGCGATGACGCTCGATGCTCGAATCGTAGTCGCGCGTCATGTAGTAAATCCAACCGAACGCTTGATTGATGAAAGGCGAGAGCGGGTCAATCGCCAGCGCTTCCTGGGCTTCGTGGATGGCTTCAGCGAAGCGTCCTTCGGCGGCCAGTTGAAAACAGTACCACTGGTGGGCCGTCGCGTAGTGCGGATTGAGTTCGATGGCGCGCTTTTTCTCTCGTTCGCCGCCAGCCCAATCGCGGTCGTAGCAGAGACGTGCGAAGCCGAGCGCCGCATGGGCTTCGGCCAGAGTATCGTCGAGCGCGACGGCGCGCGCGCCCATCTTCTTGCCGCGTCGCCACGTATCGTTGGGCGGCAGGATGCTAAAGACACCGAGCCAGTTATACAAATCCGCCAGCCCCGCATAGGCCAGCGCATACTCGGGGTCTATCCTAATCGCCTCCATAAAACAGGCGATGGCGCGCTGAAAACCCTCCTCCGTAAATTTGTTCCAGTAGAAACGACCGCGCAAGTATGCTTGGTAAGCGTCCGTGTTTTTCGTCTCGCGCTTGGTTAACTGCCGCCGCTCCGCGCCCGAAAGCCGGAGCATCAAAGCGCGCGCCACCTGCTCCGAGATGGAATCCTGAACGGTGAAAATATCTGTCCACTTCTCATCAAACTTCGCGGCCCAGAGCGGCGCGCCATCCTGAACGCTGATGAGTTGGACGGTCACGCGCACGCGGTCGTTCAGGCGCTGAACGCGCCCGTCCAACACCACATCGACGCCCAATTCTTTTCCGGCAATCAGGATATCTTGCGATAAATCGTTGAAGCGGACGACGGCGTTGGTCGGGCGCACGAGGAGTTGGCGCAAATTGCTGAGCGTGGTGATTAAAGCATCGGCCAGTCCGAGACCCAAAAATTCGTCATCGCTGCTCTCGATGGCACCGAGAGTCTTGAAGGGCAGAACGGCGATTGATTTGCTCTGGTTGTTTGGCGGAGGCGGCGCGCCTCTGCTCGGCACGCTGGGGAACGGGTCAACAAGCGTCTGCTCGCCGGTCGTCTGCGACGACGGCAGCCGCTCTGTGGCCGCGTCTAAATCTATACCAAACCTCTCTTCGTCCTGCTCGCTCATCAACAACACTTAAAAACTCATTAGGGAAGTATTACGTAATTTGAGAGCCGTTTTGCGCTAGGGCAGCTTGCGCCGCTGCGCCTTCGTCTGGCGGCGCGGCCAAACCTTTCCGCTCTTTAACGCTCAAACCGAGAGACTCGCGCATTGTAGTGCACACACTTACCTGAGACCAAATTTTATGGAAGACGCGGAAAAGCGCAACCCTCGCCGGGTTGCGCTTTCTTAATTTTGAAAGGCCAGCAGTCTGTTGTTGACGCTTGGCTATGGCCGCAGGCCGAGGCGTTTGAGCAAGCCTTCAAACTGAGGATTGGAGCGCAGGTTTTCGAGGTCAGGGTCAACGGCAGCGAAGGCGACGCCGAAGGAGTGTTCTTCGCCGGCGGTAGCAATCCATTCGAGCGCTTTCTCCTGTTCATTTAGCAGGGCGTAGATTTGCGCGATTTCGTAAGACTGAACAAACTGCCGCTTGCGCAGGGCCAGAAGCTCGTTGATGACTCTGAGGGCTTCGGCGCGCTTGCCGGTGGCGGCATAGACGTTGCCCAGTTTGGCTTTCATGCCGGCGCTATTGCCGGCGAGTTCTTGTTCTTTCTGAAACTCGGCCAGGGCTTCGTTGAACATCTGCTTTTTCCCGTAAGCCTGGCGCAAGATAGTGTGCGCCGGAACAAACTTCTGGTTCATCTCGATGGTCTTGCGGCATTGCTCGATAGCTTGGTCATACTGGCGCGCGAAGAAATAGAGATTTCCGAGCGCCGTATTGATAATCAGGGAAGACGGGTCAATCTCCTGCGCGCGTTTAATCTCGGCCAGGGCTTCGTCGTGCTTGCCGCTGGCCGAGAGAGCCAGCGCGCGCCAATGGTGAGCGGTGGCGTAGTTGGGATTAAGCTCAATGGCTTTCTTAAACTCTTCGTCAGCGCCCGACAAATCGCGGTCGTAGTAAAGCTTGACGTAGGCGAGCGACGTGTGTGCTTCGGAGAGCGTGTTGTCCAGTTCGAGAGCTTTAAGGGCCGCTTCCTTCGACTTGAGAAAGGATTCCTGCGGCGGTTGCCCTTCATACAGCGCCAGCAAGCCGTAGGCGTCAGCCAGCCCGGCGTAGGCGAGCGCGTCGTTCTGGTCTTTATTAATGGCCTGCTCGAAATACTGAATCGCCTGCCGCAAGCCCTCTGCCGTTCGCCTGCCGGAATGATAACGCCCGACCAGATAAAGCTGATACGCTTCGCCGCTGTCCGTATAACGCTTGGTGAGTTGGCTGCGCTCGTCGTTGGTCAAATCCAGCACCATCGCCCGCGCGACGCGGTCTGCGATGTCGTCCTGCACGGTCTGCATGTCCGTTATCTTCTGGTCAAACTTTTCAGACCAGAGAAGACTACCTTCGGTCACGCTAAAGAGGCGGGCCGAAACCTGTATGCGGTCGTTGGTCTGCGAGACTTCGCCATCCAACACACACTCGACGCCAAGCTCACGGCCAATTGAGCGCGGCTCCATCGTCGAATTTTGATAACGCCGGACTTCGCTGCTGGGCCGCACGGTAATCTGTTTCAGTTGGGTCAGCTTGGCCGTCAATAAATCGGCTAGGCCGGGGCCTAGAAACTGCTTATCGCCCTCCGCGCCCACCGTGCGGAAGGGAAGCACGGCGATGGAGCGAGCGCCCACCTTCGACCCCGCGCCGGGCAGCGTTTCGCCCGTCTGTGCGTTCATCACATAGATGTCGTTGTTGCCCTCGCGCTCGCTTTGATAGACGATTTCCTGCCCGTCGTGCGACCAAGCGGGTTCATCGTTCGTCACGGACGTATTGGTCAACTGCCGCTGGTTGCTTCCATCGGCGTTCATCACGTAGATTTCAAACTTGGTGGTGCGATTGCTGGTGAAAACAAGCTGCTTGCCGTCAGGCGACCAAGCGGGCTTTCCGTTGAACGACGAATTATGAGAAATGTTGGTCTGCCCTTGACCGTCGGCGTTCATCACGTAGACCTCAAAGTTGCCGGTGCGATTGCTGGCAAACGCTATCTGCCTTCCATCGGGCGACCACGCCGGGTCGCTGTCGAAGCCCGGGTCATTGGTCAGCCGAACGGGATTGCCGCCGTCAGCGTCTATCGCGTAGAGGTCGAAATTGTTGGCATCCTCTCCGCGATTGCTCGTGAAGACGAGCTTGCGGCCATCGGGCGACCAAGAGGGGCGGCTATCGGCTGCCTGATTCTTCGTCAGATTCTCTTGCCGGCTGCCGTCAGCGTTCATCACATAAATTTCGTCGTTGCCGTCGCGCTTGCTGGTGAAGGCAATGCGCTTGCCGTCGGGCGACCAAGCGGGCACGAAATCGTCAACCGAGTTGTTGGTCAAACGCTGTAGGTCGTTGCCCTCGCTGTCCATCGTGTAGATTTCCAGCTTGCCGTCGCGCGCGCTGGCAAAGGCAATCCGGCTCATGTCGGGCGACCAACGCGGCTGTAAATCAGCCAACTGGTGCGCGGTCAGGCGCGCGCTTCCGCGCGTTCTAGATTTAGCGGAACGAATCAGGAAGAACACTGTCAGGCCAACCACCATGACAAGCGCCAGACTCGCCCCGACGAGCAGCGCGCGCGATGGACGCCACGCGAAACCGTTGCTGGCATCCGCTTGCGTGATATGAGGCGACTGCTTATCGCTGCTCGTTTGGTGGACGGCGATTTTGGCCGTCTCCGCCTCGTCGTGTTCGACGCGACGCAGCAGATTTTGGAAGCGCGGGTCTGAGCGCAGTTCATCCAGAAACGGCTCGACGCGCAGCCAGAGCAGCCACCAATCGCGGTCTTCATAAGCTTTTTCAAGCCAGTTGAAGGCTTCGTCTTGGTCGCCCAGCCCGGCGTGAATCATCGCTATGTAGTAAGACGAGACGTAGCGCTTGTGGCGCAGTTCTTCCATCTCGCGCAGGATTTCGCGCGCCTCTTCTTTGCGTCCGGCGACGGCCAGCACGTAGCCGAGCGTCCACAGTCCCATCGGATTGCCGCCCGATAAAGCGACCGCTCGGCGCGCCGCGGCGAGAGCCTCTTCGTAGCGGCGCTTTTGCGCGTAGCCAAAGGCGAAGCCATGCTGGATGGCGAAATAGCGTGAGTCTATCTCCTGCGCCTTCTCTAACTCTTCGATGCTGCGGTCATACTGGCGCGCGTTATAGAAGACGAGGCTGGCCGAGGTCGCAATCACGGGCGAGAGCGGGTCTAGCTTTTGGGCAAACTCGATTTCCGTAATCGCATCGGCGTGGCGACCTTGAGCGCTGGTCAAATAAGCGTACCATTGATGCGCCGTCGCATAACTGGGGTTGAGTTCGATGGCGTGCTTAAACTCTCTCTCGGCGCTCTCCCAATCCCAATCGTAGGCGAGCAGCGCGAAGGCCAGCGACGTGTGCGCTTCAGCAAGCGTGTCGTCTATCTCAAGGGCTTTGGCGGCGGCATTCTTCGCGGCGGCAAAGGATTCCTTCGGCGGCAGCACGCCCCAGACGCCGAGGAAGTTGTAGTAGTCTGCAACGCCCGCATAGGCTTGCGCATATTCCGGGTCTTCCTCAATGGCCTCCATGAAGTGGAAGATGGCCTGGGCCAATCCCTCTTCGGTGTAGGTGTTCCAGTAGTAACGGCCCTTGAGATAGGCTTGATAGGCCTGGGCGTTTTCGGTCTCGCGGCGGCTCAGTAGCTCCTGCTCTTCGCCGCTGAGTTTCGGCATCAAAGCCTGCGCGACCTGCCCCGAGACGGAATCTTCGACCGTGAAGATGTCCGTAAACTTCTCGTCAAACTTCGCGGCCCAGAGCGGCGCGCCGTCGCGCACGCGAATCA
>CAZEZJ010000360.1:0-5517 GCA_964516695.1 uncultured Blastocatellaceae bacterium
AAGTCGCCCTCGTCTTCTGGTGGCTGATGGGGACGGTGCTGGTAGTTAGTAAGCAGTCGGCAGTGGATAGTGAGCAGTAGACAGTGAGTAGTAGACAGTGAAAAGTTGTTCTCCAATTCTCGTTCCTCTTCCTTTGCTGCTTACTGCCTGCTTGCTCAAATCACATCCGCGAAGTTCTTGCGTGTTCTGGCAAACCACCAGTAGCCGAAGATGAAGGCGAGGAGGGCGAAGATGATGAAATAGGCGAGGCCGTACCAGTCTGGGCTTGTGCCTTCGAGGATGATGCGGCGATAGCTTCTGACGAGCGGCGTGAAAGGGTTGGCGTTGATGAAGGCTTGAAACTTCTCGGGCACGATTGCTTCAGGGTAGATAATCGGCGTCAGGTACATCCAAGCCATCAGAACGAGTGTGATGCCCTGCACGATGTCTCGCAGGAAGACGCCGAGAGAGGCTATGAACCAAGCCGCGCCGAGCGTGGCGACGAGTTGCGGGACGACGAGAAGGGGCAGCCAGAGCAGCGTCGCGTGAAACTCTCGACGAATGATGATGGCCGCGACGATGAGGGCAAGCGTGCCGAACAGTTGATTAGCCAGCGACGAGAGCACCTGCGCGACGGGCAGGGTTTCCAGCGGAAAGACCACGCGCTTAACGAGGTTCGAGTGTGACACAATCGTCGTTGATGACAATTGCACGGCCTCCTGAAAGGCCGTCCACGGCAGCAGCCCACAGAAAAGATAAAGCGCGTAGTCCCAAGCCGTTCCGTTGGTGTCGAATCGCGCCCCGAAGATTCCGGCGAAGATAAACGTAAAAATCGCTATCATCACGATGGGCGTCAGCACGGCCCAGATGATGCCGAGAATAGAACCCTTGTAACGCGCCGCCAGTTCGCGTCGTGCCAGCGAAAGAATTAAATCGAAGCGCTGCGGCAACTCCCAAAGAGGCCGCCACACGGCGCGCCGTGCTGTCTGAGCGGAAATCATGCCGTGCATTGTAAGCTATCGGCCATCAGCCGTCAGCTTTCAAGGGAAAACGTTGCGGGCTGATGGCTGATTGCTGACTGCTGGCGGCTTCTATAGAATCATAGACCATGAGTGTTGCGCTGCGCGTCGAGGGCGTTTCCAAACAGTATCGTATTTACGACCATCCAGGCGACCGCTTGAAGGAGTCTCTCTCACGCGGGCGCTGGAAATGTCATCGTGAATTCTGGGCGCTCAAGGATGTCGGTTTTGAGATTGAAGCTGGCACAACGACGGGAATAGTCGGTCCCAACGGCAGCGGAAAATCAACCCTGCTGCAAATCATCACGGGCACGCTTGAGCCAACCCACGGCAGCGTTTCTCATACGGGCAGCATTGCCGCCTTGCTCGAACTAGGCGCGGGCTTCAATCTCGAATTCACAGGTCTTGAAAATGTCTACATGAGCGCGGCGCTGATGGGCTTCACGCGCGCCGAGACCACCCGGCTCTTGCCTGAAATCGAGCGCTTTGCTGAAATCGGCGCGTTTCTACATCAACCGGTCAAAACCTATTCGAGCGGCATGTACGTCCGCCTCGCTTTCGCGACGGCCATCAGCACAGACCCGCAAATTCTCATCATTGACGAGGCGCTCTCCGTGGGCGATGCGGTTTTCCAGCATCGCTGCCTGCGCCGCATCAAGGAGATGCAGGAATCGGGCAAGACGATTCTCTTCGTCTCGCATGATACGTTTGCCCTGAAGGCGCTCTGCTCGCGCGCTCTGCTGCTCAATAACGGGCGCATGGAAGCTGACGGCAAGCCCTCGGACGTGCTCAATCGTTATCAGAAGTTGATTATGGAACGCGAAGAGGCGTTTGACGCTCAGCAACCGCCCGCGACAAAGGCGGAAGGCGTTGGGCCTACTGCCAACGAGTCCGTTGATGAAGCAGACGAGTTAAAACGACGTAGCGCCGCGCTCCGCTATTCTTATCGTCATGGAGACAAAAGCGCGGAAGTCTTGAGCGCCGAACTGCTTGATACGTCACGCCGCAGCGCCGAACTCGTCGAAACCGGCGATGCGCTTCTGGCGCGGATGCGCGTGCTCTTTCATAGAGATGTTGAAGAGCCTGTCTTCGGTTTTCTGATTCGCAATCGCCTCGGCATTCATGCCTACGGCGCCAACACGGAACAGCGTGGCTTGCGTTCGGAACGCGTGCGGCGCGGCGAGATTATCGAAGTCTCGTTTGCCTTCGACTGCTGGCTCGGCACAGACCTTTACAACATCTCGTTTGCGGTGCACAGCGCCGACGGCATCAGTTACGATTGGCTCGACGGCGTGCTGTTCTTTCGCGTCGTGGCCTCGACGCAAATCGAAGGGCTTGCCAACCTGAACGCCAGCGCGACGATGCGTCGCCTGAATCATGCCGGTGATTTACAAGATAACGCGGATGAGGAATTGAGCCTGCGCAGTGGTTGATAAACAAAAGGACAATCTGTACGAGCGCGCTGGCATACGCGACGTGGCCGAGTTTTATCGCACGCGTCACGTCTCCGAGCAAATTCTCGATGCGCGCTATTTCGACGCCGTCAATCGCTTCGACATCCGCTGGGCGCGCACAATGTGGGTCTATGACAACGTGCGTCCCAATTCATCTGTGCTCGACCTCGGCTGCGGCGAGGGCGTGCTCGCTTTGCTCAAACGCAAAAATGTGACGCTCATAGGCGTTGATATTTCGGCACAATGCGCCGCGCGCGCGCGCCACAACGGCTACGATGCCAGCTTCGTTGCCGCACTCACGGCGCTGCCTTTCGCTGACCACAGCTTTGATTACGTCGTCAGCCTAGACGTGCTCGGCCATGTCGCCTTTGAAGAGAAGGATGCTGTGCTGGGCGAGATTGCGCGCGTGCTCGGCCCAGACGGCGTCACCATGCACGGCATCGAATGTCTCGACCGCGAACGTCGCAAGGATTACGACGAGATGACGGAGGAAGAGCTGCGCCGTTATGTTCAAATAGACGGCCACGTCGGGATGGAAGACGAATGGGAGAATGCGACGCGTTTCATGCGTTTCTTCCATCATGTGCAAACTGACCCGCGCTTTGCCATCTGCCAGAGCTACGAGGAATTCATCAAGCAATCGGATGATTACGGTAGGCCCTATTGCGAGCCGGATTTTCTGAGCTATCTGCGCCAGATGTCTTTCAAAGAGCGCAGGGCCTTTAACATGGCGATGGGCTACGTCTTCGACAAAATCAGCGCCGCCGGAATCAGGATGCCGCCAAGCGAGTATCTACTGCTGAAGGCCGCCAACGTACCCTTAGGGAGTTTTTACAACGAGCATCGCGACCACACTGATTTACTGTCGTTATCAAACGCGCCTCAATCGCACGCCCCCGTTTGTTTAGACCTTTCGCCGCAAGCTGCTTTCGATGGCGGCTGGTATGAAGCGGAGTGTTTCCCTCCCATCGCGCGCTGGATGGCGGAGCGTGCGGCGGTGCGTTTTGAGGCCGCTTCGCTTTCGCTCGTTAGACTGCAACTGCAAACGCACTTGCCGGAAATTGAAACGCAGCCGCTCGGCCTGACCTTTTTTCTGAACGGCATTCAGGCGGGCGCGTTTTCGCTCTCCCTTTACGGCTGGGTTGAAATTGAAGTTGACGTTCGCGAGATTGCCGCGCGCCTCAGGCGTGTAACGGATGAGCCGTTCGAGTTTGAGCTTCGCGCCAACCGCGTGTGGCAGCCGAGCCTCCATGACCGAGAGAGCACGGACGACCGCCAGCTCTCCGTGGCCGTTTGCAATATCGAAATCTTTACCTGATTATTTGTCACGGCATGAGCGACACGAAGCACAATGGCAACGGCCTGCAATTTTCGGAAATCAACTTAGGCATCGTCTGCCCGATGGCGAGCGAAGAGCAAACTGCCCTCCCTTTCGTCAACGCCGTGTTGGAGCAATGCCGTTCAAAGAATTTCGAGTCAGTAACCTTCTTTGCGATTCTCGACCGCGCGTGCAAGGACAAAACGCGCGAACTCTTGGAAGAGCACGCGGAGAGAGAGCCGCAACTGCGCGTCGTCTGGGCACCGGAGAACAAGGGCGTCGTTGATGCCTACGTGCGCGGCTATCGCGAGGCGCTCAGCGCCGGATGCGATTGGGTGCTGGAAATTGATGCGGGCTTCAGCCATCAGCCGGAAGACATCCCGCAATTTTTCGACAAGATGCGCGAAGGCTACGACTGCGTTTTCGGCAGCCGCTTCTGCGCGGGCGGAAACATCTCCGATAGCTCGTTTAAGCGAAAGGTTATCAGCCGCGGCGGGACGATACTGGCGAATTTGCTGCTCGGCACAAAGCTCAAAGACATGACGAGCGGCTTCGAGATGTTCACGCGCCCCACGCTCGCTGCCGTCATGGAGCGCGGCATCAAATCGCGCGGGCCGTTTTTTCAAACGGAGATTAAAACCTATTGCCGCAATTTGCACATCACGGAAGTGCCGATTCAATATCGCGCCGCCAGCCACGATGTCAACAACAAAGCGCTGAAAGATTCCTTCAGCAATCTCTGGCGCTTGTTTCGCCTGCGTCGCCAGGGCCAACTCTGAGAGCCAACTAAGAAGACAAAACGGATGCAGCGAAAGCTCCGGGCTTCATCATCCAGATAAAAATTCAATGCCGGAAACAACCGCCCTCATCGTCACTTCGATTGCCGCGCCCAACGCCGTGTTGCAGGCGCTAGCGCATGGCTGCCGCGAACACCAGTTCCAGTTTATCGTCATTGGCGACGAGCGCAGCCCCGCCGATTTTCAACTCGAAGGTTGCCGTTTCTATAGCCTCGCAAAGCAGCGAGAGCTTGAGTTTGAGTTTGCCCGCAAGTGTCCGACGCGCCATTACGCGCGCAAAAACATCGGCTACTTGGTCGCCATCAAAGACGGCGCTTCGATGATGGTGGAAACCGATGATGACAACTTTCCCGAAAAAGAGTTTTGGCGCGAGCGCGAGCGAAGGCCACCTGCATCTGTCTTGAGCGGCGCGGGCTGGGTCAACGTCTATCGCTACTTCACGGACGCGAACATCTGGCCGCGCGGGCTGCCCCTCGAACACATCCAAGCTGCGCTTCCCTCTTTCGCAACTCTCGCGCAGGCGGAAGTTGATTGCCCGATTCAACAAGGACTGGCGAATGAGAATCCTGACGTGGATGCGATTTATCGTCTCGTGTTGCCGTTGCCGCAAAACTTCAGGCGGGACCGCCGCGTCGCGCTGGCAAGCGGCTCATGGTGTCCGTTCAATAGCCAAAACACGACGTGGTGGCGCGAAGCCTTCCCGCTGCTTTATCTTCCCGCCCATTGTTCCTTTCGCATGACTGACATCTGGCGCAGCTTCATCGCGCAGCGCATCTCTTGGGCCAACGATTGGTCCATTCTCTTCCACGAGCCGACCGTCTGGCAGGAACGCAACGAGCACAACCTGATGCGTGATTTCAAAGACGAAGTGCCCGGCTATTTGAACAACAGCGCCATCTGCGACGCGCTCGGCCAACTAAACATCAAATCCGGCGTCGAGCATCTGGGCG
>CAZEZJ010000361.1:0-1688 GCA_964516695.1 uncultured Blastocatellaceae bacterium
CTGCAAGGCGGGAATGCGAGAGCTGCCGTCGGGCAAAAGAATATCCATCGGGACGCCGGAAGCAATGGTGAGGATTGGCGCGAGGCGGAAGCCGAAGGGTGCATCCAAGACGCCCGTGAAGGTGAAGCGGTGGCGCTGGTCGTTTGGCGTCGGGCCGTATTCGAGTTGCAGGTTGTTGGAATTGACGGGGCCGTTTGAAAAGGGAATCTGGTCGTCGTTCGCGTAATTGAAAGCCTTCGAAAGCGTGTAGGAAGCGCGAAACTGGAAGCGCCGCGCGTAGCGCTTCTCGACGCTCAGGAGCAACCCGTCATATTTTGTTTTCACACTCGATTCAAGATTCTTCACAAGGTCTGGGCCACCGACAACGGGGTTGAAGACTTGTCCGACGGTGCGCCCGATGATGAAGTGCGTGCCGAAGTTGTGCAGATAGTCTGCGCGCACGACGTAGTCGCGTGCAAACTCGTGTTGGATGCCGATGTTGGTTTGCTGCACCATCGGATTTTGCAGGCGACTATCAATGATGTTGATACCGCCTGCTCCCGCGCCGGGCAGCACGAAGCCTGTGAACGGGTTACTGAGCGTCGGAGCGCCGGGCGGAAACTGCCCGCACGCCGGATTGAAGAGGCACGGCGGCGGAATGAAAAGGACGTTTCCGGCACGCACTTCAATGGGCAGCGCACGCCCGTCGAGGCCGCGTTCGAGAGACTGTATCTCAAGCGTGACGCGGTCGTAGTAGATGCCATAGCCGCCGCGAATGCTCGTGCGCCCGTCCCGTGTGGCCCAGTTGAAACCGACGCGCGGCGCGAAGTTGTTTTTATCGCGCGTGCGCTCGCCTCGCAGAAAGGGTTGGACGAGCGGATTGATTTCGTCAACGCGGCTGACGTTCTTCACATCCGTATCGAGTTCATAGCGCAGGCCGAGGTTGAGCGTCAGCCGTCGGCTCACGCGCCAATCATCCTGCACGAAGGCCGCGAAGTAATTGCTGTTGGCGTCGGGGATAATGAGCGGCCTATCGGGGAAGGCGCTGCGCAGGGTGACGGCGAACAGGAGGTCGTTATCGTCAACGCTTCCATCACCGTTGCGGTCGAAGTCCGGGAAGTCTTCAATCAGTTCGATGCGTCCCTGCTGGAAGACGCCGAGATTGAAGTCTGAGAGAACGCGTTGAATTTCTCCGCCGACGTTAAGCGTGTGATTGCCGCGCACCATCGTCAGCGTATCGCTGAACTGAAAACGCTTCTGGCGCGTCTGCTGCGGCACGCGAAACGAAGCGCCGTCCTGAAGGCTGGGGAATGTCAACTGCGGCGCTGCCGTGACCGGCACGGTTTGGTTGATGAACATGCTGTAGCTGAAGTTAAAGCTGTTCACGTCGAGCGGCGTGAGCACGCGCGAATAGTTGGCGAGAAACGAGTGTGTGTTGTTGCGAGCCGCCTGTCGTTGCGAGGCCGAGCCGATGGAGCGAATGAGCGTGCTGGCCGCCACGTCGTCTTCGCGTTGGAGCGAATAGCGCAAGGTGAGATGGTCATTATTGGTCGCTTGCCAATCAAGCCTCTCGGTGGAGAGCAGGTCGTTGAGCGGCGCGTCCGCAAAGCCGCGCCTGATGGAGCGCGTCGCGAGGTCGCGCGTGCCAACGAGCACGGCTCCATCCTGATTACGGTATTCGAGCGAGCCGAAGAAGAATGCCTTGTCCC
>CAZEZJ010000361.1:1698-5515 GCA_964516695.1 uncultured Blastocatellaceae bacterium
TTTTGATGGGGCCGCCGAGCGTGAAGGAATACTGCTGCCGGTCAAAGGGCGGCTCTTGTGTGATGGTGCGGTCGAAAGTCGCGGGCAGCCCTTGCAGCTTGTGATCGCGAAAGTAGACGGAAGCCGAGCCGTGAAACTCATTCGTTCCCGCTTTCGTCACAATATTAATAACTGATGAGCCGGAGCGGCCAAGACGCGCGTCGAAGCGGTTGGTAGCAATCTGAAACTCCTGCACAGCGTCCTGCGAGATGTTCTGGATTGACCCTCCAACTACGTCGTCGTTAGTATCCGCTCCGTCTATTGTCACGCTTCCGCCGCGACCAAGCTGTCCGGCCGAAGAGATGAGAATGGTGTTTGTCTTGGTCGGGTCGAAATTTGGCGCAGGGGAGTTGCCCGGGGTGAGCAGCGCGAGTTCGAGAAAGTTACGCCCGTTCAAAGGCAAATTCTCTATCTCGCGTTCATCAACCACACGGTCAACTTTCGAGGAGAGAGTGTCAGTTAACGGCGTCTCTCCGAGCAGGTCAACCGTTACCGATTCGCGCACGTCTATTTCGAGCGGTACGTCCATTGTTACGTTCTGCCCGACCTGTAGCACGATTGGAATCTTTGAGGCTTTGGTTGCGAACCCTCTGGCCTCGACCCTGACCTCATACTCACCCGGCAGAAGATTCGTCAGCACATAAGCGCCCTCATCATTTGTCAGCGTCTCGCGCGCCGTGCCGGTAGCGATTTGGGTGGCTCTCACAGTTGCGCTCCGAATCGCCGCTCCATTCGGGTCTTTAACTATCCCTCTCAATGTTGCGGTTGTTGTTTGCTGGGCCTGATAGTTGAGCGCGCTACAGAAAACTATCAGAAGGCAGGAGAAAATCTTTACGAGCTGGTTAAGCATAATCATTCCTCTTGACGGCTGCTAAGGTTAGAGCGGAACAGTCGAACTTATGATTCCCCGTCTTTATTTATTCAAATGACGGTTTGTAAATCGGCACACTATGGGCACACAAAACAACTAGGGGCAACTATATGGTTGCCCCTAACTATTGAACCTATTGATGGAGCCGAGGGGGATCGAACCCCTGACCTCATGACTGCCAGTCATGCGCTCTCCCAGCTGAGCTACGGCCCCTTGTGGTGTTGGCTTCGTCGCGCGCGTAGTGACGAAGCCAACAGAGTAACTTAGCGCGCGAAGGGGCGTCAAGCAGCACTCACATGGGTTTACGCCGCGCGGCGAAGAAGGCTAAGCACGCACCGGCAAGCAGCATGATGAGGCCGCCCGCGATGCGTAAGGTGTTGGGCAGTTGGCGCACGTTTGTCTCGGTGATGACGATGGTCGTCTGCGGTTCGAGAAAGAAGGCGCGGTAGGCGATGATGCCGCCTGTGGTCGCAATCGCAAGGCCGACGATGAGCGCGATGAGACGCATAAAGGTTTTGGATTTGCGATTTTTGATTGAAAGCGGGCTAAAGAATTTCGTTCGAAAAAACTGTCGTCCTTAACCAATCAGAAATTCGCAAAGAGTTCTACTTTCCTTTGAACGAGGGCTTGCGTTTTTCGAGAAACGCCTTGACGCCTTCGTCTTTGTCTTCGCTCGAAAAGCAGAGCGCGAAGAGGTCAACTTCGCGGCGCAAGCCTTCGTCCAAAGTTGAGCGTGAAGCTATTTTGACGGCTTCCTTTGCCATCCGTAGCGCAATGGGACTCTTCTCGCTAATGCGGTTGGCAATCTCCAACGTCTTCGCCGCGAGGTCTGCGGCAGGGACGACCAGGTTGACGAGGCCGAGCGTGAAAGCCGTCTTCGCGTCAATGATGTCGCCGGTGAGAATCAACTCCATGGCTTTGCCTTCGCCAATCAGACGTGTCAGGCGTTGTGTGCCGCCGCCGCCGGGAATGATGCCGAGGTTGATTTCCGGCTGGCCGAAGGAGGCCGTCTCGCTGGCGATGCGTATGTCGCAGGCCAGCGCTAATTCGCAGCCGCCGCCCAGGCAATAACCGTTAATCATAGCGATGACGGGTTTCGGGAAGGTATCAATCGCGGTAAAGAGCGAGCGGCCCGTCATCACGTCGCGCTGTGTGAGCGCCGTGCGCCCGGCAAACTCTGCGATGTCCGCGCCCGCGATGAAAGCCTTGTCGCCCGCGCCCGTAATGACGACGACGCCCACAGACTCGTCATCACGCAACTCTTCCAACACGAGCGCGCCCTCAGACCGCGTCTGAATGTTCAGCGCGTTTCTCTTCTCTGGACGATTGATGGTGATAATAGCGACGCGCTCGCGCCGCTCAACTAATAACGTTTCGTAAGATTGCGACATGTTTACTCCGAAGACAGTGATGAGTGATAAGTGAGAGGTGATAAGTAACAGAAAGACGTTTTCTCTTATCACCTCTCACTTATCACTCATCACTTGAATTATTGTTGCTCGTTATCCGATGTGGCCGGTTGTTCGTCTGCGACCCATGAGACGAAGAGGCGCAGCCAGTTTTCAGTGGGTTCGCTGATTTGGACGCCGACGCGCGCCGTGCCGTAGATGGCGGGCGCAACGCGTATCACCATCGCCGTGACTTCGATGGGTGCGCCGTCGGGCCTGTGCGCGCGCAAGTAGAGACGCTCGCCGCGATTCACTTTTTGATTGAGATGAAACAGCGCGCCGGAGGTCGAGATGTCGTCGGTTTCCGTCGGCTCGCTCCACGCCGCACCGTCTTCAGCGCGCCCGGACACAACGATGGGCAGGCGCAGCGCCATGCGCAACGCAAAGCGTTTCTCTTCGTTGTAGGGCGTCGTCATAAGTAGTAGGCAGTAGGCGATAGGCAGTGAACAGTCGATAATTTTGACGGCTTACTGCCGACCGCTTACTGTGTTTCGTTCCATTGATAAAAGCCTTCGCCGCTCTTTTTGCCGAGCTTGCCTGCGGCCACCATGCGTCGCAGGATTTCGGGCGGGCGAAAGGTCTCCGATTTGAGCGCCGCGTGCAGATACTCCGCGATGTGCAGGCGCACGTCAAGGCCCACCAAGTCCGTCAGGCGCAGAGGCCCCATCGGATGGTTATAGCCGAGTTCCATCGCCTTATCTATGTCGCTGGCGCTGGCGACCGATTGTTCCAGCATTCGCATCGCTTCGAGGCCGAGCGCCACGCCCAGCCGGCTCGAAGCAAAACCCGGCACGTCGCGCACCGTAATCGGCTCTTTTTTCATCCTCCGCCCGACCTCGCGTGCGGCCTCAACCACTTCCGCGCTCGTCTCGCGTCCGACCACTATTTCCAGCAGCCGCATGATGTGCACCGGATTAAAAAAATGCATTCCGATAACGGCTTGAGGTCTGCGGGCGGCGCTGGCAATCTCCGTGATTGAGAGCGAAGAAGTATTGCTCGCAAAGATGAAAGGTTTGCGAGCGTGGCTCTCGACATCGCGCAGGATGTTCTGCTTCATCTCCAAGACTTCCGGCGCCGCTTCGATGAAGAGGTCGGCCTCGCTCGTCTCCGAGAGGTGAACGGTGCCGCGAATGCGTTGCAGCGCGCGGTCGCGTTCTTCTTCCGTGACCTTGCCGCGCTGGATGCCTGTGGTCAGATTGCGGTCAATGGCTTGGACACCTTGCGCCAGCCGCGCTTGGTCAATGTCGCGGAGAATGACGAGGTAGCCTGCCTGTGCGGCTGACTGCGCGATGCCGTGGCCCATTGTGCCTGCGCCCAGCACGGCGATGATTTCAATGGCGCTGGTCGTGCCTGAACTGCTCTCCGGTGCGTTCAAAATGCTCCCTGAAACTGACTGCGGCGGCGGGGCCTCGCTTCCGGGCAAGCGGGTTAATTTGAGCTTGCTGCGCTTCCGTTGGCT
>CAZEZJ010000362.1:0-5513 GCA_964516695.1 uncultured Blastocatellaceae bacterium
GTGAAGTGCTCGGCGTCACGCAGGTCACGGACCGGCGCGACATCTTTGAGAAGTACAATCAACTGCTGGAAAACTTCCGGCGCAAGCCCGGAGCCTTCAAGCCCCGCGACCGCGAGAAGGGGCAGATGGTGGCCGACCAAGCAGGCTTTTACGCGCTCGTCAGCGCGGGCTACGACCCTTCGGCCCTAGCTCGTTTCTGGGACCGCATGACCGAAACAAAGGGGAAGACCGGAGGCTTTTTCTCCGACCTCTTCGGCACGACGCGCCCCGAAGAGAGACGCCTGCGAGAGATGCTGAAATCGCTCGCCGCCTTGCCCGCCAGTTGCGTGAAGACGCGCACCGCCGCGCAGAGTGAAGAGTTCAAGCAATGGCAGTCGTCCGTCATCAGTTATACGGGACTGGGACGCCGCGAAGCTCTGCACGGAGTTTTGTCCAAGCAACAACTCTCGCCCCCTCTGCGCAGCGACATCACGCACCTGCGTTTCAGTCCTGACGGCAAATACGTTCTGGCCCAGGATGATTCCGGCATCAACGTCCTCACGCGCGAGCCATTCGCGCCGCTCTTTCGCATCGAAGCGCCCGACGCCAATTTCGCCAGCTTCACTCCCGATTCACAAAACATCATCTTCTATACGGACAATCTGCGCGTCGAGCGTTGGAGTATGGCCGGGCAAAAGATGATGAGCGTGAAAGAGGTTGTGATTCGCAAGGGCTGCCTGCAAACCGCGCTCTCGCCCGACGGCAGGTATCTGGCTTGCCTCGCGCCCGATTTCTCTTTGAACCTGCTCGACGTGTCTTCGGGACAATCCGTGTTGCAGAAGAAGGGATTTTTCGAGCCTAACTTTTATCAACTGCTGGCGCTTATCGGAAAGCTCGCCCATCGCAGAAGCGAGGACGGCGACGCCGGGTTGAAATGGATTAACATGAATTTTTCGCCCGACGGGCGCTACTTCGCCGCCGGCTATCTTGGCCGCTCGCGCGGCTCGCAGAACGGCGAAGCCTTTGACCTCACCACGCTCAGCAAGATTTCGCTCCCAGATTTGTTGAAGAAGCTCATCGCGGGCGGTTTCACGTTTATCGGCAGCGACCGCCTGGCCGGCGTCAACGGCAGTGACTATAAGAAGTCAGCGCTGGTCGAGTTTCCGAGCGGCAAGCTGCTCTCCGAATTCGCCATGACGGGCGAGCTTGATGCCCCGACGCGCGGCAACTACCTGCTCATTCGTCCCGTCAGGAATTACCCGCTCGGCGTGATGGACTTAAACACTAAAGTCATCTTCAAATCGAACAAGCGTCCGGCGCTGGACATCTACGATGACCTGATGGTGGCCGAAATGCGCAACGGCGAAATCGGTCTCTATAAGGTGGAGAAGACAGAGCTTTTGGCGACCGCTCTGCTCTCGAACTTTTCGCTCGGGCGCTTGCACGTCGCGGAGATGTCGCCGGACATGAAATGGCTGGCGCTCTCAGGCCGCTCGCGCGGCGGCGTCTGGAATCTGAGTAAGAACGAGTCTGTCCTTTACCTGCGCGGTTTTCGCGGCGGCTACTTGAGCGAGGACGGCTTCTTCTACGGCGACTTTCCGAAGTACGAGACCGCCGAGAGAAACGTCGCGAAGTTTAATCTGACCAATGGAGAGGTCGTTCCGGGCCAGACGATAGAGATTGACAGCACAATCCAGGCCGGGCCGTTTGTCGTAGTCACCAGGTCGCCGCAAGACAAGGTTAAAGAGGGCGCGCCCGTAGCAGATGACAAGGACGCGGTGCTGGAAATACTCGACGTGCGAAACATGTCCGTGCTGTGGTCCAAAGCCTATCCGAAGGAGCCGCCGCGCATCTGGGTCGCGCCGCAGCAAGGAACCTTGTCGCTCGTCTGGGACGTGACCGACAGCGCCGCCAAATCGGCCATCAAGGAAGATGCCAGACTCAACCAGCAACTCGCGGCGATGAAGGAGAAGGAGGGCGACTATTTTGTGCAAGTCCTGGATGCGCGCAGCGGCAAGGAGCTTGGCAAGCTGCTGATTGAAACCGGCAAGGGTTCCTTTCGTCTCTCCAACGTGTTTGCGGCGAGCGATTGGGTCATCGTCGCGGATACGCAGAATCGCGTGCTCGTCTATTCGCTCAAGACAGGCGAGCTGAAGGGCAGGGTCTTCGGCGGCTACGCAACCGTCGCTCCGGCGGGCAACCTGCTCTGCGTCGAGAACGAAAGCGGGAAGCTGGCCGTCTACGACTTGAACACCATGGAGAAGCGCGACGAGTTTATCTTCTCCAGCCCCGTCGCCCTCGTTCGCTTTAGCCGCGACGGGCGGCAACTATTCGTCTTAACCTCCAACCAGACGGCCTACTTGCTAGACACCGCCGTGCTCGCGAACGCGGCTTCGGCGGTCAAGTAAGTGAATTATTCAAGGCTGTAATTGGTTATGCTTTGTCGCCTTTCGGTCTCTCACGCGCCGCTCAATTGTCGTCTTTCGGGACGTAGAGAATAAACTCCGGCTCGTCGGGCAGATTGTCTATGAAGGCGGATGAATTGGAGCCGTCGGGGTCAAACCTCTTCAGCGTCTTTTTCTTTCTTTCGGCGGCGTAGAAATTGCCGTCGGCGTCGAAGGCCATGCCGGAAATGTGTTTCACTTCAGAGTCAATGAACGTCTCGGGCTGGACGGTTCCCGTGGGCGCTCCGCCCGATAGGTCGTAGCGAACAACGCTGGCGTTGCTCGTGCTACCGATGTAGAGGTAATTCGTCTGCTCGTTGAGCAGAAGTTGTACGGGTGCGCCCAGATTGTCTCCGGCAATCTCGCCGCTGAAGCTGCCCGTCGCGGCGTCGTAAACCTTGACGACGTTGGCAGGCTCGTCGGCCACGTAGAGGTAGCCCGCGTGAAACAGCACGCCGCGCACAGAGTTGGCGACCTTCGTGTTGGTGTCATCTGTGAAGCTGACGGTCAATCCTTGCGGCGCGGGCACGTCGGGCGGAGCGGGCTGCGCGACATGCGGCAGCGCGCCCTTCGAGGAGGCGACGATTGTTCCGGCCAGAAATTGATTCTGCGGCGACGGAAACTTCGCTTGCAGGTCGGAGGCAACCGCCAGCGGCGCATCCTTTCCCTTGAGGCCCGTGACAAGATTGGTGTCCTGGCTGGAGACGTAGCAGTTGCCCGTCGTGTCAAAGGTCAGGTCGTAGGGGTGCAAGATGGAGTTGACGGTATCTTTGGAAGCGAAAATTTCTTTGAAGCTGTAGCTGCCGTCCTTCCCCGCTTGATAGACTAGAATTTGGCTCAAGTCTTTGTTGGCGTTGACGACGTAAAGCAGTTGGCCGTTGACGGCGAAGCCGCGCAACTCAAGCAGCTTCGGATTCGCGCCGCCTTCCGGCAGCAGCTTCGAATGCGTATGCTTCTTCCCAGTGTTGTGATAGACGTGAATATTATTCTCGCCGCCATCACCCTCACCCTGAAAACTGATGTACCACACAATCGTTTCTCCTTTCGCGAGCGTTGGAGCTATGACTACTGCGCTGGCGCGAACCTCGCGCCGCGTTGTGTCTTACTCCAACGCTCGCGCCATTGCAAGTCTATTCCTTCGGCGTCAACGCTTGCCGGCGGTCGCCAGTAACTCAATCGCTTTCAAAATGCGCAGGGTGTTGCGATTGACGTGAGTGCCGAGAGCGACCAGCCCGAAGGCCAGAATCGAATAGACGGCAATGGTCGTGATTAAAAGGAGCGTGTGCGTGCGATTAGAAAAATCCGCCAGCAGCAGGAACCCGGCGATGAAGCCCGCCTCGATGATGGCCGCTCCCGTAAAGGCCAGCTTGTAATGGCGCTCCGTGCGGTCAATGCGGTCGAGCGCCGTGCGATGAACTTCGTTGACCTGGTTAACGTCTGACATAAAAACCTCCGTTCGATAGTTGCTGGTTAAAAGGAATGCTGCTGCGGCCAGCCTGGCCGAAGCTTAGCGAAAAATCATGTACAGCACGACGGGAATCAAGACGAGCGCTTCGATAATCGCGAAAGCGATGATGGCTTTCTTCAACACGCTCTGGCCGTCGTCCGTGTGGGCCGCGCTTCTCTGTTTCATCTTCTCAGACATAGTTTCCTCCTGTTCAGTTGGATGATTCCGGTTGCTGTCGTTCGTCGCTCAAAGCGCTGTGCTCTTTAATCGCGCGGCGCAGGCATTGCAGCCCGTAAGCGAGCCGAGACTTGGCAGTTCCGACGGCGATGCCGAGCACTTCAGCCACTTCCGTTAACGGCAACTCTTCCAAGTAGTGCAGTATCAGAACGGCGCGGCTCGCGGGAGAAACTCGCTCCATCAAGAGCGGTAGGTGCTCTATCAGTTCCGGCGCGTAAATTTCTTCCGGCGCTTCGGCGGGTATCATTTCCAAAACGGCTTCGTCCCTGACCTGCTCTCCCCAGCGCTGCTCGCGCCGCAAACGCTTAAACGCTTCACGCGATGCAATCCTGTAGGCCCAAGGGCGGAACAGTTCCGGCTCTGCGAGCCAACCGAGCTTGCGGTAGATGAGAATGAAGACTTCCTGCAACACGTCCTCAGCCATCGTGCGCTCACCGACAAGGCGAAAGATATAGCGGAAGAGCGGCTCTTGAACGGCGCGCAATAATTCCTCAAGCGCCGCCCGCTCTCCGGCCTGCGCCCGCAACACACACCATGTCTCCTGCTTCCGGCTCGTCATTTTTCAACCATCCACTAATAAAGAGCCTGCTGCTCGGCAAAGTGTTCGAATCCGTTTCGAGATTAGCGTAAAAATTTCAGCGAGCGTAAGCGGATAACATCATCGCTTGCTTGATAAACGTTGCCGGACGAGCGCTGATGACAGGCGGGCTTTAATCATCCGCAACATTGGCTGTTATACTGTCGTTCATCCTTGCGGAAGGAGTTTTTGGTCCCGACGAATGTCAATCGCCACGGGCACACGTTTCGGTCGTTATGAAGTGCGCTCGCCGCTCGGCGCGGGCGGAATGGGCGAGGTCTATCTGGCGCAGGACATGCGCTTGAAGCGGCCCGTCGCGCTCAAGCTGCTGTCGGCCAAACTGACGCAGGACGAAGACCGCCTCCGACGTTTCGAGCAGGAAGCGTGCGCCGCCTCCGCCCTCAACCACCCGAACATCATCACCATTCACGAAATCGGCCAGGAAGACTCGCTGCATTTTATGGCGACCGAGTTTGTCGAAGGCGAAACGCTCAGGCAGCGTTTGAAGCGGCAGCGCCTGCGCTTGCGCGAAGCCTTAGACATCAGCATCCAATTGGCCGATGCGCTCAGGGTCGCGCATGAAGCGGGCATTGTTCATCGCGACATCAAGCCGGAAAATATCATGGTGCGGCCCGACGGCTACGTCAAAGTCTTAGACTTCGGCCTCGCCAAGCTCACCGCGCGCTCCGCTTCCCTCATTGATTCGCAAGCTCCGACCATCGTTAACGTGGATACCAACCCGGGCACGGTGATGGGCACGGCGCAGTATATGTCGCCGGAGCAGGCGCGCGGCTTTGAAGTGGATAATCGCACGGACATCTGGTCTTTG
>CAZEZJ010000363.1:0-5510 GCA_964516695.1 uncultured Blastocatellaceae bacterium
AGTCGTTTTAGCTCAAGCGCAAAAGAGAGGGGTTTTGGCCCACGTGGTCCGAAACCGCATCTCGCCCTCTTTTTAGCCGCGTGGTGGGAAGACGCCCTGCATCGCAATGCAAAAATTCAGCGTCAGGTACGGCTGCATGTTGTTGTGCGGCAGGCTGCCCCCGGCAGGGGCTAGCGCTTGGGGAGCCATCAGCGACAAACCGCTGTTGATGGTGGTCTGGTAAGCGCTGCCCTGAGCCGATTTCGCCAGCATGACGGTCGGCGCAGGATTCTGTAAACCACCAGCGTCAAGGTTGTGCGTCGTGATGTTGTGATTGTGGACGGGCATTTCCGACTCAAGCAAGGTGACGAACTGCGAGCCACCTATTTCACCTAAGTCATGCAGCGACAGGCCCGGCCCCTGACCCGGATGCATCGGCGCATTACCCTGCATATCCGGCAGCGCAAAGGTGCTCTGCCCATTACCGCCGTAGGTTGTGCCGAGAAGACTGAAGAGCGCGGTGTTCTGGCTAATCGGCAGGATTTGCCCGTTGCACAGCGCCCAGCCGGTAGGTGCGAAGTTAAAACCGAAGATGCGAATTTCCGCGACAAATGGATCAGCCATTTAGGTCTCCTTCTTAGGATGGACGGGGGAAAAGCCCGAACAGTGAAATGATAAAGTTGACACACAGATAGGGCTGGAAGTTGGTGTGCGGCTGGCTGCCGCCGACGGGCGTCACCGCGTTAGCTGGTGCCAGCGTGCTGTCCGGCGTGTCTTGGATGAACAAAAGGATGGAGGGCGACGCGGCGATGACTTGGTTCGCCGGACTGTTCTGCGCTCCGGCAGCGGTCGAGCACACGAAGGCATGGTTGTGAATGGGGATTTGCTGTCCGGTGAGCGTTACTTCCTCGACGCCGCCCGTTTCGGCCAGAATAAACCCGTTGCCCTGATGTAGCGGAATGCGGCCACGGAGGTCGGGCAGCGCGAAAGTTGATTCACCGTCGCCGCCGTAGGTTGTGCCAATCAGTTGGAACAGCGTTTCGTTCTCAGAAATCGGAAGCAACTGCCCCTCGCAAAACATCCAGCCCGCAGGCGCAAAGTTGCCTGCAAAAATTCTGATTTCACCGACATATGGTTGTGCCATAGTTTCTCCTTCTTAGTTTCGCGACGGGAAAATTCCTTGAAGCGCTATACAAAATGTCAGCGTCAGGAAGGGTTGCATGTTGAGGTGCGCTTGGCTGCCGCCGAAATTCGTGACGCTGCTGGGTTCCAGCGTCGTCAAGTTAGTGGGCGGGCCGTAGAGGTTAGCCGCCTGCGCCAGAACGGTGTTGTTGGCGTTGGGGCTGTTGCCATTCGTCGTCGAAGCCTGTTGGAAGTGGAGGTGCTGTGGCATCTCATGGTGAGCGTGTGCGCCTGCTCGCCGCCCTTCTGGCCCTGAATGAAACCGGCGCCGATGTGAATCGGCACCTGCGCGCGCAGGTCTGGGAGCGCGAAAGTGGTTTGCCCGTTGCCGCCGTACATCGTGCCGAGCAAACTAAAGAGCGCCTGGTTCTGGTTGATGGGCAAAAACTGTCCGTTGCACATCGCCCAGCCTTGCGGCGCATAATTGAAACTCACGATTCGGATTTCACCAAGAAATGGTTCAGCCATAGAATTATCTCCGCTGTAGGTTCAACTGCACATTCCTTCCCGTTGGGGGGAAAGGAAAAGAAAGAACGCCCGCTGGTGTACCTGGTTGGGATTACTGTCCTGTCTGGAAGCCGCCCTTACTCTCCCACAAGCGTCTGGGCGCGAAAGTAAAAACGGCTGTCAAAGGAATTGCTCAAACGAGGCCGGAGGATTGTAATCTGAAGTTTGCAAACATACAAGCATTAAGATTAGCGAAGTTGCAGAAAAATTTGCTGCTCCTGAAATCGGCTGTTGGAACTTACCGCAAAAAGATATACACTGCTTCGTATAGTCTCCGATATAGTGGAGATTGCCCCTCCCACTACGACCTGTAATACCACAAAACAAGCAGTATCTAACCCCGTGATTTTGGAGAATCCCCTATGACTGTATCCAGAAGAAACTTCCTGCGCGCCAGCACCATGATTGCTCTTTCGGCAGCGCTTCCTTTAGGTTTGGCAACACTCGCCGCAGGGCAGCAACAAACCGAAGGCTTCCCTATTCCTGCCGCCGTCCAGCGAGACCCACTCTATAACTATACGCGAACGACCTTCGCGGCCTACGTTAACAGCGTCTTTATCATCAACTCCGTGCCGCTGGCTGAAATCACCCTGATTGAAGTCAAAGCGACTCCGCTCGTCGTTGACAGAAGAGCGCGCCGAGCGCCCGCCGGGGAATGCTTCACCCTGACATTTCGTGGGCCGGAACGAACGCGCTTCCGGCAGGAGACTTATACGGTTGAGCACGCCGCGCTCGGCAAATTTAATTTGTTCATCACGCCGACAGACCGCCCCAACGCTCGCGAACAACTCTACACAGCAGTCATCAACCGCCGACTGTAAAGGCAGACGCTACGCGCCGCTAAATGATTTTGAGAAGGAAGCTCTAGCGAACGCGTTTACGCGCGGGCCGTGTCATCTTCTGTTTCGTTAGCTCACTACAGAGAGGATGAGACGGCCCCTTTGCGTCTTGCGCTGCAAGTCGGATGGTCGTTGGGGTTTGCTTCGAGTGTGAATCAATTGCCGGTGCCGCTGGCGTCGTCTTCGTTCCACTCCATGAGTAAGTGTATGCCTTGCTCCTGCACTTGTTGGAAGCCGAGGCGTTTGAAGAGATGAAGCGAAGGATTGAAGCTCTCGACGTAGATGCGCAGCGGCTTTCCGCTCGCTGCGGCCTCGCGCATCAGGTCTTTGACGAGCGGCGTGCCGTGGCCCGCGCCGCGAAATTCCGGCAGGAGAGTGAGGTCGAGAATGCGTATGAACTCGTCTGTTCTTAAAACGTAGAGACGACCGATGGCTTGGCCCTCGTGTTCGATGATGTGGTGCGAGGCGGTTGGAAAGTTGTTTTGGTAGTGCTGAAGTTGAGCGTCGAATTGCATTTTGAGGAAGGCCGCGCGCTGCTCGTCGCTCCAGGGAACTCGCGCCATCTCCTCTGCGCGCGTGCTCGCGTAGACGCGCAGGAGAAAGCTCTCATCATGCGCCGCGACCGGACGCAGGGTGACGGGCTGATTGTTATCCGTTGAAGTTTCTGCGGACATTAGAGTGAGGTGCTTCAACTCATGCGGGCGAAACACGCCTCGTAGTAGAACCCGTCATCCTTGCGGCTGATGGGGACGAGAAAGAGGTCAAACGTTCCCATGCGCGGATGCTCCATCTTGTAGGTATGCTGTGGGAGAAACACATCGAGCGGGCCGCGAAAGGTAATCGAAAACTGCTCCTCGCCAGGCCCCGAACCCTTATCCTCCGCGCTGACCATCAATAGCTCCACGGCTTGAGACTCTCCCGCCGAAGCCTGAAACTTCGTCTGTAAATGTTCGGCAAACGTTGCCAAGTTTAATCTCTCCGTCACGCTCAACTGTAAGTCTCCTTCCGCCATATCTGCGTTTTAAGTTTGACTGCTTCGACGGCCGTGCCTGCCCCGTGCGCTGGCAACTCTCTCTCTAAGAGCCTGCCGTGGGCAGCCACTCCATCATCCAATGCGTGTCGCTCTCGCCCGTCTGCTTAAAGCCTAGGCGTTCGTAGAGCCGACTGGCCGCCACGTTCGTTTTCATCACTCGCAAGCGCAGGGGCAACTCGGCGGCGCTCGCCTGAGTTTGCAATTCTTTAATCAGAAACGTTCCCGCTCCGCCGTTGCGATACTCAGGCAGCAACGTGATGTCCGTCAAGCGAAGCTCCTGATTTGTTTTGACGATGATGAGCCTTCCGGCTAGTTCTTCGTCGCGCAGGATAATGAAGTGTTCCGCCTCGGGAAACTGCCACGCGTAAGCACGCTGCTGCGCGCTAAACTGCATCTTGAGAAAGGCCGCCTGCTGCTCCTCGCCCCAACCTAAAAGGGCCAACTCGTCGGCGCGCGTGCTGGCGTAAATTTTGTATAGGAAGCCTTCGTCCTCTGGCCGGGCGGCGCGCAGGGAAATTTTCATAGCTGCGTCAAGCGAAAGCTCTCCATGTGTCGTCGGATGACCCCTCTGGCGGGGCAGATGAAAATATCACGCAGGCTGGGACACGGCAAGGAAGAAGCGCGTGCGGGCTGGCCGGAAGGCTATGAATTTAGCTGGACATTAAACGAATCAACGGCAACACAACTCTCCGCTAAAGAGCGAGATTCCGCGCCGGTCTAGGTCTCGCTCGGGCGGGGCAGCGGTTCTTTGAACAGGTTGTTGAAGGCGCGTTTCGCGTCGGTGCGACCGCGCTGCTGGAATTCCTTGACCCACGTGGAAACCGTGTCTTTGATGACGCGCGAAGAGGAAGCTGCCGTCATTGCCGCCGCTGGCGCAGCCGCGCCGCTCTCAGCTCTTTCCGCTTCAGCCATTTTCTGCCCGCGCTTGATGATTCTGATAAAAGGTTTCATCGCCATGATGTTTTCGCGCTCCTTTGAGACTGCCAATGAAACTGTAAATTCGCCTTCTTACTCTATAACGCGCAAAGCGGCGGGAATATAAATCACTCGGCCTGAAAATTTTTTCGGGCGCAAAAAAACCGGAACAGCAGCGGCAGAGCTTCTCTCTCGCTCTCGCTGCTATTCCGGTTCTAACGCGCTCGATTGTCTTAATTAAGATAGCCCGCTGCTTGTCCGGCAAGGGGCCTGGGGTCAGGCTGCTTGCCCGCGGCCTGTGGCGGCGATGGCAGCTTTGTAAGCTTCCGAGACTTCGCTCAGGCCCGAGATGCCGCAGTTGAGGTCGCGCAGGAGGCCGTCATCGAGGCCGTAAATCCAGCCGTGGACCGATAACTCCTGCCCGCGCTCCCAGGCTTGCACCAAGATGGTCGTCTGGCAGACGTTGGCGACCTGCTCGATGACGTTTAACTCGCAGAGCTTGCGCACGCGCTCGTTCTCGTCAGGGATGCTCGCGAGCAGCGCGGCGTGCTTGGAGCTAACGTCCTGCACGTGGCGCAGCCAGTTATCAATCAACCCGAGCTTGCTGTTTTCGAGCGCGGCCCTGACGCCGCCGCAGCCGTAATGGCCGCAGACGATGATGTGTTTGACGGCCAGCGCTTCGACGGCATACTGAATCACGGACAGGCAGTTCAAGTCCGTCTGGACGACGACGTTGGCGACGTTGCGATGAACGAACATGTCGCCGGGCGCAAGACCCGCGAGCGTGTTGGCGGGCACGCGGCTGTCCGAGCAGCCAATCCATAAATAGGCGGGCGATTGTCGTTGGGCTAGCCTATCAAAAAAATCAGGGTCGGACGCCTTCATCTTAGCGGCCCACGCCCGGTTGTTCTCAAGCAATGTGTTCAAGGTCTTCATGGCCCATATTCTGCCATGAACTTTCGCGAGATGACCAGCGGCGACGGAAACGACGAAGGAGGAACGATGGCGGAAACGATGAAGGAGGAACGCGGAACGATGAAGTAAGAGCTTGCTTT
>CAZEZJ010000364.1:0-5490 GCA_964516695.1 uncultured Blastocatellaceae bacterium
ATCGCGTTGATTGCGGACGACGCCCCCTTGCGTTGCGCTGACGCGGAGGCGCAGGCGCGAATGGTCGAGTTGATTGATGAGACGCGGCGCGCGGGCGATACGCTCGGAGGGATTTTTGAGGTCGTGGCGCGCGGCTGCGTGCCCGGGCTTGGCTCGCATACGTCTTGGAATGAAAAGCTGGACGGGCGGCTGGCGCAAGCGGTGATGTCCATTCCGGCTGTGAAGGGCGTGGCTATCGGCGCGGGGATGGAGGCCAGCGGCCTGCCCGGTTCCGAAGTGCACGACGAAATCGCTTACAACGAAACGACTAGAGAGTTCATCCGCCATACCAATCGCGCGGGCGGCCTCGAAGGCGGCATCACGAACGGCGAAGAGTTGCGCGTGCGCGGCCACTTGAAACCCATCTCGACCCTGAGGCGCGCTCTGCGTTCAGTTGATATAGACACGAAAGAGGAAGAGTCTGCGGCCTTCGAACGTTCGGACGTGACGGCGGTTCCGGCGGCGGGAGTGATTGGCGAGGCGATGGTCGCGCTGGTGCTGGCCGCAGCGATGCGCGAAAAGTTTGGCGGTGACAGTCTTGGTGAGATGCGGCGCAACTTCGAAGGCTATCGCGAACAGCTACGCGGTTATTAAGAGCCGTTGATGCGGCGGTAACGCGCTTCGACCAGCATGTAGAAACCGTAGGCGAAGAGTCCGGCGGCGATTATGCCGAGCAGCCATGGGCCGTATGCTTGCTGCACCAATCCGCTCAACACTTCGTCCAAGCCTTTCACTTCCGACGGGTTGTAATGGCGCGCGGCCTGAATCAGAAAGAAGCCGACGATGCAGAAGACGACGCCGCGCGCAGCGTAACCGAAGCGACCGCTCCAAGTGGCCCAGTTGTCTTTGGTCTTGCCCATTTCACCGAGCTTGAGCCGCTTGCGAAACTTGGCACGGTAGCCTTTGTAAATTTGGTAGAGGCCGAAGCCGACGACGAACGCGCCGACCGCTATGATGAGCCAAACGCCGTAGGGCAACGTCATCACACGCTCCGTCCAACGCTGCTGTACGTCGCTGCTGCTGTCCGGGTCGCCGACATCAATCAGGATTCTCGCGGCGGTGAAAGACAGGCCCGCGTAAGCCAGCCCGCTGCACGCGTAGCCGATGCGGACAAGAATGCCCTTCAACTTCGTGCCCTTATCTTCCGTATCGGCCAGCGCTTGAATCCAACGCCAGACGACGTAACCGACGAGGCCGAAGGCGACGACAGCGAGCGCTATCTTGCCAAAGGGCTGCGTCTCTATTTCCTGAAGCGCGCCGCGCATGTCCGTGGTCTCGCCGCCGTTGCCTGTGGCGGTCATGGTCGCCAGCGCGCCGACCACCATGTAGACCACGCCCTTCGTCGCATAACCGAAGCGCGCCACGCCTTCCATCCAAGGATGCGCGGCCACCTTATCAATCTTCTCTTCGGCCTGCTCTTTGATTGTTTCCGTTGATTTACCAGACATTAATTGAGTTTACCTTCCCCCTTGTAACAACGGCGCGCCTGTCTTTAACGTCTCGCGTCAGAAATAGCTGCACGGCGCTCATCTTAACACTGACAACGGCGAACGCGCCCAACTGTCGTCAGGATACTTAAAACTGTTGTCAGGATTGTTGCTACTGCCGTCAGCTTGCAACTCACTGATGTCTGGTTGCGCCAGCCGGACGGCAGTTTTTGCAAATTTATTGACATTTTCGCCGTTTTTGTGGCCTGAGCGCCTGAGTTTCGCCTCCCATCAGCGCCCTAGACGTTGCGGCCAGCGGCGAGGCTGGCGCGGCGGCATCGTTTGGCGTAGAATTGTCATCAAAACGGGTCGCCTTTTGAGCGTTGGAAGCGCCCGAGCGCGTCGTTTAAGGAAAATAAGATGGCATTGCTGAAAATTGTGCATTACCCGGAACCCGTGCTGCTTCAGCCCGCTGAGCCTGTCACGGAGTTTGACGACCAGTTGAAAAAGCTGGTTGATGATATGTTTGAGACGATGTATGCCGCGCCGGGAGTGGGCTTGGCAGCGCCGCAGGTCGGTGTCTCCAAACGCCTGTTTGTGATGGATTGCTCGGTCGGGAAAGACCCTGAGCAGCGCGTCGCCTTGATTAACCCGGAAGTCATCAGCGTCGAAGGCGAGCAGGTCGGGGAAGAAGGCTGTTTGTCGTTTCCAGATGTCTTTTTTAACGTCAAGCGCGATTTGCGCGCCGTCGTCAGAGCGCAGAATGTGAACGGCGAAACCTTCGAGTTGGACGGGCTGGAATTGACAGCCCGCTGTATGCTCCACGAGACAGACCATTGCGACGGCATCGTCTTCATTGACTACACGACGCCGCTCAAGCGCGAGATGGTCAAGCGCAAAATGAAGAAGCTGCAAAAGCAGAGCCGCTGGGTCTGATGTCCTTCAGGCGATGCAGGTGCTAAAGCGGTCGCGCTCGCTTCCAAGCGGCGACCGCTTTTGTGTGCCTGTTGTGATAACATGTGAACATCAAGACAAATGATGAATGCGGAATTATGAATGATGAAACAGGCCTGGCTTTTTCTTTCGTCATTCATAATTCATAAACCCTAATTTCCGAAGTGGAGCATCCTTATGCAAAGCGAATTTCGCAACGAGCCGTTTACGGATTTTACGAAGGAAGAGAACGCGCAAGCGATGCGCGCGGCCATCGAGAAGGTTAAAGGAGAGTTGGGGCGCGAGTATCCGCTGGTCATCGGCGGCGAGCGCATCCAGACCGGAGCGAAGTTTGAAAGCCTCAATCCGGCGAAGAAGACGGAAGTCGTCGGGCGTTTTCAGAAAGCGACCGAAGAGTTGGCGCGCCGCTCTGTGGAAACGGCTGCCGACGTTTTCAAGGTCTGGCGCACGCGTCCCGCGGAGCGCCGCGCCGAACTGCTGTTCAAAGTCGCAGACATCCTGCGCGAGCGCAAGCACGAAATGTCCGCGTGGATGATTCACGAGGTCGGGAAGTCTTGGGCCGAGGCCGACGGCGACACCGCCGAGGCCATTGATTTCTGCGACTTCTACGCGCGCGAGATGCTGCGTTATGCAGAGGGGCAACCGCTCGTGAAAGTGGAGGGCGAGGATAACAAACTCGAATACATCCCGCTCGGCGTCGGCGTTGTTATTCCCCCTTGGAACTTCCCGCTGGCGATTATGGCCGGAATGACCGTCGCTTCCGTCGTCACGGGCAACACGGTCGTCCTCAAGCCTTCATCGGATGCTCCGACCATCGCCTACAAGTTTTTCGAGTTGCTGGAAGAGGCTGGGATGCCGCCCGGCGTCGTTAACTTTATGACCGGCTCGGGCGCGGAAGTCGGCGATGTCGTCGTTGACCATCCGCTGACGCGCTACGTCGCCTTCACAGGCTCTAAGGAAATCGGCCTGCGCATCAACGAACGCGCGGCCAAGGTTCACAAAGGACAAATTTGGATTAAACGCGTCGTCGCCGAGATGGGCGGCAAGGACGCCATCATCGTTGACGCCGACACGGATTTGGACGAAGCCGCTACGGGAGTCGTTCAGTCAGCCTTTGGCTTTCAGGGCCAGAAGTGCTCCGCCTGCTCGCGCGCCATCATCCACACGGATGTTTACGACACGATGTTGGAGAAAATCGTCGAGCGCACGGAGAAGATTAAGGTCGGTGACCCGTCAGAATTCTCTACCAATATGTCCGCCGTCATCAACCAGAAAGCCTTTAAGACGATTAACGAGTATATCGAAAAAGGTGAGGCGGAAGGCGGGCGCGTCGTCGCGGGCGGCGGCTCTGACGGCGAACAGGGCTTCTTCATCGAGCCGACCGTTATCGCTGATGTCAAACCCGGCGACACCATCGAGCAGGAGGAAATCTTCGGCCCCGTGCTCGCCGTCATCCGCGCGCGTGATTTTGACGACGCGCTCAGGATTGCCAACGACACAGAGTATGGTCTGACCGGCGCGCTCTACAGTAACGACCCTGAGAAACTCGAACGCGCCCGCCATGAATTCCACGTCGGCAATCTCTACTTGAACCGCAAGTGCACGGGTGCGCTCGTCGGCGTTCATCCCTTCGGCGGCTTCAATATGTCCGGCACGGATTCCAAAGCCGGCGGTCGCGATTACCTAGGCCTCTTCATGCAAGCCAAAGTTTCAGCGGAGAAAGTCGGCGTCGCCAGCAACACGAAAGCCGAAAAACGGACGGCAATCTAAAAGCAGTGATAGGTGATGGGTGATAGGTAATAGGAAAAAGCTTTTTCTCTTATCACCTATCACTCATCACTCATCACCTTTTGTATGAGACTTATTTTCATGGGGACGCCGGAAGCGGCTGTGCCGACTTTGCAGAGATGTCTTGACGACGGGCACGAGATTGCGGCTGTCTGGACGCAGCCCGACCGTCCCGCCGGACGCGGCAAGAAACTGACGCCGCCGCCCGTTAAAGATTTCGCGCTCGCACACAATCTCAACGTCC
Organism: uncultured Blastocatellaceae bacterium; assembly: GCA_964516695.1. GTDB lineage: Bacteria > Acidobacteriota > Blastocatellia > Pyrinomonadales > Pyrinomonadaceae > DASVTR01. The sequence goes on from CAZEZJ010000364.1 coordinate 4,453, forward strand.
AGCAACCGACGAAAATCAAGACGGATGAAGCTCGTGCTCTGTTTGCGGCGGCGGATGCGGACGCGGCCATCGTCGTCGCCTACGGGCGTATCCTGCCGCCCGCTCTGCTGCGCACCCCAAGTCGCGGCTGCCTTAACGTTCACTTCTCATTGTTGCCAAACTATAGGGGCGCTGCGCCCGTCAATTGGGCCATCGTGCGCGGCGAGAGCGTGACGGGCGTGACGACGATGCGGATGGACGAGGGCTTAGACACGGGCGCGATTCTTTTGCAGCGCGAAACCAATATTGGCGAGACGGAGACCGCGCCGGAGTTGATGAAGCGGCTGGCTGAGATTGGCGCTGGCTTGCTCGGTGAAACGCTGGCGCGCCTTGACGAGATTGAACCGCGCGAGCAAAGCGAAGAGAAGGCGACGTTTGCGCCCATGCTCAATAGGGAAGACGGCCTCATTGAATGGGCGCTCGATGCTTTTCAAATCGAGCGGCGCGTGCGCGGCTTTCAGCCTTGGCCGGGCGCTTACACGAGTTATCAATCTCGTCGGCTCGTCATCTGGCGCGCGCGTGCCGAGCGTGCTGCTCATCAGTTTGCACACGGCGAAATCATGGAAGCGCGCGGCGATAGTTTAATCATCTCCTGCGGCGGCGAATCCGTCTTGCATCTACAGGAGGTGCAGCCCGAGGGCAAGCGGCGCATGAGCGTGAGGGATTTTGTTAACGGCGCGCACGTTCGCGCCGGAGAGCGTGTCGGATGAACGCGCGACCGAGGAGAGCGGGCCGGCAGGCGGGCACAGGGAAAAGTGCAAACGCGGTCTCGCCAGCGCGCAGCGCGGCTGTCAGTATCTTACGGCGAGTGGAAGAAGAAGGCGCGTTCGCATCTGTACTACTGGCGGCGGGCGACCAAGAGCTGCGTGCGGAAGACCGCTCGCTCTGTTATGAGTTGGTGATGGGCTGCCTGCGCTGGCAACTTTGGCTTGATAAGCTCATAGAGCATTACGCGGGCCGCAGCGCCGAAAGCCTAGACGCGCCCGTGCGCCGCGCTCT
>CAZEZJ010000365.1:0-5455 GCA_964516695.1 uncultured Blastocatellaceae bacterium
GGCGGAGAACGTCAGAGCGACCGTGGACGAAGGCTCAAAACGCGCGACGACCTGCGCGCCGTAGAGCGCCAGGTCGCGCCCGCCGCGCCGCGATTCGTCTATGTTGACCGTGCCGTTGCTGTTGCGCACAAAGGCGGAGTTGCGCTCCAGGAAGGGCAGTTGCCAGGCGGTGAAGGTCAGATTTTTGAGCGCGGTTTTTTTGAAGCTGCGCGAGTAAGATTCGCTGAAGCCTTCCGGGGCGAGGTCGTTGTCAATGGTCATCTCCGTGCGCAGCCAAGGCACGTCAAACTTGCCGCCCTGGATGCGCAGGCCCGGCCATCTCTGCGGCGTCCAAGCGATGTAAACATTATCGAGGCCGAAGGGTTTGCGGTTGTAAAAGTCTGTCAGCGTTTGATTGTTCGAGATGGTGTCAGCGAAGCTGCTCGTGCCGAGGCGCAAGCCCCAGTCAAACTCTTTGCCGATGCGCCCGCGAATGTTGAGCCGGGCGCGAATGCGAAAGCGGTTGCGCGCGGAAAGCTCGTTGCCGAGGATGAGGGGATTACCGGCATTGGCGGTGGCGTTTAACTGATTGAGGGTCGCCTCGTAGCGCAGGCGCACGTCGCCGCTAAAGGTGATTGAGCCGAGTTGCCTGGCAATCGCCTCCGTGTTCTTTTTCGTCTGCTCTTCGACGCTCTTGAGGCGGTCATCCGCTTGCGGCTTTTGAATTGCGACGCCGGAGTTTGACGTAGCCGCCGTGGGCAAAGCATCGGTGGAGGCAATCTCGCCGCGCCCGTCGGCCTTCACTGGCGCGTTCTGCTGCCGCTCAGCCGTCTGCTCTACGCGCTGGCGCAAATCTTCTATCACGCGCGATTGCTCCGTGACGGTCGAGCGCAGACGCTCAAGCTCGTCTCGTTGTTCGCGCAAGAGGCGGCGCACTTCGTCAAGCTCGGAAGCTGTGGGCGGCGATTGAGGGTTGCCCGCGGCGGCGGAAGAATTAAGCTGGGGGCTAACCTTGGCGGAAGCTTGCGCCGCCGCGACAGAGGTGAGGCCAAAGCACAGTAGAAATAAGGACAGCACTCGCAAGGTTGGTGATTGAAGCATACTGGAAGTTCCTCCGGCGAAGATTGAAAGGCGATGGCTCGGGCGCGTTGTGGCGTTCGTTGTCAGCTCGCTTGAGTCCGTTGGCGACATCCTGACAGACAGCCCGCGCTGCGCCCCCTGCCGGTCCTGACTACGGACTGGCGATAATATGAATACGATATTACGTTTGAGTTAACTGCTACAGTTTATTTCCAAAGCAAATGCATGAAGAAAATTCGTTGACAGGGCCGCGATGAATGAGCAGCAAGCGGCTCGGTGGTTTATCGTTCATCCTTTGTCGTTTCCTCGCTCGTGGGGCAAACGGTTGTCAGCTTTATCCAAAGACTGATAGGATTCAGAGAGCGTTGGCAACAAATGCGGGAGCACTCCCTGACGTCTTTGAAATTTTCTCCTGAGTTGAAATCGAGGCGCGAACCAATCGCGGACGCGCGCCTTCAGAGTTCCCGAAAAACGTTATGGCTTTACTGAAGATTATTGATGCGAGCGGTCGCGAATGGCAGTATACACTGGCCTCGCAAACCCCCTGTACCATCGGACGCGCGCCCGACAATTGTATCGTCCTCGACGACCCGCGCGCCTCGCGCCATCACGCGCACGTCAAGGCCGACAACGACAGCACTTATACGATTATTGACGGTGTGAACATCGGCGGCCAACTCCGCCGCAGCGCTAACAAGGTCTTCGTCAACGGCGAAGCGCGCGACGAACAGCAACTCGCGCACGGCGACCGCATCACCATCGGCGCCAGCACCTTGCGCTTCGAGCAGCCCCTCGAAGAGCGCGCCTCCAACGTGCGTTATGACGACAAGCCGCTCGGCCACACGCAGATGCTCATCTCGGCCAACGACGTGATGTCGCAGGTGTTGCGCGCTCAGCCCTCGATGGCGACGCGCGACAAAGAGATGGAATCCTTGCAACGCAAGGCGACCATTCTTGCCGAAATGTATGAGATGAGCAAGACGCTCGGCTCCGTCTTCGACTTGAACGCCATCTTCGCCAAAGCGACCGACATCATCTTCCGCGCCACGCCCGCCGACCGCGTCGTCGCGCTGCTGGCCGAAGGCACTATGAGAGACGGGCAGGAAGACATTGAACTGCGCCCCATCGCCACCCGCGCGCGCGACGCCAAGCTTGAAGCGCACGCGAAAAAGTTGACCATCGGGCGCACCATCACGCGCAAGGTGATGCGAGACAAAGTGGCCATGCTCTCGCAGGACGCGGCTGCCGAAGCGCAGTTTGCGGGCGTTGATTCCATCGTCTCGCAGGGCGTGCGCTCGACCATCTGCGCGCCGCTCGTCGCGGAATCCGGCGTGCACGGCGCGCTCTATGCCGACCGCCTAGACCCTTTTGCCGCCTTTAAGCCCGACGACCTGGAGTTGATTACGGCGGTCGCCGCGCAAACAGCCGTGGCGGTGGAAAACGTCCGCGCACACGAGCGTCTCGCCCGCGAAGAAGTCGCGCGGGCCAACTACGGGCGCTTCCTGCCCGAGTATGTCGTCAAGCAGATGCTCGAAAATCCAGGCAGCTTTAAGCTCGGCGGCGTCAATCAAACGATTACAGTCCTCTTCGCGGACATTCGCGGCTTCACGCGCCTCTCCGAGCACGCGCAGCCGGAAAAGGTCGTGCAACTTCTGAACAGATATTTCTCGGCGATGACCGACATCATCTTCGCACACGGCGGAACGCTCGATAAGTATATCGGCGACGGCTTGATGGCGCTGTTCGGCGCGCCGACCGCCACACCGCAGGACGCCTCAAACGCGCTCAGCGCAGCGGTCGCCATGCAGCGTCGCATCATCGGCATCAACGAAGAGTTGCGCTCCGAAGGTTTTACGGAAATCGGCGTCGGCATCGGTTTGCATACGGGCGAGGCAACGGTCGGCTATATCGGTTCCGAACGCCGCTCCGAATACACGGCCATCGGTGATACGGTCAATCTCGCCGCTCGACTCGAATCAAACGCTCTCGGCGGACAGATTCTACTGAGCGCCGAGGCATCGCGCGCGGCAGGCTCGCGCTACACGCTAAACCCGCGCGAACCGATTATGGTCAAGAATCGCACGCAGCCCGTGCCGCTCTTCGAAGTCGAATGGCAGCAAGCCAGCTCAGCCGAATGAAAAGAAACGCGGAAGGAGGAACGATGAACGCGGAATGAAAGATAAGCTCTGAATAGTTCATCATTCATCGTTCATCATTCATCGTTCATCGTTCCGCCTTCATCGTTTCCGTTCTGTGGTTGCTACGGCGCTGTCTTGTGGGTGGCACGGTGTTGTGGAGCAGGGCGGTTCGGTCAGTCTTAAAGGGTGAGGCGGCGGAGCTTCTTCCTTTAAGTTTTCAGCAGTGAATCGTCGGGCGGGAAGTAGAGTCCGGGCGAGATGTTCGAGCAGCAAGGCAGCAGGGACAGAAGAGGGAAGAGGGCAGGGCCGAAGAGCGGTGTTTTGTTATCGTGCTTTCCCCTTTCACTCCTTTCTGTCCCTGTCTCATTTTGAAGGGCATCCCTGTTATTATTTGTAAAGCGAGATGGAATCACCTTCGTTCATGCGCAAGACCCGCACGCTGATGCGTTTTAACGCGCTGCGCAATCTGGTCTCCGATTCGATGGCGATTGACATGGGTTCCGCGAGCACGATTATCTCCGTGCGGCAGCGCGGCGTGGTCGTTGATGAGCCGTCGGTGGTGGCCGCGAGCAAGCTAACGGGCGAGGTGGTGGCGGTCGGGCGCGAGGCCCAGCAGATGCAGGGACGCGAGGCTCGCGACGTGGTCGTTATCGCTCCGCTGGTTGACGGCGTGGTCGCGGATTTTGAACGAACGCAGGCGATGCTCGCACATTTCGTGCGCAAGGCACGCAGCGGCCTTTCGCATTTCAGCCGCCGCGCCGTGATGAGCGTGCTTTCCGGCGTCACACAGGTCGAACAGCGCGCGCTCTTAAGCGCCGCCGAGCACGCGCACATCGGTCGCGTGTACATGGTCGAGGAGGGATTGGCGGCAGCCATCGGAGCGGGCGTGCGCGTCACGGATGAACACGCCGTGGCGGTCGTTGACATCGGCGGCAGTACAACCAACGTGGCGGTCGTCGCCAATGGTTCGATTCTATACGCGCACGCCGAACGTGTCGGCAGTTCTGATATTGACGCCGCGATTATGGACCGCCTGCGACGCTTTCGCGGCCTGACGATTGGCGTGCCGACCGCCGAGCGCTTGAAAATCGAACTGGGTTCGGCCACCGAGCCGTTTGACGCGACGCGCAGCATGACGGTCAAAGGGCGCGGCGTGCAGACGGGCAGCCCCGGCGCAATCGAAGTGACGGCCCAAGAGATTTACGCCGTCGCGCAGCCCGTCATTCACAAAATCAGCGAAGAGGTCAAAGAATCTCTGGCCCAACTTCAACCGGAAGTGGCCGCGGATATTTTTGACCACGGCATTATTCTGACAGGCGGCGGCGCGCTGTTTGAAGGCTTGGAGCGGTACTTACAAGAGGCGACGAATCTCTCTGTGCGCGTTGCGGACGAGCCGCGACTAGCCACCGTGCGCGGTCTCGCGCAACTCTTCGACGAGCCACCGCTCCTGCGCCGCGTCGCCCGCAATGAGCCTTTTCCCTTGTTCGATGCCGAGAACAGCATTTTTGAAAGCTAAGGATGAAGGTATTGATTCAATGGTTCATTGATTCATGTAATCATTTAAACAAATGAATCAATGAACCAATGAAGCAATGAGTAAATTGGACTACATAAGTAAATGAACATCCGCGAGTTTTTTCACCGGCAGATTCAGGTCGCGCGCGTCTACGGGATTCCCGTGCGCATTGATTATCGCTGGTTCTTCATCTTCGGTCTGAGCGTTTGGCTGATTGCCGATAATTTGCAGCGTGGAACGATGCGGCTGCCGCCCGTGAGTTTGGCGACGGCTCTCATCCTAAGCCTGACGACGACGCTCGCGCTCTTTCTCTCCGTCTTCGGCCACGAGCTTTCCCACGCGCTTGCGGCGCGCTACGAGGGCATCGAGACTGAAGAGATTGTGTTGCATCCCTTTGGCGGCTTGGCGCGCCTGAGCCGCGAGCCTGACAGCCCGCGCGCGGAGTTTCGCATCGCGGTCGCTGGCCCTGCGGCAAGCCTGCTCTTCTCACTCTTCTTCTTCGGCGCGATGGCGATAGCGCGCATCGGCGGCTATCGCACTACCTCCGCTATCTTTCTGTTCGTCGGCTTCAGCAATCTGCTGCTGGCCGTCTTCAATCTCTTTCCGGGCTACCCGCTCGACGGCGGGCGCGTACTGCGCGCGGCCCTCTGGCGCAGAGGCGGCGACATCGCGGAGGCGACGCGCATCGCGGGCATCTGCGGGCAGGTCATCGCCTGGACGCTCATCGTCTTCGGCGGTTTCG
>CAZEZJ010000366.1:0-5200 GCA_964516695.1 uncultured Blastocatellaceae bacterium
AAGGACGATAGACCTAGGTTGAAATAGAGACGCGGTGGCGCTTAATTCCTTCATCGCGGGAGCGAGCGCTGTTGCGCTTGAGTTGGAGAACCAGCTTGGCGACTCCCTTATGGTTTCTTTCCAATATTACTATCGGCAAGTATTGGCGGCGCTGGTTCAACCGAATGTTAATACGCTTACGCTCCTCCTTTTGCTTGAGGCAGCCAAGGGAAACCGCTTTGCGAACGCTCTCGCACAAAGAGGCCGCGTGCCGTGGCTGGAAACACCCGAAGCTCAAGGTCTGCTCGACAGTATTGAAGAACTAGAGCGAGCGACAGGCAGCGAACCCGACACCTCCTCGATTCTGGACGACGAGATGCTCCTGGCGACTTACGTAAGTTCAAGAGAGATGAGAGGGGGAGCGACGCGCCGCGAGCAATTGCGCAATCTTCAAATCCGCTTCGACGCAGAACTGAATCGTCAACTCGCAATGCGCGCCACCTCCGCGGCGGATTGGATTCCCACATTTGATTCCTTGCAAAAAGCCCTTGGCCCGCGAGGCGTCTTGCTCTGCTACTTCATCGGCAGCGGCCCGCAAGCCGGAGGGCTGGCCATTTACACTCTCGTTCTAACCGAGCAGGATATTCACATGTTTGTGGGAGAATCGCGTTCGGTGCCTTCTGCGACCATCACCTTCGGTGACGGAGAGGAGACGATTGCGACCAACTGGTTGAGCCTTGTCGTCAAAGCATTGCGTGAGGCCGTGCAGAGTGAACCCGGGCCACGCTCTGCTTCAAGCGAAGCCTTTGACCAACTGACTCAAGATGCCGAGAAATACCTGACGGAGGATTTGATTAAACTCTTGGCACGGTTGCGGGAAACGGGCAAAGACCACTTGTGCATCGCCCCGCACGGCCCGCTCCATTTCTATCCTTTCCACCTTCTCGGTCCAGAGGATGAGCCGCTATTAAAGAACTGGAGTGTGACGTATCTGCCGAACCTCCAACTATTGTCCGCTGTGCAGGAGAGTCCGGCGGCAAAGCCTCAGCACGAACTGGTGGCTATCGGACTGGATTTCGATGTGCAGAATCCGCGCGGGCTTGCGCCGCTGTCGGGCGCACAAGCTGAAGCTTCGGCCATCGCTAAGATATTTGGAACTCAGGCGCTCACAGGCAGCGCCGCGACAAAGCCGGCCGTCTTGGAAGCTTTGGCGACTTCGCGCCGGATTCACCTGGCCTCGCATGGCGCGCATCGCGTGAGCGCGCCCGCATTTCAGTGCGTTTATCTTTCGGGCGAGAAAGGTGAAGATATACTGTATTCCTATGAAGTGTTAAAGCTGGACCTGCGCGGTGTGGAGCTGGTGACGCTCAGCGCGTGCGAAACCGCTCTCGGCCGCTTCGATGTTTCCGACAACCTACGCGGATTCTCCGCGAATCTTCTGATTGCAGGCGTGGCAACGATTATCGGCACGCTCTGGAGCATTGAGACGAAGACGGCTGCTTTCTTTTTCGAGCAGCTCTATGCTGCCCTGTATCATAACTCTCGAATAGGAGATGCATTTCATAGTGCCCAGTTACAAACGCAGGCTCAATTCCCGCAATACAGAGATTGGGGAGCTTTCTATCTCGCAGGTAACTGGAAGTAAAGTCTGCGGGACGTGCCGCGAAAAATATTCTAAGTCACGAACACTCGTCCGGTTGATGGCGAGCAAGCTGCTCAATAATATTGATGAAGGCATGAAACGCATGTTGGATATTTACCCTCCTTGTTCAAATCCTCATAGAGATGATTACCGCGTGACCCGACACCGCATTTATTCTGTTCGAAAGCCCAGATATTCACGAAACAAGGCCGGCATCCAAAGCTTATCAAACCACCTGACGACAAGTAGCAAGCGCTTAACACTCGAATTAACGCGCTATTAATAAGCCGTGCTCTTAATCCGGCGACACGGGGTTGAAAAGGGAGAATCCTTTACCTCGCTCGTCTAAGAAATCCGACCATCTCATCTCAAGCTCTTCCGCCGCATCAGACCGGATGCTGATTCCTGAAATCTGAGTATTCCAATTAACTCTGGAAAGAACTCCTTCGTTTAACCACTCGCGCGGGAAGATAGATTCGCTCTGAGGATTCAATAACTTCTCCCACCGAACCCGAACGTACATCGTTGTTCTTCCGGCTTTGGCCTTCTCCTGTCTCCAGTGAATCTCTTCATAGGCTTCAGACTCCGCCCAGCCCGCTCCGACGATTCCTCTCGGCTCCTCACCTTGCCGTAAGAGGAACAGCCTGTCCCCTTTGTTGATGCTCTTGTTATTGCCGCAGCTCCAGTCCGTTATACAAAAGCCCTTCCTTCTAATTTCTGCAATCCTTCTTGAAAGGTCTTTCCACTCCCACTTCTTCGGACTCCAGGTTAGCAGGTATGTGCTCATATTAAATGCTGTTCAGTGGTCGGGTTCCATTGTGATAAAGCACAAGTGCTTAGATGAGTTTTCAAATCCAACGCGAGCAGCCTAACGCCTGAATTAACCGGCGAGCAATCAACCTTGATGATAAAAGGCAACGGGGTTGCGAGTCCGTTTGAATTGTTAGATGGCGCGTTATCAAGCACGTGAGGCTTTAATAATTTTTGTTTGCTTTTCGCCGTTCGCCTCAAACTCTTCAAAGTCTCTCTCTACATTCCTGTATGCGACTCTAGTTCGAGTGCAATAACCAATTCTCAGGTTTTTGTCGTCATCAAGATGAGCATAAACAAGCCAGCGGCTTGCTATGCTAAAGCCAATAATGCAACCATCACTATATTCTCTAATCGTAATATATTCGTCCAAATCTCTGCGCCAAGCCTTTTCAACTCTAAATTTAATTTCGACTTCGTAATTACTTGCGCCTTCGCGCGCAGGGTTTTTATCAACCATTTTCATCTCAACAACTTGACCGTAAAAGACAGCGTGAGAGTTTTTCAATTCTTCGTAGGCTGTTGCATAACGGCTGCCGCGAATGTCGTTAGATACATTGGTCATACAACAACATTGAGCAAAAGCGTCGTGCTCTCCAGAGGTGAAGGTGAAGATTAACAAAGCTCCGAAAAATATCTTCCTCATTGTCAGCTCTCCGAACTCCAAGCGAAGCCGTCTAACGCGTGTTGTGTTATTTGAATCAAGATAAAACTCTTGGTGAGCGGTTATCTTGATTCGTGCAACATAATACCGCTTTCTACCACAAATTCAGCATAGCAGGAATGGGCTACCTGTTATCCCGTCTCATTGATGAAGAGCAGGCTAAACTGCGTCTGCGAACATGTCTTTCAAAATCCACATCTTTTCATCATTGCTAACTAAAGAGAGGCTCATCACTGTCTGCTCCAATATGAGGGTCCGATAATCTCATGTAACACCTTCTTGCTTGCTTCAAGGCAAGCAATGCGTTGCTCGGTGGAATAAGTTGACACGGTCTGAGAGTTTCCAATATACTGCGCCCTCCTGAAAACGAATTTCAATTTCATACATTTTCAGGGTTTCCGTAAGTTCGGTCAGAAGAAAGCCCCCGGCGCTGCTACGCCGGAGGCTTTAGTGCACGGCCCCACCCGGGTCACCCTTTGATTTGCAACGCGGATGGTGTGCGAGGCCAATCCTAGCACTCCCTCCAGACAACACGAAAGCATTATTTGACCGGCAGGGCGCCGAAGAGTTTGCGGCACCCCGCGCGCAATTATCTTGGCGCCTGTCCGCCTGAGAGATACAGGTGACAGCGAACCAACACTTTTAAGGTAAGGGCTTTGGTCAAGGGGAAGCCCTCTGAGCCTTTAAGCAATGCGGATGGAGGAGGCTATGCAGACGAGAAACGGGAAGAACCGTAAGAACAGATGCAAGGCTGTTAAGCGCGACCTGAAGTATTGGGTCGTGGCCGTCGGGACGACAGCTACGCTCATAGCCTACTCGGTTGGCAATAGCCGCGCCGTGGCGCTCGCCCGTGTGCGTGGGGCCGCACCTAGCCCTTACGCACAGGAACAGTCTGAGGAGCGCCGCTTCGACATCCCGCCCGGCTCATTGGAGTTTGTGCTCGACGCCTTCCAGAGCCTCACAGGGTGGGTGGTATTAGTGCCGAACGAAAGAATGCGCGGCATACCCTCCCCGGGCCTGTCGGGCGTTTACACAACTGAGCGGGCATTAAAACAACTCCTCGCCGGCACGGGCGTCAATTACCAAGTTACGGCGGAGAAGACGGCGACGCTTGAGATTCAGGCTGCGCCGGAATCGGTCGAGGTCAGAGAGAGCGTCGCGCCGGTCTCGTCGTCAAAGTACACCGAACCCTTGCGCGACATCCCGCAGACAATCACAGTCATCCCCAGGGAGGTGATTGAGGAGCAGGGCGCAACCACCTTGCGCGACGTGCTGCAGAACGTGCCGGGGCTGACCATCACGGCGGGCGAGGGTGGCGCACCCGCTGGCGACAACCTGACGCTCCGGGGCTTTAGCGCCCGCAACGACATCTTTGTTGACGGCGTGCGTGACATCGGTCCGCAGACCCGCGACCCTTTCAACCTCGAACAGGTAGAGGTGGTGAAGGGGCCGGCATCGGCCTACACTGGGCGCGGCTCAACGGGCGGCACCATTAACCTCGTCAGCAAGTCGCCCGGCACGGGCCAATTCATCGGCGGCACCCTCAACGGCGGTACGGACAAAACGAAGCGCGGCACGGCTGACATCAATTTCCGGCTGACGAGCAGAACCGCCTTTCGTCTGAACCTCATGGCGCATGACTCTAAGGTGGCGGGCCGCGAAGCAGTGGCTAACGAGCGCTGGGGTATCGCGCCTTCTCTGGCTTTCGGACTCGGCACACGGACGCGTCTCACCCTGAGCTATTTGCATGTCTCGCAGGACAACATCTCTGACTACGGCATCCCGTGGGTGCCGGCCACCAATAACGTCCTCGTCGAGTTCCGCGACCGCCCGGCTCCCGTCCCGCGCGACACCTTTTACGGCTTCAGGAATCGTGACTTCGAGAAGTTAAGCTCAGACCTTGCGACCTTGAAGTTTGAGCGCGATTTTAAAGACCAACTCTCTCTGCGCAACCAATTTCGCTACGGGCGTTCGACGCGAGATTCGGTGGCGACGCCGCCCCGCTTCGCGAGTAATAACTCGACCGTCATCAACCGCGAGATGCGCTCATGGACCACGGAAGACGACATCTGGGATAACCAGACAGACCTGCTCGCTAACTTCTC
>CAZEZJ010000366.1:5210-5440 GCA_964516695.1 uncultured Blastocatellaceae bacterium
GACGGGCGGGATCGAACACAGGTTGGTAACCGGCTTGGTGCTCACGCGCGAGAATAACGTGCGCCGCTTCCGCACCGCCCCGAACGCGCAGACCACACTGCTCGACCCCAACCCTGACGACATCTATCCAGACACGCTCACGTTGAGTCCGAACGTCGGCGTCGTAACGGGCGAGACGGTCGCGCTCTACATCTTCGATACCGCGCAGCTTCACAAAAAGTTTGAGTTAA
>CAZEZJ010000367.1:0-482 GCA_964516695.1 uncultured Blastocatellaceae bacterium
AGTATGGCGCAGAGCGCGCCGCCCTTGCCGCCGGTTGCGCAGAGCAGCGGCGCATGGGAGCGCATCGAGATTGAGCCGGGGTTGGAGTTACACGTTCAGAGCAGTTACCAGCCTCCGTCCGACCAGAGAGGTTTACGCAGGTTGACGCAAGCCATCATGCGTTTGATTGAGTCACGCGGCCAGAGATAGCCGAGAAAGTGAGAAGTAAAAAGAATGTCGCAACTGATACCGAAAGTGGAATTTTTGATTGAACGCGCAAAGCTCATCGCCGGGCGCGACCAAACAGTTGACGTGCTGATACGCATTACTCCGCCGGATGCGGACGCAGATGTGGGTCGCCGCCCGAAGCTCAATCTGAGCCTCGTGCTCGACCGCTCAGGTTCGATGGAAGGCGAGAAGATGACGCGTGCGCGCGAGGCAACCGCCTACTGCGTAGACCAACTCTTGCCCGTTGACCGTTTGAGCGTTGTCATTTTCGATAA
>CAZEZJ010000367.1:492-5435 GCA_964516695.1 uncultured Blastocatellaceae bacterium
GTGTTGATTCCAAGCCAACTCGCCGCGGACAAGGCTGTGCTAAAGGGGCGTCTCGCGGAAGTCTTCGCGCGTAATTCGACGGCGCTGCATGAAGCATGGGTGCGAGGAGGAATGCAGGTCAGCGAACACTTGACCGATGGCGCAATTAATCGCGTTATCCTGATAACGGACGGCCTCGCCAACGAAGGCTTGACCAACACGGACCACATCGTCTCGCAAACCAAGGGGCTGGCCGAGCGCGGCGTCAGCACTTCGACCATCGGCATCGGCGACGACTTCAACGAGGATTTGTTAATTCCGATGGCGCAGGCGGGCGGCGGCAATAGCTGGCACGTGAAGACCGCAGACGACATGCAACGGCTTTTCAGTGTCGAGCTTGAAGGATTGATTGCGCAGGTTGCGCACACTGTGACGCTCGGCCTCGTTCCGGCGGACGGAGTGCGCTTGAGCGATGTGCTCAACGATTTCGAGATGAACGAGACGGGTCGTTATCGTCTTCCAAACTTGCAGGCGGGCGCTCCCCTTGAGGTCGTCGCACAGTTGCGCGTTCCGGCTCAAGCTGCGGGCGCACGCCAACGGCTGTTAGACCTGCGGTTGGGCTACACTCCGCAGGAGATGCGTTCGGCGGAAGTTATCAAGCACGCGCTGGAAGTTGAGTTTGCAGCGGCAGACGTTGTGGAAAGCCTGGAAATCAATCACGAGGTGACCAAGGCGGTGCGGATGCTGATGAATGCGCGCGCGCGGGCTGAGGCGATGCGGCGCATGGATGCTGGCGATTATGCCGGGTCGCGGCAAGTGCTGGCCTCCGCGCGCGTGGCGAGCATGGCCGCCTTCGCGCCAATGGCAAGCGATAATGACGTGCGGCAGGAGATGGCGGTGCTCGAAGAGTACGACGGAGAGATGCTCAATCCGGCGGCGGCTAAAATGAATCGCAAGCGTCTGATGTACGACATGTTTTCGCGGCGGCGCAGCCAGAAGAACAGCTAAGCAACTATTCCCAGCGGCAAAGAGGTCTCGAACAAGCCTCTTTGCCGCGCCCTTCCTTTGATTCCTCATCGTTAACCTTCTATCATAGCCACCTGAAAATCCCTTTAACGGCCCGAGACACTTCTTCGGCCACGAATCGCTATAGTTATGACGGAAAGCTTACACGGCAAACGAAGAGCCGTCGTGCTTCTGAGCGGCGGCCTCGATTCAACGACGACTTTAGCCATCGCGCACAGCGAGGGTTATGAACTCTACGCGCTGACGTTTCGCTACGGCCAGCGCCACGAGCTTGAGATTGAAGCCGCGCGACGCATCAGCGCGCTCTTTAACGTGAGCCGTCATGTTGTCGCGCAGATTGATTTAAGAGAGTTTGGCGGCTCGGCGCTGACCGGCGAGATAGCTGTGCCGAAGGGACGCGCTCTGGCGGAGATGACGAGCGAGATTCCCGTCACATACGTTCCGGGGCGCAACACTATCTTTCTCTCGTTTGCGCTCGGTTGGGCGGAAGTGCTCGCCGCCGAAGACATCTTCATCGGCGTCAATGCGCTCGACTACAGCGGCTATCCTGATTGCAGGCCGGAGTATATCGCGGCCTACGAGCGTTTGGCACGACTGGCGACCAAAGCGGGCGTCGAGGGACATCAGCGCTTGAAGATTCACACGCCGCTGATAAATTTGTCGAAAGCCGAGATTATCAGAAAGGGAATCGAACTCGGCGTTGATTATTCCCTGACCGTCACCTGCTATGACCCGACGGCGAAAGGCGAAGCCTGCGGCGCGTGTGACGCGTGCCAATTGAGACTCAAGGGGTTTGCCGAGAACGGTATCTTTGACCCGGTCAGTTACCAAACCGCTGCGCAAGGCACGGCATGAGCTATAGCGTCAAAGAAATTTTTTATACGCTGCAAGGCGAAGGGGCCAACACGGGACGGCCCGCCGTCTTCTGCCGCTTCACCGGATGCAACTTGTGGAGCGGGCATGAGGAGGATCGTGAGCGCGCGGTCTGCCAGTTCTGCGATACGGATTTCGTCGGCACAAACGGCACGGGCGGCGGACGCTTCAATACGGCGGCGGAAGTCGCGCGGGCTGTTCGCGCGGCGTGGCCCGCGCAACCCTCATCACAGGTGCGCCCGCTCGCCGTCTGCACTGGCGGCGAGCCGCTTCTTCAGCTTGACGCGGCGCTCGTCGCGGCGTTGCATGATGCAGGTTTTGAGATTGCCGTCGAAACCAACGGCACGCGCAACGCTCCGCACGGAGTTGACTGGATTTGCGTCAGCCCGAAGGCGGGAGCCGAGCTTGTGCTGCGCGCCGGACACGAATTGAAGTTAATCTTTCCGCAGCCGGGCGCTGAGCCACAGCTTTACGAGCAACTAAACTTCCAACACTTTTTTCTGCAACCGATGGACGGCCCCCAAAGAGACTTTAATACTCAACTGGCCGTTCAATACTGCCTCCAACACCCGCAATGGAGGCTTAGCCTACAGACACACAAACTGCTCGGCATTCCTTGAGAAATCAGGGCCATCGGCTGTCTCCATGATTCGTTAAGAATCCCAGAAGGCGCTGGTGATAATGCGACGGGCTTCGCTGAGGCTCAGGTCGTTGTGGTTGAGCTTGAAAGCGATGGTGTCTTCATAGTCTGACGCGCCTGCTCTGGTGCGCAGCGCGGCCTGTTCGGGAGTGAAGCCGGCGGCTTCGAGAGCTTGCGCGCGATGGGCCTCGAAGCATCTGGCGCGCAGCCAGCCCTCGATTTCTTCCGGGTCGTCAAAACCCGCATCAATCCATCGTCGCGCGGCCACCTGCGCGCTTGTGCCGCCGAGCGCATCTGCTCCATGCTCGGCCAACACTTCGCAGATTAGCCGCATGGTTTCTGCCCGCTCGTTCTCTTGTTTAGTCTCCATATTTCGCTTCACCGTCCTCGCCAGCGCGCTACTTTATCACTAACCGTAAACGCCAAGAAGTCCGCTTAGCTCGCGCTTTAGCGCACAACTTTGCGGCGTACTTTTAATTCGCGGGTTCGCGAGTGTAGGATGATAGACGGCGAGGCCGGTGCGCTTCGAGTGAAGAGCGGTGGATGATGAAGATTACTGAACGGCCTGTTTTCGAATTTGAGAAGCAGGAGTATTTACAAAAGCTGAAGCCCGTGCGCGATACGGTCGGCCTCGTGGCGCATTACGGCGGGTGGTATCTCTTGCTGCCGATGCTCGTCGGCGGACTGCTCTCCGGTCTGTTGCGCGCCGTGTTGCGCCTATCGGAAGACGCCGCCGTGTTGACGGGGCTTGGCATTGCTTTAGCGGGTTCTATTTACGTGTCACTCAAAGTGAAGCGGGGCGAGCAAGCTTTCTATGAAGAGGAGCGAGCGCGCCTTGACAGAAGCGTTATCGAGACGATGGATGTCGAAGTTCGGCGGGCGTGGACGCTCGATGAGTGTTCTTGCTGTAGCATGTCGTACTTGTTGCAGGCGAGCGACGAGGAACTTGTTTTTCTGGAAACGTTTGAACGGAAGGATTCGGAGTTGGAGGGATTCCCCGCACGCCGCATGAAGATTGAGCGCGAACTCGAAACGAAAGCAATCTGGGCCTTGAGAAATGAAGGCCCGCCGGTCTCCGTAGAACCATTAGACTTCATGTCGGAAGACTTGTTTCCTGACAGTTCGCCGGAGTGCGAAGTCTTGAAGATTAGTGAATTGCCGGAAGCCTTGAAGGCTAAGCTCGCCGCGAGCTAATAAACGATGGCGGCTCTTGAATCCAAGCGTGGTGAGAATGGGAGAGGCTAAGATGAAGCCGACGATTATCGCCATCAGCGGGTTTTCCTCCAATGCCGGAAAGACGACGCTGATGTGCGAGTTGTTACGCGCGTTTCCCGGCTGGGAAGCTATCAAGATGACGCGCGGTCACTATCGCTCGTGCGGCAAAGACCCACATGCTTGCTGTGTCAGCCATCTCTTGCAAGATGAGCCAGTGATTCGTTCCGGTCGCGCCGCGACCTACGCGATGGGAAAAGACACTGGCCGTTATTGGGAAGCCGGAGCCGCTAATGTTCATTGGGCCATCGTCACGGACGCGCAGGTCGAGCAGGGGATAAAGAGGGCGCTGGCGCACGTGCGCGCAAACGGCGTCTTCATAGAAGGCACGAGCTTCGTCAATTATCTCGACGTGGATTTGATGTTGATGTGCGCTCGCCCGAGCGGCGGCAAGATTAAATCTTCTGCACGGCGCATGATGAAAAGGGCTTCGGCGCTCTACCTCTTCGACGAGGGCAAGGATGATGCCTCGGCGCGAGCGCAGTTTGCTTCGTGGCTCGAAGATTCCGGCGAAAGCGCTCTCGCGAGCGGCCTTCCCATTTACACGCGTTCAGAATTTCCGCAACTAATCGAACGCCTCAAGGCGATTCAGCGCCAGTAAGAAAAAAGTTAACCGCCTTGCTCCCCTTGCGTCCTTTGCCGTTAACTCTTATCTAAGCTTCACTCGATAAAGGATAAACTTGCCGAGACTCTCGCCCGCGTCGCGCTCATACCAACGGTCTAGGTTGGAGAAATCAACTCCTTCAACGGTCGTCGTGACGACATAGCTGATGGGAAGGCGGGCAGCCTCTTCGCGCCCGAAGCGCGAGCGATAATCCGCGTAGTTGCGTAGCTCGGCTTGAATCTCTTTGGCTTCGATGGGTCGCCAGTTGATTGTCCAAGCGGCGTTGCTGTGGGCCCACCCGACCAGTGAGCGCAGTAGATACTGCTTTTGATAGTCGAGCTTTTCAAAACCCTGCTCGTCTACGATTCTTTCATCGAAACCCGTGAAGTAGAGCAACAGGTAGATACGCTCTTTGTTCTCTTGCCATGTGACGCCGGAAAAAGCAGGGGTGTGCGGCGCCCAGAGCACAGGCTGCGGGGCGAGCGCCGGAGAGCTATCGGCATAGGTGATGTTTGTGTAGAGAATGAGCGAGCGCGTATCGGGTGGATT
>CAZEZJ010000368.1:0-5401 GCA_964516695.1 uncultured Blastocatellaceae bacterium
TTGGGCTGGGTTTAGCCATCGTGCGTCATTTGGTGGAGATGCATGGCGGTAACGTGCGCGCCGACAGCCCAGGGGAAGGGCAGGGCGCGACCTTTACGGTCAAGCTTCCGCTCATCAGCGTTTACCAAAACGAGTCTGGCCCAGAGCGCATACATCCGGCGGCGAGCGATGCACATCTCTCGCTCGAATGGCCCGAGCGGCTAGACGGTTTAAGAATCCTCGTCGTGGACGATGAGGCAGACACACGGGAGTTGCTCCGCGCGGTTCTAGGGCAGTGTGGCGCGATAGTGACGACGGCTGCTTCGGCCAAAGAGGCGCTTCACGTATTGGAGTTGGAACCGCCCGACGTGTTGGTCAGCGACATCGGTATGCCCGTCGCTGACGGATATGAACTGATTAAGAAAATCCGTGCGCTTCCGGCAGAACGCGGCGGCAGGATTCCGGCATTGGCTTTGACAGCCTACGCACGAACGGAAGACCGCCTGCGGGCCGTCAGGGCGGGTTACCAGATGCACGTCTCAAAGCCCGTGGAGGTGGCCGAGCTAGTGGCTTTGGTGGCGAGTCTCGTCGAGCGACCATGAAGTGTTTGAAAACTATATTCCGCAGCGATTGAGAGATACCATTGAGCGAGTTCACGGCGAGGCCGGGCGGCGTTGGCTCGCGACGCTGCCCACGCTGCTCAGCGAATGTCGCGCCCGCTTCTCACTCGAACTGCATGAGCCTTTCGAAAATCTCTCTTACAATCTAGTCCTTCCGGGCCGAACGTCTGATGAAACGGAAATCGTGCTCAAACTCGGCGTGCCATGCCGTGAGTTATTAACCGAAGCCGCAACTCTCGACTTGTTTCAAGGGCAGGGAACTGTGCGCCTGTTGGCTCAAGACGCGCCGCGCGGAATACTGCTCCTGGAGCGCATCTCTCCAGGTACACCGCTGCACAAATTACAAGGGGATGCGGAAGCGGCCGCGACCGCCGCAAAGCTCATGTGCTTGCTGTGGCGCGCTCCTCCCTCAGAGCATCCGCTTCCATCTCTAGCCGATTGGTTCCTGGCTTTCGCGCGCCTGCGACACAGATTTGGCGGCGACACAGGCCCCTTCGCTCCAGACCTGATTGCGAGAGCCGAGCGCACGTTTGCCGAACTCAACGCTTCGTCCGGCAACCAAGTGGTTATTCACGGAGACCTGCATCACGATAATATTCTTTTCTCAGCCGAGAGAGGATGGGTCGCGATTGACCCTAAAGGAATAGTGGGAGACAGAGGCTACGAGGTGGCCTCTTTCATGCTGAATCAATTGCCAATCAAAGCAGCGGACTCAGAGACGATGGAGATTCTCTCCCGCAGGCTCTCAATCTTTTCGGCGCAGTTGAATATCAGCAGAGAGCGCCTCGCCAGGTGGTCGTTCTGCCATGCGGTTCTCTCAGCCTTATGGGACTTTGAAGAGTCAGCCGAATGGGATGAGACAATCCGCTTGGCGCAGTTGTTCGAGCGCCTCGGATAAAGCAAGCTGGCCGTAACTCTCATCCGCTCGGCACGAAGCAATAACCAACTCTAAATGTGGTCGGATGCGCTTGTTGATTTCGTCAGAATGGAGTCAAGATATTAACGGCAGCGAAAAAAGAATTGATGCTGCCGGCGACGGCTTGGTGATGTGATGCAACCTTCTGGACGAGGTAAACGGATGAATAGAATATGGGCGTCAATGCTTCTGCTCGTTTTAGGAATCTCTTTGACAACGGACGTTCGCGCGCAAGGTTCATCCGTTAACAATCAGCGCGATACAGTCTCGACGCGAGAGATGGAGCGAATCAACTGGATGGAGTTTCGAGAGGCTGTGCCTTCGCGCATTCAGACCGTGCTCTTGCCGACGGGAACGCTCGAACCGCACGGAGTCATTAACAACGGCGCTGATAACACGGCACCGATGGCTATCGCTCAACGCATCGCACGGCGCGTCAATGCCATGATTGCGCCCACGTTGCCCTACGGCATGACGGGAAGCCTTGAAGCTTACCCTGGCGCTTTTCAGATAACTGAGTCAGCTTACCGCCCCTTCGTCAAACAAGTGTTGGAAGGATTGGCTAAGAACGGCTTTCGCAACATTATTATTCTTAATGGGCATGGCGGGCCGCAGACGGCGGCGCTCAATGCGGTGGCGGCGGAAGTCGCCGCGGAGCGTCGCGTCAGAACGCTCGTCATCAACTGGTGGTCGTTTGCCTCTGACATTACCAAACAGGTGTTCGGTGAAGACGGAGGACATGCGGGTTTGAATGAGACGGCCTTCATTCAAGCTATCGACCCATCGCTGGTGCATCCCGAAAGATATAAAGAGGAGATGGCAACCGCCTATCCAGCGCCGGGCACTTGGTCTGCGTCGCCCTTCCCCTCGTCCATCGGCCTCTACCAACCGGGGCAAGGCTATCCGAAGTTCGACCAGCGAAAAGCCAACGAGTATTTCGATAAAGTGACGGAAAAGGTCGCGGGCTTGATTAACGAAGTCGTGCGGAAATGGAATCTAGCCGGACTATGAGTTGTTCCTAACAAGGTTCAGACCTGCTGTGACTACTGCGGGCTGATATGCTTGACCCATAGCGTGCTTTGCGTCACTCTGCGTCACCCTTTTTATATGCCGCTTCAAGCCACTTACCATAAATAGCCAAGATTGTTTCGGCTGCAAAAAGCGTTAACGACAATCTCTTCGACCACTTCGCGGCCAACTCCGCGCATAGCTTTGGGGATTTATCTTTCGCACATAAGCTGAAAGTTGAGTAGCCATATTAGCGATAGGCTGAAAATCATCACCCACTCCCTATGCCGTCCGGCGTGCATAGTTGTGTTATACTTCTTTCGTCGGCTACTAACTGTTCTTTAGAAAACACAACTCTCGACATCAGGATTTGCGCTACAGCGTTCTTCTCCTTGTGCCGTCTGCTGTTTTTCCAAACGCGACCACGAAGGAGACTCCTGATGCCTGCATCAACAACACCGCAAAATTCAATCGAAGACTGCCTTCATGTGCGACGGCTACGTCAGGCACAAAGGTGCTTCCCTGGCCGCGAGAAGTCTCGTCGTTCGTCCGCGCCGGCCTGCGTCTTGAGGGGCGTTGGCAGATGAGCAAGCCGCAGAGAAGCCTTGCGCCGGGGACGTGTGCGTGGTGCAAAGGAACTGGCAAATGGGTCGTCTCCGCAGGTTATATCATCTCGTGTCTGGTCTGCGGCGGGAAGGGCCAGGTCTCGGTCACGCAGCCTGCGGAAAAATGTCATCAGTGTCAAGGCAGCGGCCAGCGCAACGTCTCCAATCAGTGTTTGACTTGTGCCGGAACCGGCTGGGCGACCGTTTGGGTCAACGATAAATAGGACGGAAGTTTTAGTAAACCCACTAGAACAGGAAGGGTCAGAAATGCTTTCAACTGCAAACGGAGCGTCGGAGCCTGAAGGGCTTTCGCCAGCAACGGCTCAAACCGCAATTAATGGCCCGGACGAAGAACAGTGGCCGCGGATAGATTCAAGTTTTCGGCTCATCGTCGTGGCGGCGCTAAGAAGCAAGCAACTTCAGCGCGGCGCTCACCCACGCATCGAGGCCGACCCGCGAAAGCGTAAAAACACCAGCATCGCGCTCGAAGAGGTCAAACAAGGATTGGTCCCTTTCACGAGCACGAGCAAAGAGCAAAAGAGCGATGGCGACGGCATTAGTGAAGCCGGATAGATGGCCGCGAGCAAAGCAGAGGAAGATGAAAGGTAAGCCCGACGAAATGACCGGACTGTCGCAACGTTTGCTTTAAGCACTGCCGCCGTTTGCCGAAGTTGCGGGCGGGCGTTTCAGAGCGGCGTGCTGCAAGCTGAAAGCAGGCGCCGGAGAGGTGATTGATAAGGGGGCAGAGTTCTGAAAAACCGAAGTGAGCCAAATGAACGGACTCCGAGTCTATGTTAATTCGACGACCACAAGCGCGCCTTGCAGACAGGTCGTGTTCTACAGCCGTCGCGCCGATGGTCCATATTATCGCTGGCGCTACGAGGAGGCGCTCGAGCAATGGCGCGTCTCTCGTGTGCACCTCTCTAATTTGGGACATAAAACTCTTAACATTGCGAACTGGAAAGATGTGCCTAGTGCACTGCAATCGAAACTCTACGAGCATTATCTCGAATAGATGTTATCAAAATCAGCGTCGTGTGGATGGGGCTGAGAAAGCAAACTAATGCCTAAAACACACCTGCCCAACAAAAACATGATTCTGGCCGCTCTCCCTCGCAACGAGTATCAACGCTTGCTCCCCGAGTTGGAACTTATCTCGCTGCCTCTCGACGCGGTTCTTTATAAGTCGGGCGAGTTCATCGAATATGTGTATTTCCCAGATAAGGGCGTGGTCTCGCTGGTCACCAACATGCAAGATGGAACGACTATCGAAGTGGGCCTAATCGGAAGAGAAGGGATGGTGGGGATTCCTGTTTTGTTGGGTGACGACATTGCGTTTGAAGAGGCCATCGTGCAGATTGCGGGCGGCGCGATGCGTATGAGGTCAGACGTCTTCAAAAGAAGCTTAAAGGCGAATCACAGTCCGCTCCTCACCCAACTGCTGCTCTACACGCGCACGCTGATGAAGCAGGTCGCGCAGACTGCCGCTTGCAACCGTCTGCATACTGTGGAAAAGCGACTCGCCCGTTGGCTCCTGATGTGTCAAGACCGGATGGAGACCGGCGAGCTAATGCTCAAGCAAGAGTTTATCGCCAACATGCTCGGGACACGGCGGGCCAGCGTGGGCAGCGCCGCTGCGGGCCTGCAAGCTGAAAAATTGATTCGCTACTCGCGAGGTCGCATCAGCGTCTTGAACAGAAAAGAACTGGAAGAATTTGTCTGCGAGTGTTATGGAGCAGTCAACGGCGTGGCTAAAGGCCATCCTCTTAAACCTTAAACCAATCCCAGCTATGCACGCTATCGCGCTTAAGTGCTATACTCGCTGCGAACAACTTACCACTCGACATCTGGATCGAGTCCCAATACTCCTTCCTTGTGCCATCTGTTATTTGTTCGGACGACGAACGTGCAGAGAGCTATCCAACCTTTGATTAAAGTTAAAATGGGGAGAGTACATCTTGAAAATCCTACTCTATAACCCTGACAACGGTGTGACGCGCAACTTCATGCCGCATCTCTGGATGTTTCTGCTCAAGGCGCTCACGCCTCCCGGCCATGAGGTGCTCTTGATTGACGGCAACGCACGGCCCATGAATGAAGAAGAACTCGTGCGCTTTGTCGTGGAACAAAAAGTCGGACTCGTCGGCATCGGCGCGATGACGAGGATGGTGGCGCGAGCCTATCGCATGGCCGACGCGATTCGCGCCGCAGGCATCGCGGTCGTGATGGGCGGGCCGCACGTCACGGAAGTGCCGGACGAGGCCTTGGGGCGC
>CAZEZJ010000369.1:0-5389 GCA_964516695.1 uncultured Blastocatellaceae bacterium
CGATGCCCTGTGGTCCAGCCAACTCGATGGTCGGAAAACTCTTTTCGCGAACCTCTATCTCGACCATTCGATTATCGAGTTTTCCGGCGCGAAGTTGCGCGCGTAGTTTTTCCCGCGTCCGCTGGAAATTATCGTCACGGCCGGCCTCGGCAGGCTCGCTTTGAGCCGGCTCTTGCGCGTCCGTTTCATCGAAATCAAAAAAGCCGGAAGCGAGTGCGCTTTTCGGCGGCGGCAAGAGCAAATCTAGTACACGCTCTTCAACATTCAGTTCCGCTTTATCAGCAATCTCCTCAATCTTCTCTTCGCGCGTCATCTCGACCGCGATTTCCGTCAGATCGCGAATCATGCTTTCGACATCGCGCCCGACGTAGCCGACTTCCGTAAACTTGGAGGCTTCAACCTTCAGAAACGGAGAACTGGACATGCGAGCCAAGCGGCGCGCAATCTCGGTTTTGCCCACGCCGGTCGAGCCGATCATAATGATATTTTTCGGCATCACGTCGGCGGCCATCTCCGGCTCTAGCTTTTGCCTGCGCACACGATTGCGCAAAGCGATGGCGACGGCGCGCTTGGCATTGCGCTGCCCGACGACGTGTTTGTCCAACTCGGCGACGATTTGACGGGGCGTCATCTCGTCGAGCCGTACGTCTTCTTCCGTTTCACCTGAGAGATAGATAACCATTTTCAGTTTTGAGTTTTAAGTTTTCGGTTTGCAGCTCACAACTGTAAAGCCGAAAACACAAAGCTTGTGTCTTAAATTTCTTCGACGATGATATTCGGATTGGTATAGATACAGATATCACTCGCCACGCGCAAGCCTTCGACGGCGATTTCCTTGGCCGAAAGCTCCGTATGCGTCATTAAAGCGCGGGCGGCTGCAAGGGCGTAAGCGCCGCCGGAGCCGATAGCCAGCACTCCGTCGTCGGGCGCAATCACATCGCCGTTGCCAGAGAGCAGGAAAGAGGTCTTTTCATCCGCGACGACGAGCAGCGCTTCCAAATGGCGCAGCATCTTGTCTGTGCGCCAGTCTTTGCTGAGTTCAATGGCTGCGCGTTCCAGATTGCCGTGATACTGTTCGAGCTTGCCCTCAAAGCGCGTGAGCAGTGAAAAGGCATCGGCGGTCGCTCCGGCGAAGCCTGCGAGAATCTTGTCGTTGTAGAGACGGCGCACTTTGCGCGCCTTGGATTTCATCACAGTATCGCCTAAGGTAACCTGCCCGTCGCCAGCCAGCGCCACGCGCTCAAAGCGACGTACGAGCAGGACAGTCGTACTGCGAATTTTTGGTGATTCATTAGTCGTCATGGCAACAGAGCACTATAGAAACAGGCTGAAAGGTAAGTCAAGCCGTGCCGCATGAAAGTATCTGAAGCGCGCGCTCGCAAACTACAGACGAACGAGCGCTAACCGCGGATGGATTTTTGCGCTATGATTGACGCGCACAGTTGAAGACCGCGCCGCTGCTGGGCCAGTTGCGGCAGGAAAGGTTTGCAGAGCATGGGAGACCCCAGACCGCGCATCGGCATGACGATGCGTTTAGAGTTGGAAACAGACCGCTTTTATCTTTCGCGTTACTACAGCGAAGCGGTGGAGGCGGCGGGCGGTGCGCCCCTTCACATCAGCCTTATTCCGAACCCTGAATATATTTCGGCAGTGATGTCTAACTTGGACGGGATTCTGTTGCCGGGGAGCGATTCCGATGTTGACCCTTTGCGCTACAATCGCGAGCCGCACGCAAAGCTCGGCGCTGTTCATCCCTTAAAGGATGCGACCGACGCGCTCGTGCTCGAAGAGATAGAGCGCCGCGGGACGCCGCTGTTTGCCATCTGCTTCGGAATGCAAATCCTGAACGTCATGCGCGGCGGCACCTTGATTCAGGACATAGAGAGCCAGATGCCGGAAGCCATCAAGCATCAGCAGGGAGCGCCGCGCGACCGTCAATCACATCGCGTGCGCTTGCTGGAAGGCAGCCTGCTGGCAAAACTCGCAGGGGCAGAGAGCGCGCTGGTCAATAGCCACCATCACCAGGCGATAGAAACCGTGGGCAGCGACCTGGTAGCGACGGCTTGGACAGCGGACGGCCTTGTCGAAGCACTTGAAGACCCAAGGGCGGGGCGTTTCGCCTTGGCAGTCCAATGGCATCCCGAGATAGCTTGGGAGCGCGATTCGTTTTCCAAAGCGCTCTTCGCGCAATTCGTACAGGCCGCAGGCAAATATGCCAGCATCGATCCAGAATCAAAGACCGCTGCACTCAGTAGTTAACAGCGGTATGCGTCCGATAACGCCGGCGGGTCTGCGGTCTCAAGAGGTTAACCTGTCTAAATAAGAAAGGACTTTGGGATTTACAGACTATGGAAGGAATGAAACTCAAAGGGCTTGCAGCCGTTGTCACCGGAGGCTCGCGTGGAATTGGCCGTGCGACGGTTGAACGACTGGCGGAGCAGGGCGCGAACGTGTTGATTAATTACGTGCGGGACGAAGGAGCAGCGAAGGAAGCGGTCGCGGCGGCAACGAAACATGGCGTCAGGGCAAGGGCCGTGCGGGCTGATGTGACACAGCTAAATGAAGCAGAGCAACTGATTAAAGCGGCAATTGAGGAATTTGCAAGATTGGATATTCTGGTTTGCAACGCCGGCGTCTGGGCCGGCGCGCCGGTTGAGACTTTGAGCGAGGAGCTTTGGGATGAGGTGCTAGACATCAACTTAAAAGGCACATGGGCGGTGTGCCGCGCTGCTGTGCCGCTGCTGAAGCGGCAGGGCAGCGGGCGTATAGTCATCGTCAGCTCAACGGCTGGGCAGCGCGGTGAGGCCGGATATTCTAATTACGCCGCCTCGAAGGGCGGGCAAATCTCCTTCGCCAAGTCGCTGGCCTCAGAACTCGCTCCGTATCAAATTAACGTCAACGTGGTAGCCCCCGGCTGGGTCGAGACCGAGATGTCCAATGAAGTATTAGCAGACCGTGAGAAGCGGAAAACTATCGAACAAGGCATTCCGCTCAAGCGCGTCGCCACTGCGGATGACATAGCGCTGCCGATTGTGTTTCTCTGTAGTGAGTGGGCTAGGCACATCACCGGCGAAGTCTTAAATATCAACGGCGGCTCCGTCTTATGCGGCTGACATCGCCTGCTATCTTACTTCGTGTAGAAGCTGAGGTGTCGGCACGGCGACAAAAGTTAAATTTAATCTTTAGGTCCAGGCCTGAAAGTTGTGATAAAGATGATGGTTAAGACATATTAGCGGTGAGCTTGGTTGGACGGAATAAATAACTGCTGTTAATGATGACGAGAGGAAAAAAGGGTCTCATAAAGCCATGAAACTAACGCTCGGGCTGGAGAAATTGTTGGACGAGGGCGTGGGCAAATTGCGCGGTGCGCGCCTCGGGTTGATTTGCAATCAATCCTCTGTCAACCATCAACTGCGACACGCGGCAGACCTTTTACATGAGCAGCGAGACGCTCGGCTGACGACGCTCTTTGGCCCGCAGCACGGAATTCGCGGCGACGTACAGGATAACATGGTGGAGACGGCGCACGCCGTTGACCGTGTGACGGGAATCCCAATCTACTCGCTCTATAGCGAGACGCGCGAGCCAACGGAAGAGATGATGTCGAACGTAGACGTGCTGGTCTTCGATATGCAGGACATAGGTTGCCGCATCTACACTTTCGTCTACACCTTAGCCAACTGTATGCGCGCGGCGAACACGTACGGCAAGCGCGTGCTCGTCTGCGACCGTCCGAACCCGATTAACGGTGTGAGCGTGGCGGGCACAATTCTGGAGCCGGAATTTGCTTCGTTCGTCGGCCAGTTTCCCATTGCGACGCGACACGGAATGACGGTCGGAGAGTTGGCTTTGATGTTCAACGAAAAATTTGGGATTAATTGTGATTTGGAAATTATCAAGCTGGCTGGTTGGAGCCGCGAGCAATGGCTCGATGAGACATCTGCGCCGTGGGTGATACCCTCGCCCAATATGCCGACGCTGGACACGGCCACGGTCTTCCCTGGAACTGTCCATCTGGAAGGAACGCAGATGACCGAAGGACGCGGCACTACAAAGCCTTTCGAACTCATCGGCGCGCCTTACATAAGGGCTGAGGAGTATGCTCATCAACTCAATAGCATCGGCTTCGCGGGCGTCTATTTCCGCGCCTGCGGTTTTCAACCGACTTTCCAAAAGCACGCTGGGCAAACCTGCGGCGGCGTGCAAATTCACGTGACGGAGCGTGAAGCCTTTGAGCCGGTCATCGTCGGGACGGCCACTGTCAAAATCGCGCACGACCTCTACACGGAGCATTTCAAGTGGAAAGAGCCGCCTTACGAATACGTGTACGACAAAAATCCTTTCGATGTGATTGCCGGAACGGATAAACTGCGTGCCTCTCTTGAGCGCGGGGAGAGCCTCGAAAGTATTAATCAAGGCTGGCAGGAGCCGTTGGCGGCTTTCCAGCGCGAGCGCGAGCCGTTTCTGCTCTATTAAAGAAGAAGGAAGACGACAACTGTTGCAATCTGTGGATGAATTACTGGAAGAATGCGGACGCTTGCACGGGCACCTGTGCGCGGGCCAATTGCTGGGCGTGCGCATGGCCTTGTTGGGTTGTCGTTTGATTGGACTGGAAGACCCGCGCGGGGCGGAGCGAAAAAAACTTATCGTCTGGGTTGAGATTGACCGTTGCATGGCGGATGCGGTCGGGGCCGTGACGGGTGTGAGGCTGGGAAAAAGAAGTCTGAAGTATTTTGATTATGGCAAAGTGGCGGCCAGTTTTCTGAATACTGAGACGGGGAAGGCCGTACGCATCGTCGCGCTCGAAGAATCGCGCGCTTTGGCTGACGAGCGCTATCCGCAAATTGAGGATAAAAAAGAGAGACAATTTCGTGCCTACAGAGAAGCGACGGATGAAGAATTATTTAAGACCGAAGAAGTAGCGGTCGCGTATGGCTTGATGGACGCTCCCGGGCGACCAAGGGCGCGCGTCTTCTGCGTGCGTTGCGGCGAGGGCGTTAACGACGGGCGAGAAGTGACAGGCCCGCAGGGAGAATTGCTGTGTCGCCCCTGTGCCTATGGCGGTTATTACCATCACCGGACGAAAGGTGAGACCGTCAATCCTTGACGCCGACGAGCGAGCGAGTGCTGATTCTTCCGGCAGGGCAACAATTGCCGAAAGTTTCATGCCTCGGATTAGAGAGAAGAGCCAACGTGCGTGTCAGCCGCAATCAACTAAGAGTCGCCAAAAGTTTTAAGTGTTGGTGACTGAGGGAGGCTGACATAGCGCTGACTAGTAATAGCTGACAAATTTTTTGATGGTGTGGCGCATCCGAGCGTCCGATAACGTCTGGCTTTGGTGAGAGATAGATGGTTTTTCGCTTGCAAATAGTGAAATCAATTTTGTGTG
>CAZEZJ010000370.1:0-4940 GCA_964516695.1 uncultured Blastocatellaceae bacterium
ACGCCAGCCCGTCGCCTACACGGGCGACGACGTGAGGATTCGTTACTTCGGTCATGCTTGTATACTGATTGAAACCAGCGAAGTGAGTATCTTGTGCGACCCCGTTATCAGCTACAACTACGAGAACGGTATTGACCGTTATCTCTATTCCGATTTGCCGGAGAGCATAGATTACCTGCTCATCACCCATAATCATCAAGACCACTGCATGTTTGAGACGCTGCTGCAATTGCGTCATAAGGTGAAGAACGTCATCGTGCCGAAGAACAGCGGCGGCGGGCTGGCCGACCCCTCTTTGAAGTTGATTCTACAGAGTGTGGGCTTCAAGAACGTCTATGAGATTGACGAACTGGAAAGCATTGAGGTCAACAATGGTGCCATCATCGGGCTTCCCTTTTTGGGCGAACACGCGGACTTGAACATCAGGACGAAGATTGCTTATCTGGTCAAACTCAAAGGAAACTCGATTCTCTGCGCCGCCGATTCAAACGGAATCGAGCCGAAGCTCTACGAACGTTTGCACGGATTTATTGGCGACGTTGATGTGCTCTTCCTCGGCATGGAATGCGACGGCGCGCCGATGAGTTGGCTCTACGGGCCATTGCTCACCAGGCCGCTCGTGAGAAAGATGGACCAATCCAGAAGGTTTGACGGCTCAAACTATGAGAAGGGCATCAACATCGTTAACTTGATGAGTCCGGCGGAGGTCTATGTCTACGCGATGGGGCAAGAGCCTTGGCTGACGTATTTGACCTCTATCAAATACACGGAAGAGTCGCGCCCGATTGTTGAGTCAAACCGGCTGGTCGAAGATTGTCGCAGCCGTGGCATCGTCGCCGAACGATTGTTCGGTCAGAAAGAGATTACCTTAACGGCAAAGTAGCGCGTGCAGGCTCGGCCTGCATCTAGGGTGGCCTGCCGACGCTTTCTCTTTGGGCTGGTTCCTCTTATCCTGCAACTCTGAAGCGGGCGGTCGCGACGGCCCGTGAAAGCTTACCGGCAGATGGAGACATGAGATGGGAAATTTGTTTGAGCGCGAATGCGTGCCCTGTCGCGGCGGCATTCCGCCCCTGCGTGGCGACGACCTCCGCGAACTGTTAGCAGAACTAGACGGCTGGGATGTCGTTGACGAGCATCACCTACGAAAATCCTATAAGTTCAAAAATTTTCGCGAGGCGTTTGCTTTCGCCGGCCAGGTCAGCGAACTGGCCGAGGCGGAGAAACATCATCCCAATATCTGTTTCGGCTGGGGCTTCGTTGAGATTACCATCTGGACGCACAAGATTGATGGCCTCAGCGACAACGATTTCATTCTCGCTGCTAAAATTGATGCGCCTTAGAAAGGGCGCATCATTTTATTTGTGGTTGTCGTCTGAGCCGGGCTGCTGCTGCCGCCGACACTCTATCGCGATGAACATAGTCTGCGGCATCGCCATCCGCTCGCTGCTTTAGTTGCAGAAGACGCTGAATTGAACTGCCCTTAGATGTCAACACCAGCGACATTCCGCGCAGGCCCGCAGAGAGGGCCGCTCAAACTCGACGCACAGACAATTCACGTCTGGCAGGCTCGCCTTGAGCACTTCGCCGGACAATCCACCCAACTGCTGCACCTGCTTTCGATGGACGAACGAGCGCGGGCAGAACGTTTTATCTTCCTCAAAGATCGAGAGCACTTCATCGCCGCGCGCGGGTTGCTGCGGATTCTTCTCAGCCGTTACCTTGATTTGCCGCCGCAGCAATTGAGCTTTAGCTATAGCCCCTTCGGAAAGCCCTCGCTGGACGTGGAGAGCGACCGCGATTCGCTGCGCTTCAACGTTTCGCATTCTCACGGAATTGCACTTTATGCCATCGCGCGCGGTCGTGAAGTAGGCGTTGATGTTGAATACGTCCGCGCGGATGTGGCCGCGGAAGCAATCGCGGAACACTTCTTCTCGGCGCGAGAGGTCGAGCGCCTGCGCGCGCTTCCCGCCGAAGCGCAGCCGCTAGCTTTCTTTCATTGCTGGACACGAAAAGAAGCCTTTATCAAAGCCATGGGCGAAGGTCTCTCGTTCCCGCTCGATGAGTTCGACGTTTCGCTCTCCCCGGAAGAACCGGCGGCGCTGCTCGGCATCAGGAATGACACGCTTGAAGCCGCCCGCTGGTCTTTACAAGCTTTGCCCGTGGAGGACGGCTACGTCGCGGCCCTGGCCACACAAGGCCACGACTGGCAGCTCAAATGCTGGACACTGCCATCAACATCCTGCGCGGAAACGAGCGTTTGAATTAATCTCACCACTAAGAAGTAGTAACTATCCGCGTTAGTCGGACTAAACCTCATGGTTGCGACGAAAAGATGATAGGGAAGCTTGTATAAAACAGCGTCGAGCCATTTAGAGAACGAAACCTTGCAACAGCTTGACATTGACTGTAGCGCGCCCCGCAACGCATAATCCTTCCAGCCCGAGAATAATCGCAGCGCAAGAGATTACCTCAATCTTGGCGGTCGCGCCCGTTAACCAAACATTTACTCACGCGCTGCGCCCGTTCATGTTGACGGTTAAGAGAAACTCTATGCTTCTCCCTCAAACAAACCCACTGGCGGTCTCCCTTTCCAGCCAAAGGTTCGCTCTCAAGTTCTCCTCATGTCTCCTCGAACGGATGCTTTGGCGACAACGTTCTTCTCGCTACCAAATTCTTTTCACACTCGTCAGCATCCTGCTGCTGGCATCATTGGGAGTTGCGCAAACACCCGCCGCGCAGTCGCCTGGCTTCGCCGCGCCCAACGTCAATCACGCTGGTGTCCCTGACGCCATCACGACCGCCGACTTTGCCGTCAAAGTTCAAATAAGCGAATGGCTCAATCCGCTTGCTCAACCCGCGTTCTTCTATCCGCATCTGAGCACGCCCGCGGATACGCATCCACGCTTGAGCGCCGTCAATGACTTTAACAACGACGGCAAGCCTGACGTGTTGACTACCGGCTATCGCATCGACCACATCAACGTCTTAAGAATCGAGTTCTTCAGCGTCTCGCTCGGGCTAGGCGACGGAACCTTTCGCCCTCCTGTTAGACATGTTCTCAGCGCAGCCCCTTACGCTATCGCCGTCAGCGACTTTAACAATGATGGCAAGCTTGACCTTGCCGTCTCATTTTTAGAAAAAGTGAGCCTACTGCTCGGGCTAGGCGACGGCACGTTTCAAAGCGGGGCGGATTATCTTAACGGGATGTCAAATCGTTTTATCAACTCGGCCGATTTAAACGGCGACGGCAAAATTGATTTGGTGAGCATTAATTTCCAACATGGCATCAGCGTGCTGCTCGGGCTAGGCGATGGAACGTTTCAACCTCCGGTTAAAAACAGCATCGGCCCTAACCCATTGATGTTTACCACCGGCGACTTCAACAGCGACCACAAACCGGACATCATCGTGGTTGAAGGCGGCGCTAATCTCAGCGTGTTGATAGGCAACGGTGACGGCACGTTTCAACCCGCGCGACGCTATCGGGAATTCAGCCGCAATGAAGACCACTATATCTACAACGGTGATTTCAATAACGATGGCAAACTCGATCTTGTCCTGGCAACGCTCGCCAACAGCGCCAGCATCTACCTCGGGCTAGGCGACGGCACATTTCAGAACGGTGTTACCTATCACACCATCAAGTATCCCTTTGTCATTGCCGATTTCAATGTGGACGGCCATCTGGATATAGCTGCTGCTGAAGGGGGAGAAGCTAATAGGGCCAGAATCGGCAGCGTGGCGGTTTCGTCCGGCAATGGCGACGGCACGTTCCAAGAGCCTGTCTTCTATCTCGCCGGGCCGAATCCCAATTCGATTGCCGCCGGCGATTTCAACAACGACCACAGGCTCGACCTTGTCACGGCCAACGATCCCGGCGACAGCCTCACAGTCGTCTTCAACAGCACGACACCGCCGCCCACGACGCTCATCCGCGGGTGGGTTCCCATCAACGGATTCAGGGGCCTCGCGGGCGCGACCATCACCCTGCACGATGGCACGCACGAGTTCAAAACCATCACGAACAGCGAGGGCCATTATCAATTCGAGGTAGCCTGGGGACTTTCCTGCACGCTGACGGCCTCGATGACAAACTACACCTTTGAACCCCCGCAACGATTCTTGACGCTCACGGGAGCCAAGCCATTCGTCTATTTCACGGCGAGGCCGTTGCCAACTCCGGCGGGTAATCCATTAGACATGCACGGCTTCTTTGTCCGCCAGCAATATGTGGATTTGCTCGGGCGTGAGCCGGATGCCGGAGGATTGAACTATTGGGTCAACGAGCTTGAGAGTTGCGGCGCTGATACGACATGTCTCAAGCGTAGGCGCGCGGGTGTCGCGGCTGCCTTCTTCATCGAGCAGGAGTTTCAGCAGACAGGATACTTTGTTTATCGTCTCTACAGGGCTGCCTACGGCCAGCGACCCGGCTTCGCGGCGTTCGTTGCTGACCGCAGCCATCTGCTCGGCGGCGCTCATTTGGAAGCAAACAAAATTGCGCTGGTTAACGACTTCGTGCAGCGAGCGAAATTCAAGGAAACCTATCCAGATGCGTTGACCAACGAGCAGTTCGTCAATCAACTGTTTGACGCTGCCGACCTGCGGCCCTACAACGCAGAGCGCGCCTTCTACATTTCCGCGCTCGACGCGGGGGCAACTCGGGCCGGCGTGCTCCGAAGCATGATAGAGGATGAGGGCTTCAAGCGGCGGGAATATAATCCGGCGTTCGTTCTCATTGAATACTTCGGCTATCTACAGAGAGACCCGGACGAGGCCGGATACCAATTCTGGCTTGATGTTTTGAACCGTAGAGTGCCGGGGAATTATCAGGCGATGGTCTGCGCCTTTATCACCTCAGCGGAGTACCAGCATCGTTTCAGTCCCATTGCGACGCGCAACAATACGGAATGCGCCCAGTGATATTAAGCGAACGTCAACTG
>CAZEZJ010000370.1:4950-5380 GCA_964516695.1 uncultured Blastocatellaceae bacterium
ATGAGGATGAAAGTGTTGCGAAAATTATTTGCAACACTACCCTCTCAGCGCGCCGGATGTTATCCGGCCTTTGCTTGACCTTACAACCTATCTTTTCTCACCCCTCGAAGACAGCAATCGCGCGCACGGGCGAGCCGGTCCCGCCGCGTATCTTGAGCGGCAGACCGATAAAGCGAAAACGCCCTCGACCCGTGAGCCGGTGCAAATTAATCATATTCTCATAGTGCGTAAAGCCCAACTCCCCGCAAATACGATGAACTTCCTTATTAGAAACGCCTCTCACGCCCGGCGCTGCCGGTTCTACGCCGAAAGCCGCTATCTTCTGCTCGCCTAGCCAGCGCGCCGCGCCCGCGCTGACCCCTGGCCCCTTGTGCCAATCCATGGTCCCAAACGCGCGTCGATAATGATTCGTGTACAGCAGAATTGTATC
>CAZEZJ010000371.1:0-1531 GCA_964516695.1 uncultured Blastocatellaceae bacterium
GAATCAGGTCTGTCAGAAAAGCCTCTCGCCCGATGGTGTACAAGGGTGCGGCCGAGACTTGATAAAAAACCTTGACGGGCTTGCTCGATTTGACAGCTTCCTCGACCGCCGCCGCTCGTCCGCGTAATTCTGCTACCAACTTCTCGCCGCGCGCCGCTTCACCCAGCAATTCACCGAGCGCCCCGATGGAGCGAAACACGTCTTCGAGGGTGCGCGGGTCTGTGACGTAGACGGCGATGCCTTGCTCGTCCAGTTGTCGTGTGAAGGCTTCAAGCTGCGAGGCGGTGGAGACGAGGACGAGTTGCGGGCGCAGCGCGATGATGCGCTCGATGCTGGGCTGCAAAGTATCCCCGACTTTCTCGACTTGTTTTGCTTCCAGCGGATAGTCGCAGTATTTCGTGTTACCGACGAGGCGATTGCCAGCGCCGACGGCGTAGACTATCTCCGTCAGATTCGGAGCCAGCGTAATGATGCGCTCAGGGCGACGCGCGACGCGCACGCGCCTGCCAGCCTCGTCAACAACCTCGCGCGT
This sequence comes from uncultured Blastocatellaceae bacterium, assembly GCA_964516695.1. Classification (GTDB taxonomy): domain Bacteria; phylum Acidobacteriota; class Blastocatellia; order Pyrinomonadales; family Pyrinomonadaceae; genus DASVTR01. The sequence continues at coordinate 533 of CAZEZJ010000371.1, forward strand.
CTCGGCGGTTGCGGTGTTGGTCGTTGCGGTGTTTCCGCCCGCTGGCTGTTCGCGCGGCGGCGAGCAGGCGAGGGCTAGCACCGTGAGAGAGCAAAGGAGGAGCGCGAGCGAGCCGCGCAGCTTTAAGTTGTGTTGGAGAAGAGTGCTCAAAAAAGAAATCCCGTCGCCTAACGCTTGCGCGCCCCGGATGCGAAAGGGCGACAGGCTGGCGACGGGATACGTTTAGGAAAAGTGCCCGGCGTGCGGCCTGAACACCTTTTACGCGAGGCGTTCTTCAAGTAGGCTGCAAAAGCGTCTGGGCAGGTCTCCTGACTTGGAGAAAATTTTATAACTACTAACCGGCACGCACCCTTGGGCCAAGGCTGTTAAAGCCTGCCGCAGGGCGCACCGTTATTCTCCTCACAGTGGCGCGACCGCGCGGGATTCTCACCCGCTTCCCTATTCTCCCCGCTCAAAATGCTTTGAGCAGGACACCCGAACGCTAGAAATTTGAAAGAACAAACAACGAACCGCTTTTCCGATACCGACTGAAGTGCGGACGTTATCACAAGCCGAAGGCAAAGTAAAAAGGTAACAGGCAAAAATGGCGGGACTGCGGATTGTTGCCACTAGATAAAAGCGGACGAGGAAGCACAGCGTGGAGTCAATGCCAAAGCAGCCTTTTCCCTGGGTCGCCCTTAACTTTTCGCTTTCGCCTTTTGCCTTACAGCCTTGACCTCTGTAAGATTGCCCGCTGATTCAAAATGCTGAAGGAGCATTATTAAGAGAATGATTAAGACTGTTGAGTGGACAAGCGAAGGCGTGCGGATGATTGACCAGCGGTTGCTGCCCACGGAAGAGAAGTATCTGATGCTGCGCTCCTATGAAGAGGTGGCGGAGGCGATTAAGAAGATGGTGGTGCGCGGCGCTCCGGCCATCGGTATTAGCGCCGCGATGGGTTTGGCGCTCGGCGCACAGCAATCCGTCGGCACGTCAATCGCAGACCTTGAGTATGATTTC
>CAZEZJ010000371.1:1541-5346 GCA_964516695.1 uncultured Blastocatellaceae bacterium
CAATTATATGTGTGAGGTGATGGCGGCGACGCGGCCCACAGCCGTCAATCTTTTCTGGGCCATCGAGCGAATGCGCGAAGCGCTCTGCCGCGCGAAGGCGAAGACAGAAAACGTTGAAGAGGTTAAGAAGGCGCTCGTCTTGGAGGCGCAGGCGATTTTCGATGAAGACTTGGTGTCGAACCGCGCGATGGGAGGTTTCGGCGGCGAGTTGATTCCAGACAATTCAACTGTGCTGACGCATTGCAACGCCGGAGCGCTCGCCACCGCCGGAGATTACGGCACGGCGCTCGGCGTCATTCGCGGCGCGCGCGATGCCGGAAAACGCATCGCCGTCATCGCGGATGAGACGCGTCCCTTTCTGCAAGGCGCGCGGCTGACCGCTTGGGAGTTGAACAAAGATGAGATTCCCGTGACGTTGATTACGGATAACATGGCCGGGCACGTGATGAAGAAGGGAGAGGTGGACGCCGTCGTCGTCGGCGCAGACCGCATCGCGGCCAACGGCGACACGGCCAACAAAATCGGCACCTACATGGTCGCCGTCCTCGCACGCCAGCACGACATCCCTTTCTACGTCGCCGCGCCCATCTCGACCGTTGACCTCTCGCTCGCTACCGGCGAGGAAATTCCGATTGAAGAGCGCGCTTCCGAGGAAGTGACGCACGTGCGCGACCAGCGCTTCGCGCCCGAAGGCATCAGCGTGCAGAATCCAGCCTTCGACGTGACGCCGAACGAGTTTATCACCGCCATCATCACCGACCGGGGCGTGGCCCGCGCGCCCTACAACGAAAGCCTGCAACGCATGGTCAAGGGCTAAAACGGAAGCGGATAAAAACCGCTTTCGACTGACCTTGCAGACTATTTCCAGAGACTTGAGCTTGAATGGCTATTGACTCGCCAACGGATTTAGCATAGAAAGGTCGCAACCACTGTTTTCTTAATTTCAATGGAGGATGATTCGATGGCTGACGACAAGGACAAAAATATCTGCAAGCATCCGGCCTGTAGCTGCCCTGTGGAAAAGGGTGAGAAGTATTGCAGTCCGACCTGCGCGGGCGCGGGCGATACGATGCAGATTGACTGCGACTGCGGGCATTCGTCTTGCAGCGGAGATTTCTAAGAACGACCACCGAGCGGTATTAGCTTTCAAAGCTTGGAACGGCACGAGTAACCCTCGATGATTTCACACGGCGGGCGTTACTCGTGTCACCGGCTTTTTCTTCAAGCGCTCACCTAAACCGCGAAATCCGGCACGCCGCTTCAGCAACGCCTTCACGGGTCAGTTCGAAATTCTCACCTGTTAAAGCGGCTCTGTTTCCACCAATCAATAGTCAGTCGCAAGCCATCTTCGAGGCCCATCCGTGGCTCATAGCCTAGGAGCTTGCGCGCTTGCGTGATGTCGGCGAGGCTGTGGCGCACATCACCGATGCGCGTCGGTTTGTATTCGGCCTTGACCGCTGTTCGCTCGGTAATGTTTTTCAGTACATCAAGAAGCTCGTTGAGGGTGGTGCGCTCGCCGTTAGCGATGTTGATGATGTGGCCGACGCCTGCGGTCGTTTCAGAAGCGCGCATGTTCGCTTCGACGACGTTGCCGACATACGTGAAGTCGCGCGATTGCTCGCCGTCGCCGTAGATAACGGGGCTTCCGCCATCGCCGAGCAGCGCGCTGATGAAGCGCGAGATGACGCCCGAATATTGCGAGCTTGGGTCTTGACGTGGGCCGAAGACGTTGAAATAGCGGAGGCTGACGGTTTCGAGATTGTAGACGCGATTGAAGACCTGGCAGTAGTATTCTCCGACGAGCTTTGCCACGGCGTAAGGCGAGAGCGGCTCGGGGCGCATCTCTTCCCTTTTCGGCAAAGTCGGCTGGTCGCCGTAAGCGGAACTGGAAGCCGCGTAGACCACACGCCTGACGCCGCGCTCGCGCGCCGTCGTCAGCAGCGTAAAGGTTCCATCAACGCAGGCCAGATGCGTCTCTCTCGGATTATCCACTGAGCGCGGAACGGAAGGGATAGCCGCTTGATGAAAAACCAACTCGACATCTTCGAGCGCGCGCCGCGTCGCATCCTCATCGGCCAGACTGGCTTTGACGAAATCTATGCTTCCGCCAATCTCTTCCAAATTCTCTGCATGTCCGGTTGAAAGGTCGTCAATCACGCGGACGCGTGCGCCGCTCTCCGCCATCGCCGCAGCGATGTGCGACCCGATAAAGCCAGCGCCGCCCGTGACGAGTACGATTCCTGAAAGACTCATAAGAAGTGATGAGTGAAGAGTGATGAGCAATGAGTAAAAGAGTATTTAACTCATCACTCATTACTCATCGCTTTTTTACCGTCCGACTCCGACATAATCAAAGCCAAGCTCGCGCATAGCTTCGGGTTCGTAGATATTTCTCAGGTCTGCGATGTTCGGGCTGCGCATTAGGCCGCGAATGCGCTCCATGTCGAGCGCGCGAAACTGATTCCATTCGGTCATAAACACAAGTACGTCAGTGCCCGAGACGGCGTCGTACTCGTCTTCCGCGTAAGTGATTTCAGGCAGGACTTTCATCGCTTCCTGAACGGCAACCGGATCATAAGCGCGGACACTTGCGCCGCGCTCGACGAGAGCGTGGATAATATCTATGGAAGGCGCTTCGCGCATGTCGTCTGTCTCAGGCTTGAAGGAGAGGCCGAGCACGGCTACCGCTTTGCCGCTCAAGCTTCCGACCAGTTTTTCTATCTTCGGCACCATCATTTCCCGCTGGCGCTTGTTGACCTCTATAACGGAGTCAACAATCAGCGAATCGCTCTTAAACTGGCGCGCGACCGCCGCCAGAGCGCGCGTGTCCTTCGGGAAACAAGAGCCGCCAAAACCTGGCCCGGGGTGAAGGAATTTAGTGCCGATGCGGCGGTCCATGCCGATGCCGCGCGCTACGTCGTGAACGTCGCAGCCTATCCGGTCGCAAAGATTGGCAATCTCGTTGATGAAAGAAATCTTGGTGGCGAGAAATGCGTTGGCGGCATACTTGATGACTTCCGCCGCTTCCAGCGATGTGATAACGAAAGGCGTCTCGATTAAATAGAGCGGGCGATACAAATCGCGCATGATGGCGATGGCCTCTTCATCGCGGCTGCCAATGACGACGCGGTCGGGCCGCATGAAATCGTCAATCGCCGCGCCCTCGCGTAAAAATTCAGGATTCGAGACGACGCCGAAGTTGTTGGGCTTTTTCTGGTGCTCGCGAATCAGAGCGCGCAGGTGTTCGCCCGTGCCGACGGGAACGGTGGATTTCGTGACAATCACTTTATAACCGTTCATGTGCTCAGCGATGGAGCGCGCCGCCGTCTCAATGTAGGCAAGGTCAGCCGAGCCATCCTCTTTCGGGGGTGTGCCGACGGCCAGAAAAATGACCAGCGCTTGCTCGACCGCCGTTTTGATGTCGGTGGTAAAACTCAAGCGCCCGGCCTGCGTGTTTTTCGCGACGAGTTGTTCGAGGCCGGGTTCGTAGATGGGGATTTGGCCGTCAGAGAGACGGGCGATTTTTTTCTCGTCAACGTCAACACAAGTGACATCAACGCCAAACTCGGCGAAGCACGCGCCGGTCACAAGGCCAACGTAGCCGGAACCAATAACTGCGATATGCATTCTCTAAATACCGTAAATCGTAAAATCGTGAATCGTCAATCGTGAAGCCGCAAACTGCTCTTGCTATTCACGATTGACGATTCACGATTTGGCGAGCGATGACATGCAAAACCTTGCGGGTCACGCGCAACGAACGGGCGACGTGACCCGCAAGGTTCCGGTTGATGTGCCGCGCGGA
>CAZEZJ010000372.1:0-5345 GCA_964516695.1 uncultured Blastocatellaceae bacterium
CGGCGAGACCGAGCACGGCGATTGCGCGCAGGCCCATGACCAGCCGCTCTGCCTCAGGCGAAGGAGAGAGTTTGAAAGCGGACATGATCCATTGCTCGTTCGGCATAATAACCAGCAGAGCGAGGAGCGCGGCGCCGCCCAGCCAGTTCACGACGATGAGGATTCGCAGCAGGACGTACGCGACCGGCAGCGCGGCCGATGACGAGATTGGATTTGACATGATTCTGTTAGCCTCTCTTATTTCTTCAGAAGTTTTTCCGCTTGTTTCTGGATATTGGGATCGGCGCTCGGAGGAACAATGTTCTTCAATCTCATGTAGACCATCAGGTTCCCATAATGAAGCGCATTCAGGCCCATGTTGATATTCAGCAAGTTTTGCTTGGGTACTGGGATGGGTCCCATCGGGCCGGAGAACGTCACCAATTGAGCCGCAGATGCATCGGTGATGCGGTCGTATGCCTTGCCGCAGTAGGCAAAGGCATCCTTTAGCGCGGAGATTAGATCGGCTTTCGGTGTTCCTGCACCTTTGATCTTTGGTCTGGAATTTTTCTCTCCGAGGACTGCGGAACAATTCTCGTATTGACCGTTAGCGACGACCGCAAGCATTTGCCCAAAAGTGGGATCAGCGTCGGTTGGTTTGAAGCTGTAATATTCTTCAGGCGTTTTTTCCGCCGAGAGGAGCAGCATCATCGCTCCCCCGTCGTAGAGGCGCTTATTCGCGGAGTGCAAACTGGGTGCGGAGGTGGTCCGTTGAAATTCGCCGCGCAGTTGAATCGGCTTACCGTCTGGCATAACGAAAGTCGCCTCTACGATATGATGGTTCGCGTCAATTATCGTGAACACCATGCCCTTCAGGTATCCTCCCCGTGTGCTTCCGACGACATCTAGAAAACTAAGCTCAATCGTCTTCCCATCCGCCGACAACTTGCCTTCCATATGCGAACGATTTCCGCCGTCACAATAATGGGTGGCGAGCAAACGATCCTTGTCCAAGTAGAACATAGTGATTTCATTCTTTGGGGGGCCGCCTCCGTCTGTATTCCCCTCATGCAGAATTGCGGTACCACTGGATGCGGCGCGAATCGTGAAGTTGATAGAGATGCCCATAATCGTTCCTTGCCAGGAACCCGCCAGGGTCTTAAGTTTCGCGAAAGCTTTTTTCGCGTCAGACTGCGCGCTGGGGGATTTCGGCGGATTATCCTGGGCACGTACGACGGACTGCGCCAGAAGGCAAATCAGAAGCGTTAGCATTAGTGTTCGCATGAGTCTCTTCATTGGGTTATCTCCTCGATTGGGTCAGGCGTAAACTTTTCCGAATACATCGATGGAAAGCCTATAGACTTTGAACTTCCAAGTCTCCACAGGCTGTAATTAGATTGTAAAAAGTTGTACCGAAAGAAAGAGGACTTCTTCTCGTTTTTAAGCCGAGTTAAAGCATCGTCGAGAGAATGCGGTGTTGATTCGCCGCGGTTTATTCGATGAAGCGATAGCCGAGCCGGTGAACAGTAATAATGTGCTGTGGCTCGGATGGGTGAGGTTCGATTTTCTGACGCAGCTTGGCGATATGGTTGTCAACCGTGCGCGTCACCGGGGTGCTGTCATACCCCCAAACTTCGTCGAGCAGTTGGTCGCGTGTGACGATTTCACCTCGACGCCGGATCAGGTAGCGCAAGATTTCGAATTCGCGAGGTGAAAGCTCTAATGCTTGCCCGCCTTTGCGCGCCGTGTATTTTTTAAAATTCAACTCCACATCGCCAAAGGTAAACGTTTCGATTTCGACGACCTGTTTGGCAGCCCTGCGCAAATGCGCCCTGATTCGCGCGAGCAGTTCCTTAACGCTAAATGGTTTCGTCACGTAATCGTCTGCGCCGACTTCTAGGCCGACCACCTTGTCAATCTCCTGACTCCGAGCAGTCAGCATCAGAATTGGAGTTTCGATTCCACGTGCGCGCAAGGTGCGGCACACATCTAAGCCGCTCATCAAAGGCAGCATCACATCGAGCAGAATGATGTCAGGCTTCTCGTTCGCGGCCTTCTCTAAGCCCTCATTACCGTCGCGTGCCACAGAGACCTCATAGCCTTCATACTCACAGCTATCTTTTAGCCCGAGAACCATGTTGGGTTCATCTTCGATTATCAGGACTTTGGCCAACTTTATGTTTCTCCTCTGACTAACTTTGAACGTCAGCGGTCCTCTCGCGCCAGCGGAAGGAGAATCGTAAAACGACTTCCCTTGCCGATGTCGCTTTCGACCGAGATGGTTCCCTGATGCGCTTCGACGATGTGCTTCACCAGAGATAAGCCTAGGCCGCTGCCCTTTACGTCATGGACCAGCCCGTTGCCCACGCGGTAAAACTTCTCGAAAATCTTTGCCTGTTCAGCGCGTGGAATTCCAATGCCGTGATCTGCGATTTCAATAGACAGATTAGACCGCACAGTTTCCGTGGTAATCGAAAGCTGCTTCACCTCGCCTGAATATTTGATGGCGTTATCGAGCAGATTTGAGATGGCCTGCGCCATCGCATCGCGGTCAATCAAGACCGGCGGCAGATCGGGTTGGATGTTGGTTTGAATGTCAAAGCCGTTATTGATAATCTGGTAGCGATAGCTGGCAAGCACGTCCTCAATCACTTCCGCCATGTCGCCAACGGCGAAATCATACGTTTTCCGTCCGGCCTCGATTTTTGAGAAATCGAGGATGTTATCTATCATCTTGTTCAAACGCAGGCTTTCATGGCGAATTATCCGGTAGTACTCGGTCTTCTTCTCTTCATTGTTAACGCGACCTAGTTCGAGGATTTCGGAAAACATGCTGATGAGCGAGAGAGGCGTCTTTAATTCATGCGAGACATTGGCGACGAAATTTGATTTCGCTTGCGCCAGACGTGCCTCGCGGTCAGTGGCCCGAAGGGTGAGGGCTATCCCACAAAGTAAGAAGACCAGCACAAGGAAAGTTGCCCCGGCGCTATGCAAAAAACTATTGCGCGCGAGGTCATCGAGATTTGTATTCTTCAGGCCGATTCCTGCTTTCCAAGTGGAGAACGGAGGAGCAAAGTTGCTTTCGAAAAAGTATCCGTTTTGTGCCGCTCCGTTTGAATAAAGCACGCGCTGATTGTCGTCGCTAATCGTGACGGCCATGGCTATTGAGGCAGTGGCATCTGAGATGTGGGATGGTGCAGTCTCACCTATACTGCGAGCTATCAAGTCATCTCTAATGAAACCTTCGTTTAATAAGATACCCGCGAAACCGCTCTGCTCTCCTTTTGTTAAATCTTTCAACGGATAAAACAGATATGTCTCTTGACGCATCTGACTGCCCGGCGGACATGGGGGACATGAATGATGTGCGAATAAATAGTTGCGATTAGCGTCAAGAAAATTTTGGGCCATCCGCGATTTATCAAAGACAGACACAATGTGGGACTGCGTAGGGGTGAATTTCGCCTGAGCGATTTTCACAAATTTGTCTGAATGCATATACGCATAACTATTTGTTTCATCCTTACGCTCCGAGTAAGCGAAAGCAAAAATCTCTTCAATCTCAGGATGCGAACGCTTAACGTCTACAAAATATTTTTCGAACGCTTCCGCGCCCCCAGGGGACGAAAAATGGAGGCTGCCGATTGGGTTCAAGGTTTGAGCCGCAACGTCCTCCAGGCGTTGTTTCATTTGGCGCTGCACGATTGTTAGTCCCTGTCGCAGGTTGTCCTTGAATGCGCCTTTAGTTTTGTTCTGGAGTTCTGCGAGCGAGCGATACTGCATATAAGTCAACACCAGGAGGGGAAGGAACACGCCTACTGATGCCAGTATCGTCAGCTTTTTTCGCAGCGATAGTTTGCCGATTACATTTCGGAACATACTGGGCGAGAGCATACACCGAGATACTACAGAAAGTTCTCACTTGTTCGCACCGAAATTGTAAAAACTTGTCACCCCCGATTGGCTGTTGATGACTGCTTTTTACAAATCTTTAGCAACGGCGTGGGGATTTCGGCAGGGAAAAAAGTTATAACCAGACACAAGGCAGTTCGTGATTATTAATAAGAAGATGAATGCTTTTCTCAGAGCTTAACTTCCCATTTCGCTAAGCGCTTTCGCCTGCAATCAAGCGCGAGAAATCATCAGGAGTATCCACGTCCACCTCACCGCAGGGGAAGGGTAAGAAGTGCGCCTCTGAAGCGTGTCTCTTGATGACTTCTTTCGCGCCGGACATGCCCGCAAGTTGCTTTAGCTCAACGAAGAGCGCTCTGCTGAAAAGGGCCGGCACGCCGTAGCTCCCGCCGTAGGTTGAGGCGACGATGGACCTTCCGGTGGCGCGATGCGCCGCGATGAGGCCGGAGATGACATTGGCGGTGACGTGAGGTTGGTCGCAGAGCACAAGGACGGCTGCTGTCGCGTCCGGGTCCGCGCTGACAAGACCTTCGACGCCCGCCCTGATTGACGACGCCATCCCGGTCTCCCAAAGGTTATTCAACACTTCTCGCACTTCAAGCCCGTCCAGCTCGCGTCGCGTCAGCTCGGCGTTTGCGCCCGGTACTACAATTACGGGACGGCATCCTGCGCCCAGCGCAGCGAGGGCGGCGCGCTTGAGCAGACTCTCGCCCCGGAATTGAAGAGTCTGCTTCGGGCTGCCCATGCGCGAGGATGCCCCCGCCGCCAGGACAATAGCGCCGGCGCTCCCCGTGTTGCTTTCGACCACGCTGGCAATGCCCTCCCTCGTCAGCCTTCGCCGCTCACGCCAACGCCACAGGCTGGGCCTGTTCCTCCGTCAAGGGCACGCGCTCGCCGGCACCCGAACCGCCGTGGATGGAGCCACGGCGCTCGCGCAACATTCCGCCGCCCCGCCCCGCGAGCACCGCGCGCATCTCAGCGACGATTGAGAGAGCGATTTCGGCGGGAGCGTTCGCCCCTATGTCCAGACCGGCCGGTGAATAAAGGCGTGCCACCTCCGTTTCTTCCAAGCGGAACGTGTCTTCGTTCGCCGCCAATTCATTCAGCATCCGTTCGGTCCGTTTGCGTGGGCCCATGACGCCTATGTAGAGTGCCGGCGATGCGAGCAGGAACTTGAGCAGTTCGAGGTCGTGCGAGTAGTTATGCGACATGAGAAGCGTCAGTGTTCGCGGCGTAACTCTGACTCGCGAGCCGACATCTTCGGGGCGCGCGAGTGTGACGCTGTCCGCCATAGCAAATCGTGAACGGCTGGCGGGGCGTGCCTGCGGGTCAACGACCTCCGTCTGCCAGCCCAAGGCGCGCGCGAGTTCGACGACCGGCTGCGCGTCATGCCCCGCCCCGAAGATGACTAGATGAACGGGCGGCAGGAGCGTCTCCACGAATACTTTTAAGGA
>CAZEZJ010000373.1:0-2142 GCA_964516695.1 uncultured Blastocatellaceae bacterium
ATGCTGCTTTACGGCGGCGAGGCGGCAATCCTGCTGGCGGCGGCTGACGGCTTCTGCTCCTCTTTGTTGATTAGCCGCAAGCCCATCACGCTCGCCTACAATTCGGCGCTGCTTGCTTTCTCCACCTTCATCACCGTCTCCATCGTGCAGTTTTTTTTAGGGCCGCTGGTCAGTCTCCCGATGGGAGCTTTTTCGGGCCACTTTGTGCTGGCAATCTGCGTGATGGCGCTCGTGCAGTATGTCTGCAACTCCGTGCTGGCGGCGGTCGCGCACGCTTGGAAATACGAGCAGCCCGTCTGGCAGGTCTACAACACTTATTGTCTCTGGACTTCTATCACCTATTTCGCGGGAGCGAGCGCCGCCGGATTCATCAGCAAACTGATTGGCGTCGTCGGCTTCTACGCCATTATCGCCACGGCTCCCTTCATCGCGATTATCTATCTGACGTATCGCACCTACTTGAAGAACATCGAAGTGATGGCGGAGGCCGCCAAGGCCGAGGCCGAAGCCGAAGCGCGGGCCGAAGCTTCCGCCGCACAGGCTGAGCAGGCCCGCCGCCACGTGGCGGAGTTAAACCACTACATCGCTGAGCAGGAACGCATCCGCGAGCAATATTCGCAGATTGAAAAGATGTCTGCGCTCGGAGAACTAGCTTCGGGCGTGGCCCACGATTTTAACAATACGCTGGCCGGAATCCTTGGCCGCGCGCAGCTTTTGCTCAACACCACCGACCCCGACAAGATAGAGAGCGGACTCAAGATTATTATCAAGACGGCCAAAGACGGCGCGCAGACCATCAAGCGGATTCAGGACTTCGCGCGCCAGCGCCGCGACCACGACTTCAAGCCCGTCTCCGTTGACCAACTGCTCCTTGATGTCAGCGAGATTACGCGCCCGCGCTGGAAAGACCACGCCGAGGCCGCCAACGTGCACATCGGCCTTGAGCTACAGATTCGCTCGAAGGCTCTCTTGATGGGAGACGAATCCGAACTGCGCGAAGTATTGGTCAACATGGTCTTCAACGCCATTGACGCGATGCCGCAGGGCGGGACGCTGACGATGGCGACGAAAGAGGTGGGCGACCTCGTTGAAATCTCCGTCAGCGATACAGGGATGGGCATGAGCGAGGATGTGCGCTCGCGCATCTTCGACCCGTTCTTCACGACCAAAGGCAAGACGGGCATGGGTCTCGGCCTCGCCGTTTCCTACGGCATCATCCGCCGCCATGAAGGAACGGTCGAGGTTGATTCCGAGTTGAACTCGGGCACTATCATGCGCATCAAGCTGCCGATTGCCAGAGGCGCGGTCAAGGCTCCGCCGACGGGCGAACTCGTCATGCCGTCGCAGCTTTCTCTGAAATCCAAGCAGACGAAAATCCTGGTGGTTGACGACGAGGATTATGTGCGCGAGCTTTTGCGCGACATCCTTGAGAAGGAAGGTTATCAAGTCTCTCTGGCCGACGGCGGGCGCGAGGCTTTGTCGCTGTTTCAATCGCAGCAATTCGACGCCGTCTTTACGGACGTTGGCTTGCCCGGCATGAGCGGTTGGGAACTGGCCCGCGCCATTCGCGCGCAGGATAGGCATCTTCCGCTGGCCGTCATCACGGGCTGGGGCGAGGCCGTCGGCTCGCACGAACAAAGGGCCGCGCAGGTCGAATGGGTCGTCGCCAAGCCTTTTACCGTTGACCGCATCACGGAAATCGCGCGTGAAGTCTCCAGACGGCGGGAAATGGTTAGCCGCGCCGCCTCGGTCGTCGCGGCATAAAGCTAACGTCAACAAAATTAAGAATTAAACTAACGCGCGCGTGCTTGGCCGTCTGCCGCTAAATCCGGCAGACGGCCAGTTGCGATACACAGATGTATCGTAACGCTTCGCTTCACGCGCTCGCCTTGTTTTCTTAAGTTGTGCGAATAAAAAAGTAAGCCTTCCTCCGAAATGGCACGACGGTTGCCGAAATTCCAGTCATCCCTTACATAAATCCTCCCCCACGACGGATAAATTTTCTTCAGGAGGAGACACTTTAATGAGCAAACGTTTACTTTGCCTTGCGGCGGGGACTCTGCTTTTCCTCGCATCCGCAAGCCTAACCTTCGCCCAACAACCAACCACCGTTACCACAACTCCAACCACACAGACGACAGC
>CAZEZJ010000373.1:2152-5343 GCA_964516695.1 uncultured Blastocatellaceae bacterium
AGAACGCCGACGGGTCTTGGACTGTCGTTGAATATCCGGTGGGTAAGGAAGTGATTGTTAATCTGACGCCGACGACTGTGATTCCCGGCGCTGGCGGCAAAGCCAAAGTGATGCGGATGGCCGACCATACGATGATTAGCTTAGACCTCGCGGGTCTGACGGGCGACGCCACGGGCTATAACCTGTATGCGGTCGAACCATCTGGACGCACGACCCTGCTTGGCCCAGTGACGGCCAACAACGGAACCGCGACATTCACCACCACGACGCCGCTCAATCGCTTCATGCTCGTTCTTTCACCCGAAGCCAACCTTGCGACCTACGGCCCGACGACCAACGTCGTGCTCCGCAGCACCATCCCGAACGGGCTGGCGGTCGTGCCGCTCACGAGTTCGGGCGAACGCGATGGAGCAGCAGTTGGCGAACGCGTCTCGGCCACCACGACCGGAGCCACACCCGCTTACACCGCGCCGATGCTTGGCATTCCGGGCTTTCGCCGTGGAACCGACACGCAGATGAAGATTAACCTGACGGGAGCCATGACCGGCTCGCGCGCCAACGTCTTCATCGAGCCGCGCAAGGATGGGCCAACAACCATCAAGATGCGTTTCCATGAATTGAAGGATGCGCCCGCGGGTAAAGTCTACGCCGTGTGGGCCGTCTCGCCCGACAACAAGTTTGTCAAGCTCGGGCAGATTGTCAACACAGGCCAGCGCAACGAAGCGCAGATTCAGACCGAAACGGCGCTTCCAGATTTCGGCCTCTTCATCACGATGGAGGACGAGTTGAACACGCCGGCCGGCACGGTCGTCGGAACAATTATCAACTAAGAGACAGAAAGCACTAGAGAGCGTGCAGATGACTGACTGTTAACAGTCCTGACGCTTAAGCACGACAGAGGCCGTCTTATCCTTAGAGAAAGACGGCCTCTATTTTGGTTATTTAACCGGCAGAATAATTCTATTTTTTTGGCGGGCGCGTGTGGTATATTCAAGTTAGCCTGAAGGCAAGGCCGGGCTGGCCCCAAGCCTAGACTCGCCAAAGCTTCTCCGGCGTGCCTGTTATCAAAGCGGCCTTGACCGCGCACATTCCCGACTGAAAACCGAAGCAACCTTCGTCGCTCTCCAAAAGAGAGCGTCGTTTCTTCTTCGACAACAGACATATTTTAGTCCCCGCTAAAGTATCTCTTTCCCCCGGCGCCAGGCTCTCAGAGTGAGCGCGCCGTCGAAGCGATGTAACGCCATGCTGAAATACAGATTCCCCCTCTGGCTGGCCCTTCTCTTCCTTTTTGTCGTCACGCCGCGAGCAGCAGCGCAAGAACCGTCGCTGCCGGATTTGATTCGCCGCGTCAAGCCCTCAGTCGTCTCCATCATTACCTACGACGCCAAAGGCGACGCCCTGATGACGGGCAGCGGATTCTTCATCCGTCCCGGCGAAGTCGTTACCAACGTCCACGTCATAGAGGGAGCGCGACGCGCCGAGATTAGAACGCTCGACGGCAAGGGCAAAACTTACCCCGTCGCGGGCGTGCTCGCTTCAGACGACGAAGGCGACCTCGCCATTTTGAGCGTTACACTTCCGCCTGACCGCGCGCGCCAGCTTGAACTAAGCACCACGATGCCGGAAGAAGGCGAGAGCGTCTTTATCATCGGCAACCCGCTCAGGCTCGAAGGCTCTGTTTCCAGCGGCATCGTCTCGGCGGTGCGCGAGGTGCCGAACCTCGGAAAAATCGTGCAGACGACCGCGCCCGTCTCTCAAGGCAACAGCGGCAGCCCGCTCTTCAACATGAAGGGCCAGGTCATCGGCGTCATCACGATTAAGGTCACCAACGGCCAGAACATCAACCTAGCGCTCGGAGCCGGACGCATCGGCGCTCTCGCATCGGGCAAGCTTTTGACTTTCGAGCAGGTGGCGGTGCGCAACAAGAATCCGCAGCAGCCGGAAGCGTTGGCCGAGTGGTGGTATCGCAACGGCCTCAATTCGCTCTGGCTCGGAAACTACGACAGCGCGCTCAACTATTTCGAAACCGCCGTCGTCAAAAACCCTACTCGCGCCGACGCCTGGATTCAGGTCGGCTACTGCAAAGTCAAGCAGGGCAAAAACAGCGAAGCCATCAAAGCCTACCAGCGTGCGATTCAGTTGCGCCCAAACTCCGTCGATGCTTACAACAAACTCGGAGACGCTTTTTATTATGCCGGAAGGTTTGAGGAGGCCATTGCGGCCTACCGCCAGGCCGCGCACATCCAGCCGCGCCTCCCCGAGACTTACTATAACTTAGGCATGGCTTATCTTGAGATGGGCGACCGCGATTCGGCAATCGCGCAGAGCCACGTGCTGCAAGAACTAGACTCAGAGTTGTACAAAAAACTGCTCAGCGAGCTTCAGCGTTAAACGCAAGCTCGCTCGTTTGCATTTGACTTGTGGACGAATTCGGCTTAAGTAGTGCTCTCTAGGCTCTGACCGAATTTTAGCTCGACAGGAATCATGCGAAATGAAAAGAATCTGCGTCGTCGTCTTGCTGGCAACCATCTTATCCGTCTCACAACTAGCTTGCAGCAGCGGCAATCGACAATCAAACGCTCCGGCAAACGCTAACAGTCAAACAATTACGAACGCGACCGCGACCGCTAATTCCAACCCTAACCAGAACACCGTCAAACAGGACAAAGCCAATCCCGACAAGAATCCGTTCACGGAATTGGTGATGCTCTATAGCCAACTGTTCACGGCGCGAATGAAGGGCGACAAGGCGAAGGTCGAGAGCTTGCTGGCCGACGATTACAAGGAGACCACCGCGGACGGTAAAGTTCTGACGAAGGCGCAGGTGTTGGCCGCTATTAACGATAGCAAAAAGGCCGACCCGTTTAGCATGGACGACCTCAAATCAACCGAGACCGGAGATACGGGCACCGTCACTGGCCGCGTTTCCGTCACGGGTCAGGGCAATCAAGCCGAAAGCTGGCAATTCAACACCACCTTCAAAAAGCAGCAAGACAAATGGCGCGCCACCTCGACGAAGATTACCAACTATAAAAAGTCGTAGCTAAAAAATTTACCCCTGAACTCAAAAGTCCAAGCTCCAAAGTCACGATAACAATTCTTGACTTTGGAGCTTGGACTTTTTGACTTGGTGAACTATTTAACCCAAGTTGCCAGTTATTGAATGAACGCCTTATCAACTTGATAGGCAA
>CAZEZJ010000374.1:0-5299 GCA_964516695.1 uncultured Blastocatellaceae bacterium
AGGTGCCGTAGCCGGTGGCTAAGCGTTTGGTAAAGCCTGCGGGGTCTTGTTTGAAGGCCGGCCACGTGAGTTGGGATTGCTGTTTGACGGCGGAGAGTTCGGTGAGGAGGCGGCGCGTGATGCCTGCATCCTCGATGATGGTTAAGTGATACTCACCTTTACCGACGCCAGCAGCGACACCCTCGCCAACTCCTGCGTTGTCGCTGGCCGCGAAGCTCTCTTCGGGCACAGACGATAATGCAGACTCACTCACCGAAAAGCTCTCGTTTGACGCAGGCATAGAGGGAACCGTCTCTTCGCTTTCCAGCGGAGACGGCGCGGCCACGCTGGCTGCAAACTCTTGACCAGCAGCAAATTCTTTAAGGGGAGTGCCGTCAATCGGGCAGAAAGTGAACTTGTCGGCAAACTCTTCTTGGCACACGGAGCACTGTTTCATATTCATCCTCTTAACCGCTGGCTTGGAAAAAGGCCGTTTTCAGGCTTTCCTCTCCGGCGGCTTCAAACTCTCTCTCGGGCAGCAGACTCGACCGCTTGTAATTCGTCCGAAAACGACCGTCTCGCCTGTTCTACATTATACTACGCTTCGGCTGGCTGTGAAGCGAAGGCACACATTCACTTTACGTGCCTCTTGCTCACTGCTCTTTGATGCACCGAATGGCTAAACGGTTGACGCCCAACAACTCGGCATCTAAACTGTTTTTTTGCCGCTCCCCAATCGAATGTTCAGAGCTAACCCAAGACGGCGGCTCGTCATCAGACCAAGGAGAATTGGCTGGCAAACGCTTCTCCCTTTCCGGCATCATCAATTTATGAACTACCAGCATCTTTTTCAACAGCCTATCAGAATCGGCCTGACCGCTCTGCTGCTCACGCTCTTGTTGGCTGCCACGCCCCTTAGCGGCCTCTCGCAAACCGTCCCACAGCCGCGACAGGAGCATTTATTGAACGGTTTGCGCATACAGATGTGGTACCGGCCCGCCGATTCGGAGGTCATGCTGAAGCTTCGTATTCACAGCGGAGCTATTTTCGATTTGGCAGGAAAGGCCGGCACGATAGCGCTCTTGAGCGATGCTCTCTTTCCAGACCCGGCCACGCGCGAGTATTTTGAAGAACTCGGCGGACGCGTCGAAGTCTCCAGCGACTACGATTCTCTGAACATCACTCTGACGGCTCGCGCCACAGAATTCGAGAGAATCACGGAACTGCTGCGCACCGCATTGGTGAGCACGCCCCTGACGCCCGAAATAGTTAACGGCCTGCGCGACGCACGCATCAAGCTGAGCCGCGAGATGGGAATCTCCGCCGCGCTGCTGGCAGACCGCGCGATTGCCGCACGTCTCTTCGGTGATTACCCGTATGGACGCGCCGCCGCTGGCACGCCCGACACGCTCGCCCGCATAGACCGCCCCGATTTGATGCTCGCCCGCGAGCGCTTTCTCAATTCAAACAACGCCACGCTCGTCATCGTCGGCGGGGTCAACGAAAAGCGCGCTCTGCGTACGCTGCGTCAACTCTTGGGAAGCTGGCGTCGAAGCGACTCCATTGTGCCTGCGACCTTCCGCCAGCCCGAAGCGCCCGACGCGCGCACACTAATTATTGACCAGCCAGGCGCACCCACAGCCGAAATACGGCTGGCGACGCGCGGCCTCGCGCGTTCCGACAAAGATGCTCTCGCCGCTCAATTGCTCATCCCGCTGGTGCGCGAACGCTGGCTGGCTGCGATGCCCGAACTCGGCAAGAGCGCTTTCTTCGTGCGCCATGAGGCGCGCTTGCTGCCCGGCGCGTTTGTGCTGGGCGCGGCGGTCAGCCCCGCGCAGGCCGCCAAAGCTTTAACGGACGCGCGCAGCGTCCTGAAAACTTTGACGACTGCACCGCCCTCGGCCTCAGAGTTTGAGAAGGCACGCAACGAAGCCTTGGCCCTCTTCAACAAGCAACTCGATAACCCTGCGACCCTCGCCAATTTGTGGCTCGACATCGAAACCTATAAGCTCGCCTCTGTTGACGACCAGCTACGCTCTTTAAGTCAAGTCACGCCCGCAGACGTGCAACGCGTGGCGGTAAGGCTTTTCCGCGAGACGCCCGTTGCCACCGTCGCCGTCGGCAGCGCCGCGCAACTCAGCGCCGACCTGCAACGAGCGGGCACAATCGAAATCTTCGGCGCGCAGCCCGCCGCGACCGACGCGAAAACTCAAACGCCTCCGGCCAAAGCCCCGTAGGATTTTGTAAGCTTATCGCAACCCTCCCGCAACCATCCGCTTGACGGAAAAAGCTTAACTGTGCCTGACAAGAATCAACTAACAGAAAGCGAACACGCCCGCCGCGTACGTGAGATGTTCGCCGGCATCGCTGGTCGCTATGATTTTTTAAACCATTTCTTGTCGGCCAACATCGACGCACGCTGGCGCTCGATTGTAGCCAGAAAGCTACAGCCAGGTTTGCAACGAAACGGGGCGCTCGCGCTCGATGTCGCTTGTGGAACCGGCGACCTTTCGTTGGCGATTGTGAAGCAAACGGGCGCGCGTGTCATCGGCACGGATTTTTGCCGGCCGATGCTTGAGATTGCTGCCCGCAAGGCTGCGTCGAGCGCCAGGATGATTCCGTTCGTCGAGGGCGATGCTCTGAAGTTGCCTTTTGCAGATGGCTCGTTTGATGCGGTTAGCATCGCCTTCGGATTGCGTAATCTGTCGAGCGTCGAAGGTGGTTTGAGAGAGTTGTGGCGAGTGTTGAAGCCAAAGGGGCGCGCCGCAATTCTGGAATTCTCAAGGCCCGTGGTGCCGGGCTTTCGCGCTTTGTTTCAGTTCTATTTTACAAGCGTGCTGCCGCGCATCGGCGGTCTCGTCAGCGGCTCACGCGGAGCTTACGAATATTTGCCCGACTCCGTTTCGCGTTTTCCAGACCAGAAGCTTTTGGCCCAGATGATGCGCGAAGTCGGTTTCACGGAAGTCGAGTATCAGAATTTGACGGGCGGGATAGCGGCGCTTCATCTGGGCACACGCTCCCGCTAAGCGGCAAAGTTTATCGAGTTTGGTTGCACTATGATGGTGAGTTAGATAGTAAATGCAACCAAAAATGTAGTCCGACGAGTTAGCGTTTTTCCAGGGTGCACGGTTGTCGGGGCTGTTGCGCTCAAGGGATAACGCGGATTTCGTCGGACTACATTTTTATCTCCCAGTTTATTTTCCCGGCCTCATTCAATTCTCTTCTGCTTGTGCCTTCGGCCCTTCGGTTGTCACATAGCGTTCTTTATCTGCTATTATCCGCTCTTGTTAGTTCATCTCTTTTATTTTGCCTGAAACAGCTAGCGCCGCTTGCGATGAAACACAAGCTCCTCGGCATTCTGCGCCGTCTCGCCATCCTGCTGTTGGTTGTCTGGACGGTGGTGTCGCTGGTGACAATCCTGATAGAGATTGTGCCGGGCGATCCGGCGATGGCAATTCTTGGCGACCAGGCGCGGCCACAGGATTTAGCCAACTTCCGCCAGCGTCACGGCCTCGACAAGCCGCCCTTCTTCTTCTCCTTTCCGCGCGACGAGGCAGGCAACAGGAGTTTCAAGTGGCACGGCGCGGACAATCGTTACGTTGATTACTGGAAGGGCTATCTGCTGCACGCAGACATGGGCCGCACCTTCTCGCCCAACCCGGCGGAGGAGCGTCCCGTCAGCGAAGTCATCTTTGAGCGTTACCCGGCAACTATCCAGTTGGCGCTGGCGGCCATGTTCATCGCCTTGTTGATTGCGATTCCGCTCGGCGTCGTTGCCGGAAAAAATCGCGGCACGTTGATTGACAACTTCTCATCGGTCGTCGCGCTCATCGGCATCAGCTTGCCCGGCTTCGTCATTGGCCCACTGCTCGTCTACGTTTTCGCCGTCAAGCTCGGATGGCTGGCTCCCTCTGGGCGCTCGGAATGGAAGGACATCATCCTGCCAGCCGTCACGCTCGGCGCGGCGCTCTCGGCCATCCTGACGCGCATGGTGCGCTCAAGCGTTATCGAAGAACTGGGAGAAGACTACGTGCGGACGGCGCGCGCCAAGGGTTTGAGCGAAACGAAAGTGGTCTACAAACACGTCCTGAAAAACGGGCTGATACCCGTGGTCACTATTCTCGGTCTGCAACTCGGCGTGCTGCTGGCGGGCGCAATCATCACCGAGCAGATTTTCAACTGGCCCGGCATCGGCACGCTCCTGATTCGCGATGGCATCGCCAAACGCGACTACCGTCTCGTGCAAGGCTGCGTGCTCGTCATCAGCATCACGTATATTTTCGTCAACACGCTGACCGATGTTGTTTATCGCTGGCTCGACCCGCGCATCAGAGTTTCGTAATTTTGGATTTTAGATTTTTGATTTGCGATTGGAAATTGATAGCTTCCACGAATCTAACTTTAAAGCTGTCACAGCGTTTTTCGCTTTATCCAATCAAAAATCTAAAATCGCAAATTAAAAATCACCCATGAACCGTCTCGCCAAAATCGGATTTGTGATTGTCGTCGTGCTGGTGTTGGCAGCCATCTTCGCGCCGTTGATTGCGAGCCAGCAGAAGGTCATCGAGACCAATCCGGCTTATCGCAACAAGCCGCCGTCCGCAGAGCATTGGTTCGGGACGGACTCAACCGGCAGAGACGTCTTCGCGCGTGTCGTACACGGCTCGCGCATCTCTTTGCAGGTGGGCGTTATCGTCGTCGTGGTGTCAGCCGTCATCGGCACGCTGCTCGGCGCGCTCGCCGGTTTCTATGGCGGGTGGGTTGACCGCATCGTCTCCGGCTATGTCTTCAACGTCTTTCTGGCTTTCCCCGGTCTCCTGCTAGCCATCGCGCTCGTCGGCTTTCTCGGCGCGGGCATCAACAAGCTAATCTTCGCGCTCTGCATCATCGGTTGGGTGGGCTACGCCCGGCTGATACGCGGGCAGGTGCTAAAGGTTCGCGAGTATGATTTCGTGCAGGCGGCGCGTGCGCTCGGCGCTGGCGATTTTCGTATCCTGCTGGTTCACATTCTGCCGAACGCGATTCAGCCGCTCATCGTGCAGGCGAGCCTCGGGATGGCGGGCGCTGTCTTGTCGGAAGCCTCGCTTTCGTTTCTGGGCTTGGGCGTGCCGCCGCCCGCGCCGTCTTGGGGCGTGATGATTGAAGAAGCGCGCGACATCGCCACGCTTCAGGCCGCGCCGCACGCGCTCGTCTTTCCCGGCATCGCCATCGCGCTCACCGTGCTGGCCTTCAATTTTATAGGCGACGGGCTGCGCGAATATTTAGACCCGCGCCAGCGTAAGCGTTAGGCGACTCATAGACGTTTGGAAGGCGGCGAACG
>CAZEZJ010000375.1:0-5297 GCA_964516695.1 uncultured Blastocatellaceae bacterium
GTTGGCGGAGGCGGATATTCATAATTTTTTGGGGCGGGTGGCGTTGGAGGCGGGGGATAAGGAGAAGGCGTTGGAGCATGGGAGGCGGGCGCGGGAGAGGGCTTGGTGTGATGGGCCGCCGCATTGTTATAAGCCTGCTTTGGATGAGGCGTTGGGGTTGTTGGGGGAGTTGGGGGCGGAGGAGTAGGGGGAGATTGGGTTGGGAGGGGGAGGCTCGCGGCGTGTGGAGTTGGGGCGCGGCGGGCTTTTTGTGTGGGATGGGGGTTTATAGCCGTGTGCGATGGAGTGCGGCGCAGGTCAGTACCGCTCGCTTAATTAACTCGTTGACGCGTCAGCGGCGGGCGGGCTATTATCTTTGAGGAGCGTCTCCTGGCTCTCATTTTCAGGTGGCGCACGAGAGAAAGCTAGTCGAGTTCGCTTGCCTAAAGAGCGTTGACGGCCTTTGTTGACGCTGCCGCTACATCCCGCAATCGTAGACACTGCGCCCCGCCGAAGATTGTTGACTCGGAATCCGCCCGGAAAGGTTTTGTTGAAGCCCCCATGTCTGTCAAAATTGATGACCTACTGAGAATCGCCAGCAACCACGGTGCTTCCGATTTGCACGTGAAGGCCGGTTCGTTTCCCTTCATGCGTATCGGCGGCGAGTTGCGCCCGATTGTCGATGCCTCGCGCCTGACGCGCGACGATACGCTCGATATGGCCTTCTCGATGATGTCTAACCGCCAGAAACAACGCTTCAAGGAAGTTAACGAAGTGGACATCGGTTACGGCGTCGCGGGCTTGGGGCGCTTCCGCGCCAACATCTTTCAGCAGCGCGGCACGGTCAGCATCGTCATGCGCGTTATCCCGGACGGGACGCGCTCCACCGCCGAACTCGGAATGCCGCCCGTCATAGACAAAATCGCGGAAGAACAGCGCGGGCTGATTCTCGTCACGGGCGCAACGGGTTCTGGCAAGTCAACCACGCTGGCCGCCATGATTGACCGCATCAACGCCACGCGCAGCGGCCACATCGTCACCATCGAAGACCCTATCGAATTCTTACACCGCGACAAGCGCTCCTTCGTCTCGCAGCGCGAGATAGACGTGGACACGCGCTCGTTTGCCGAAGCCTTGAGGGGCGCGCTGCGTCAAGACCCGGACGTGATACTCGTCGGAGAAATGCGCGACCTTGAAACCATAGAGACCGCGCTCACCGCCGCCGAGACGGGCCACCTAGTGCTCTCCACCCTCCACACCCTCGATGCCACGGAGACCATCACCCGCGTCGTCTCTTCCTTCCCCGCACACCAGCAAAAATCTATCCGCTTGCAACTGGCCGGAATCCTCAAGGCCGTTATCTCCATGCGGCTCGTGCGCGACGCGCGCGGCATGGGCCGCGTTCCGGCCGTCGAGATTATGACCAGCACCGGACTCATCCGCGATTACATTATGAACGAAGAGAAGACCTACATGATTCGCGAGGCCATCGCCGCCGGAACCTCGCAGTATGGAATGCAGACCTTCGACCAGTCGCTCTTTCATCTCTTTCAGTCCGGCCTTATCACACTCGAAGAGGCACTCCGCAATTCATCCAACGCAGACGAATTCCGTATGCGCGCCGCTGGCATTCAGTCCAGCACCGAGCAGGCCAAGGAAGATATGCAGCGCATCGTCAGCGTCGCGCCCGCACCGGCGGAAATTAAGTAAAAAGGTAAAAGGTAAAAGGTAAAAGTTCAGAGATAAGATAAACGCGAAAGGGAAGATGAGAGCCATGCTCGGCCGTCTTCCCTTTCGCCTTTTGCCTCTGTCTTAACTTTTGCCTTTTACCTTTTTACTTTTACCTTCTTCAGTGTTCGCTGCCGCCATGTTCGGGGGTGGGTTTGTTCTCGGCGCTGGGGACGGCCGCTGTGTTTTGTGTTCCCCTCTTCATGTATGGCTCAAGCAAGTGTGCCCACGCTTTGGACATCCTCGCGTACTCTGTCGGACAACGAACGGCGCGCCCCTCGGGCAGCGGGTCGTTGACCAGACCGCGCCACTTGTCAGGGTTGTGGCCGAAGACCCAACAGATGATGTTGAAGAAACGCTGCGCGTCCAGAGAGTGTTCGTCGGCCCAGTTGATGTTGCCGGCGCTCTGCGATGTTCCGCCCTTCGCCTGAAACCATAAGCCCCACATCCGCGCTCCGTTTAAGGCCATCTTCTCTCCGTCGTCGCCGCTGTCAATCAACACGTAGGTCGCAAGTTGGTCAACCGAGTCTTCTTCCCTGCCCGTCGCCGGAAGATTCAGAACATCAATCAGGCAATGGCCCAACTCGTGTATGAAGGCGAAGGTAATCGCGCCGCCGACCGCGTCTTCATACTCTTTCTGGTCTGTCACGACTTCGCGAAATTTGTTGGCCGTGTCTTCTATAAACTCAAAACACATCACTATCTGGCGGTCGCGCGGCTGCCAGTAGGCGTTGACCTCGCCGCACTCCTTAAACGTGATGGAGACGTTTTCGGGAATCGAAACGGATGCGTTTAATTCATCCGCGACCTCTTCAAGAAGACGCTGCTTCTTATAATTCTCGTTCATCTCGACATAACGCGGATTCTGCGGGTCTTGATAGAGGACTGTGAAATTGCCCTTGTCGGGAGAGGTGGCCTTGCCCTGCACGTCTGCCTGGCTCTTGAGGTCGCCGCCGGCCGTGTTGGCGTTCTGTGAATTCGCGTTGGCGTTGTCGCTGCTGCCGCTGTTGGAAGTGGAAGTGTTGCTCGTATTGTCAGTCTTCGCGCAACCGGCGGCCAGCAAAAGACTCAACAATAGCGACATTATCAGCCACGGGAGATGAAATTGAGACCGAGAATTTGAGCGTTTGGCGGAGGTTTGAGTTTTTTCCATGGGGCTTGAAACCTTTCTGTTCTATTGTCAAGAGAGCGTGATGTCAAACTACGGCGATAGAGAATCGGAAAATTTGTGGCCTCATATCACAGAACGCCGCACGGACACAAGACGGAAACGGGAAAGCATGATTGCCGAACATAGCCGGTGATAGACGCCGGATGCTAGGCGCTGGCAAAAACCATCATCCGGCTCTGCGCTATCCTCACTTCGCCCCTTCTAGTTTCGCTGTGCCGGTCAGAGTTGAGAGCGGTGGGATGGGCAATTCGAAGTGTTGCGGGTTTTCACCGACGATGGCGGCGGCGAAAAAGGCCGGAACGTAGCCCGCGTTCTCGTTGCGGAAGTTTTCGTCTAGTTGGTCGCGATGGGCAAAGAGCGTCCAGAAATTGCGCTGGTAGTTGTCCGTCTCTCGCAGTTGGCGCAAGGTGTCGCGCACCCACTCCGGCCCGCGATTGTAGCTCAAGAGCACGAGTGTCATGCTTTCGGCATCGTCCCCGAGTTCGGCCATGCGGTCTGCGATGTAGTGTGCGGCGGCGGGCGTCATCTTCTCCACGTCGCACATCTCCGTGTGCGCCACGCCGTATGCGCGCGCCGTCTGCGGCAGAAATTGAAAGAGGCCCTTCGCGCCGAAAGAGTTTTCAAAACACGGCTTGTATTCCGCCTCAATCATCGGCAGGTAGATGCCGATGATGACCGGAACTTTACGCGCGTTGAAAGAGCGCGCAATCAAGGGTATGTACTGCGGCGCGCGCGCATAGATGACGCGCAAATCTTCTTTCCCGTATTCATCCGATGGGCTGCCCGTGCGCGCGACGTAGCGGTCAACATATCGCTTGATGACTTGCAGCGCATCCAAGCTCAGCTTCGCCGGATGCTCCCCCATCATCGCGGAGATGCGCTGCTCCTGTTCGTCAACGAACGCAAGCTGCTCGGCCTCCGTCATCTGCCTGTAGGGCTTTTTACTCGCAGACGTGCCCCACACACTGCTCGATGACTCGGCAGCGCGGCGCGGCGCAATAACGCGCTGGTAAATAAACGCTCCGGCAAACACGACGACCAAAACTGCTGCCGCCAACACGGCGAACAGACGGCCGCGCGCAGGCCGCTCGGCGCTCTCCCTTGCGACTGCGGAATTTGATGACGAAGGCGGAAGGTTTGCTTCCGTCGCAGCGTTGGGCGAGGCGAGAGAGTCCGTCTGCTCATCGCGTCTTTCCGTTTGATGCGCGGCGCGCAAGTGTTCGGAGAGGGCTTGACGTTGGAGCGGCTTCGTGCGGTCTAGTTCCTGCTGTGCGCTTTTCAAGTCAGCGAGTAGCGCGTTGATTGTTTGATAGCGTTCGCTTCGTTCCTTACGCAGAGCTTTGGCGACGATGCTTTGCAGGCGTTCCAACGCTGCGGGCGCGTCCGCCTTGACATCGACGAGCGGCGGCGGCTCGCGCTCCAGGATAGCGACGAGCGTGTCCAGCCGCGTTGCCCCCTTGAAGGGCGCGCGAAGCGTGAGCATTTCATAAAGCACACAGCCCAAGCTCCAAATGTCTGTTCGTTCGTCAACGACCAGTGCGCGCGCTTGCTCCGGCGACATATAACCGATGGTGCCCATCACCAGCCCGGTCTCGGTCTGTGCCTTGAGCAGCGTCGGCGCTTCATCCGAAAAGTCTGGGGGCA
The DNA here is from genome assembly GCA_964516695.1 of uncultured Blastocatellaceae bacterium. Taxonomy (GTDB): domain Bacteria; phylum Acidobacteriota; class Blastocatellia; order Pyrinomonadales; family Pyrinomonadaceae; genus DASVTR01. Next base: position 4,523 of record CAZEZJ010000375.1, read on the forward strand.
ATTGTTCGGTCAGCTTGGCGATGCCGAAGTCCAGGATTTTCACGATGCGGTCATTGCGCCGCATGATGTTTTCCGGCTTGATGTCGCGATGCACGATGCCCGCCGCGTGCGCCACGGCCAGACCGGAAGCGACCTGCACACTAATGTCGAGGATGTCTTCGATTGAGAGGCTGTGCCCCAAAATCAACTCGCGGATGGTCTGCCCGTCAATAAATTCCGTGGCGATGAAATGCACATCATCCGTCGCCCCGACTTCGTGAATCGTCAGCACGTTCGGATGATTCAGGGCTGATGCGGCACGCGCTTCCCTTTGAAAACGGCTCAGGCGCGTCTGGTCGGAAACGAAATACGCGGGCAGAATCTTCAACGCCACCAGCCGGCCGAGCCGCGTATCCTGGGCCAGATAAACTTCGCTCATGCCGCCCGCGCCGAGTTTTTCTATAATCCTGTAAGGGCCGACGACGCGCCCGATATTGCTGTCCGGCAACTCGCTCGCCAGCACGCGCGCGTCTTCAGCAATAGCGGGCTGCTCCAAAAACTGTCCCGCCTCGTCAAACGCGCTAATCAGAGAGGCCGCCTCGCTCCTCAACTCCTCGTCTTCCCCGCACGCCTCATCCACAAACGCAGCGCGCTCCGGCGGCGGCCTATCAAGCGCCGCCTGCAACACCTCCTCAACCTCTCGCCATCTCTCAGAATTCATACTTATCAAAAGGCACAACTACTACTCATTACTCATTACTCATCACTTCTTTACTTCTTCACCGCCTTATACAGC
>CAZEZJ010000376.1:0-5259 GCA_964516695.1 uncultured Blastocatellaceae bacterium
AACACGCACGATGTAGTCGTCGGTGTCGACGGGCTGTGCGCTCTGGCGGACGGCCGTACCGAACGGAATCAGCGTGCGATTCGGCGTTCCGGCGGCCTCGATACCGACGACGCGGTCGGAGGTCGGCGCGAGGAACGTGCCGACGATAGCCAGGTACTGGTCAAGCGCCGGGTTCTGGCCCACGGGGACGAGCGCACGCAGTTGAGCAGCACCAGCGGCAGTCGGCGTGATGGCCGTGCTGGTTACGCCGCCGGCGCGGAACAGGTCTCTCTGGAACGTGCCGAAGAAGAAGAGCTTGTTCTTCTTGATCGGGCCGCCCAACGAGAAGCCGAACGTGTTCTGGTTGAATTTCGGAGTCTCGGTTAAGAGGTCGATGGCTTTCTGTTGCGGCGTGCGCGACGAGAGAAACGAATTTTGGTTGATGTTATAGACCGAGCCGTGGAACTCGTTGGTTCCAGAGCGGGTGATAACGTTGACGACAGCGCCGCCAGCGCGTCCGTATTCAGCCGAGAAGTTGCTGCCGAGAACGGTGACTTCCGAGTAACCGTCGCGGACTGTGGGCTGGTAGGACTGGCCGGTGATGGAGTTGTCGTTGTTCTCAAGGCCGTCAATCAACTGGTTGTTGGCGCGCGGGCGCAGACCGTTGACGGAGAACTCCGTGCCCTGCACGAAGCCGCCAGCGAGACCGCCCGGGTCAACGACGCCCGGAAGCGTGAAGACCAAGTTGACGGGGTTGAGGCCGACGACCGGCAGTTCTGTGATTTCGCGCGAGTTCAAAGTGTTGACGCGCGTGCCGTCTGTATTTTGAAGTTCGATTAGGTCGCTGGAACTAATGTTGACGGTTTCCGAAGGATTACCGACTTCCAGCGCGGTCGAGAGGTCTGTATTCTGCGCGGCGGCGACGACGAAGCTTTCGCGCGACGCAGTTTTGAAGCCGGTGGCGGTGATTTCCGCACGATACGTGCCGGGGTCAACCGCGTCCAGACGGAAGCTGCCGTCTGTCTGCGTGACCGTCTCACGCATGACGCCCGTCTCCGTGTTGGTAATTTTGATCGTGGCCCCGGCGACAGCGGCGCCGTTCGGGTCAAGAATGTTGCCCACCACAAACCCCTTACTGGTTTGCGCCAGAGCGCTAAAGCTCAGCACGAACAGCATCAGGATTGCGGTGACTGTAAATTTAGGTCTTGCCATTCTACGTCTCCTTAAAAATTTCGTTTGTAAGCGATTGGCATCTACTGCCTGTTATCTCATAACCAAAGGGGGGTCCTGAGATAACTACCGCAAGCAACTCCTGCGCCACTCGTTTTCGCCCGTTTATTTGACCAAAATCTACTTATTTAGCCAGCTTTCACAGGAAGACAAGGGCCGAACCTCTCCTCATATTTGGATATATCCGTAAAATTGGATTGAACGAACGGCGGTAGTAGCAAGGGAGGTAGGGAGGTGGCGTGGGCGGAGGGCGGCAGGAAGCAGACCGTCGGCAGTGAAAGCGGCTGTGCCGCACGGTTGCTCTCAAAGACCGAAGAGCCGTTCAACGCTTTCAGGCGTTCAACGGCTCTCCGGTTTAATGTCCGACCGTCAGCGTGTGCTGCGGTCGGTGTTGGTTGTGGTTTAGAAGCTGAACTTCAGTTGGTAGCGAATGACGCGACCGCCGCCGTCTGCAAACTGCGGCTGAAGGAACTGGTCAATCGCCGTGTTCAGGACGCTCGCGCCGATGCCCTGATTGCCGGGAGAGAACGGGCTGACGCTGCCCTGACCGTATTGCGGGTGGTTGAAGATGTTGTAGAACTCGGTCCTCAACTCAAGGCGCGTCGTCTCCGTCAAGCGAATGCGCTTGATGAGATTCACGTTCCAGTTGTTCGTTCCCGGCGTGAGCAGCGTGTTGCGGCCAAGATTGCCGCGACGGCCGGTGCCCGCCAGCAGTCCGATGTACTGCGCGTTCGCAGGGTTAATACAAGAGCCGGTGCCTGACGGCCCCGTCGTGTAGAAGGTCGACCCTAGGGTGACGCTACAGGGATTCAACGTGGCCGTGGCGATGGACGGAATGGCACGCGTGCCTTCCGCACCCGCCGGGTTGAAGTCCGGGCGGTCAAAGTTGCCGCCGATGCCGTCAGCGTCAGCACCGTTGACGACCGTTAACGGCACGCCGCTCTCGAAAGAGGTCACGCCCGAAATCTCAAAGCCGCCAAGCAGACGGCCCAGCACGCCGCGCTGGTCCTTCATGACCGGAATCGCATAGACGTAAGTGAAAGAGGCGCGGTGCGTGCGGTGGAAGAAGGAGAGCGCGCGGTCGCCTCTCTCGCCGCCGAAGATGGCCGGAAACGATGACTGCTGCGGGTTGTTGCTCTCCGCGATGCCGAAGACTTCAGAGTTGTTGTCAATCAGCTTCGAGAAGGTGTAGGCCGCCGTCAAAGCCAGATTGTCAGCGAAGCGGCGCGTGACATTCAGTTGGCCGGAATGATAGGTCGAAGAGCCTCCGTTGGTGCGGATTAAGCGCGACCCTTGCAAGTTGTCTAAGCGCCCGGAGAGCGGGCACAGCGTATTGATGGGAAAACGCGTGGTGGCCTGCGCCGCCGTTATCAGCGCGCCGGGCGTGCAGTTCGGGTAACCCGCCGGGCGATTCGCCTGATTCGGATTACGCAGCGCATCGGGCACGGCTGGGTTCCGGTCCTCGTTGATGTAGAGCTTGACACCGCGCGAGCCGACGTAAGACATGTCGAGCACGATGCCGTAGGGCAAGGCGCGCTGGAAACCAGCCGAATAACGCTGGTAGTAGGGATTGACAAGCTCCGGGTCAACGAGCGTTTGCGCATCGAGCGGAGAGAGCGGGCGCGCCACGGTCGGGAACGAGTTGGACAGGTTCGCCAGACCACGACTGCCGCCAACCGAGAAGGAAGTAATCGCCGTCGCCACGACGTTTGGCGAAGAGGTCGCCGCGTTCGACGCGATGTTGTTGAAGAACGAGTCGTAGCCGACCTGATAACCGGCGCGGAAAACAGTCTGCTTGTCACCGAGCAGACGGCCCAAGAACCCGTCCGTGTAAGAAGGCGACCACGCGATGCCAAACGTCGGCGAGAAGTTGTTGTTGTCGTTCTCGACCTCGTTGGGGAAAGCGTAGGGGCCGAGACGCGTCAGCGGGTCAACGTTGAAGAGGCCCGTGAAGGCAGCCGTCTGAAGCGTGTTAATCGGATTGCCGAAATGCTCGTAGCGCAGTCCGAGAGTCAGCGTCAGCGAGTCGCTGGCGCGCCAGCGGTCTTGGAAGAAGTAAGCCTGCCGGAAGAGGAACGGGTAGTAGCGCGGGCTGCCGAAGTCTCGCTGCACGCCGCCGTTCGCGCCGCCGAAGTCGTCTATGAAATTGGCGAGCGCCGTAAAGCCCGTGCTGGCGCGATAGGTCAGCAACCCACGCTCGACAATCGGCGCAAACTGCCGCGAGCGCTGCTCAAGCAAGTCGAGGCCGAAGCGGAACGTGTGGTTGCCGCGCAGGTACGTCATCGTATCCTGTATGACATAGTTGTTGGCGACGCGTCCTTGCGGCAGGTTCGTCGCGATGCCGAAGGCCGCAACCGTCGTGATGTCGAAACGCGGCAGCGTCTCACCCAAAGGGTCTGACGGGTTTAAGGGAAAATCAATCAGGATGCGGTTGTAGGCGATGCGCGCCTCATTGGTCAGGCTCGGCGAGAAGATGTGCGTCTCGGTGAGCAACAGGTTTTGATAAGTGTTGTTGTTGGCCGTGCCGAAGCCGGGGAAGGTGATGCCGCCGCCGAGCGGGTCTTTCTGGTCGTCAAACAGGTAACGCGCCGAGAATTGGTCGTTCTCGCCAAGCTTATGGTCGATGCGCAAGAGCGACTGCCGCTCGCGGTAGGTCTGCGGAACGAAGAGCGCGCCCGTGCCAAACTGTATGTTGCACGGCGCGGGACAACCCGGTCGAGCGCCGATGGCGATGTTCTGCAAGCTCGACTCGCCGATGACGGCGCGCGTCACGTTCAGTAGCAAATCAACGCGGGAGTTAGTTCCTTCGGGAAAGATATTGCGCAGCAAAGCGCGGCCCGAAGCCGTCGGCACGACGCGGTTGGCCGACGCCGCCGAACTGCGAAACTGTTCCTGATGCGAGAAGAAGAAGAAGGTGCGCTGGCGTCCGTCATACTTGAAGATGCCGTTGCCTTCACCGAAGAAGGGCAGCATCACGGGGCCGCTAAACGTGCCGGAGAAGTATTGCTCCGTGCCGCGCGGCGGATAGCCGCGTTCGCGGTTGCTGGCAATCAGCGATTGCGTGTTGGTCAACGCGTCGTCGCGCGTCGTATCACCGAGATAAGAGAGCGTGCCGTGGAATTCGCTCGTGCCCGACTTCGTAATCGTATTGATGACGCCGCCGCCCGCGCGACCAAACTCCGCGTCGTAGTTTGATGTCTGCACGGAGACTTCCTGCACCGCGTCAGGGTTTGTAATCTGAAAGCCCTGACCAGCGACGGAGATGTCGTTGTTCTCCGTGCCGTCAATCAGAAAATTGTTGGAGCGCCCGCGAGCGCCGTTGACGGAAAACGTGCCGACGCCGAGACCGTAGCGGTTGGTGGAGACGCCGGGGAGCGTCAGCGCCAGCGCCACCGGATTGCGTCCGGCAAACGGCAACTCCGTGATGCGCCGCTCTTCGATGTTGCCGCCGCGCACAGGCGCTTCCGTTTGCAGCAGCGCCGTGCCTTCGGTCGTCACGTCAACGACGACAGTTTGGCCCGCCGGAGCCATCTGCGCGTTGACCTCCGCCGTCAGGTTGGCTTGCACTTCAAGGTTGGTCTTCGTCACTTCACCGAAGCCGCTCGCCGTCACCTTGACGGTGTAGGCTCCGACCTCAACAGCCTCAAAGCGGTAAAGTCCCTCTTCGTTGCTGGTGGTGGTGCGTTCAACTTTCGTCTGGGCGCTAACCAGTGTGACGTTTGCGCCCGCGATAACTGCGCCGGTCGGGTCGGTCACTGTGCCGCTGACTGTGCCGCGGCTGGTTTGGGCAGCAGCCGTCAGCGAAAGTCCGAGCAACACAGCTACAAGCATAAGTAGTCTGAGCTTCATCAGTTATTTCTCCTGTGGGATTTGGTCAGGCATCATCCGTAGAGATGCCGAAAGTTTCAACAGTTAGTAGATGGGTATGACTGTAGCCAACTTCCCCGACGGCAGAACGCTCTCGTTGAAAGTACTAGGTCGCTTTTCTTCAAGGGTAAAACAGGAAGGCTGACTATCCGAAGAAAAATTGGCAATCGTTGTGCCAAGCCC
>CAZEZJ010000377.1:0-271 GCA_964516695.1 uncultured Blastocatellaceae bacterium
TAGAACTCGTCATACATTCGTCGCAGCACATCGTCGAGGCTGGCGCGCCCGCCCGAACGACTGCGAATCAGGAGGTCGAGCACGAGCGCGAGCACTTCGCCTTTGAAATAGTAGCTGACGGAGGTGTTTGAAAGGTTGGTGCGCTGGGCGTGCGGCGCGCCGTCGAGAAAGGGCGCGGTCAGGCTTGATTCTTCGGCGCTCATCAGTTGACTGCCCGGCGCGTTTTCAACGCCTGTGACGATTTGGCTAAGCATCTGTAGAAACTCTTTGT
>CAZEZJ010000377.1:281-3751 GCA_964516695.1 uncultured Blastocatellaceae bacterium
CAGATGCGTGCGCGGCGCTGCATCAGGTGGCCGTAGTAATTAGTGATGCCTTCGACAATCCACAGGCTGCGCGTGTTGAGCGGGCGCGTGAAATCCCAAGGGCCAAGCTCTGCGGGCCTCAGTCGCTTGACGTTCCAGACGTGGAAGAATTCGTGTGCGACGGTGTCAACCGCGTTATTGTAGGTTTCGGGGTCAGAGAGCGTGCCGGACTCTACTATCTGCGTCGAGGTCAGATGCTCCATGCCGTCGCTGGTGCGCCCGTCCGCTGCGAAGTGAATCATAAAAGTATAACTCTCAAAATCGGGCGTTCCCCACATCATCGTTTCGGCGCGGACGACGCGCTCGATGTCGCGCACAAGCGCCTGCCGCCTGCCGCCCTCATCGCCAAGCGAGTGGACTACGACGCGATACGTCTTCCCGTCAACCTTGAATTCGTCGAGCGTCCAGTCAAGCCCGATTTCGGTCGGCGTGTCTATCAGCAGGTCGTAGTTGGGGAATCGCCATTCAAGCTGATTGGGTTTCGCGCTGGCAGCATTGATGGTACGCCAGTTTGGCGGCGGCTTGATTTTGAGCGTCACGGGGTCTTGCTTATGGCCGACGATGTACATGAAGACGGAGCCGCCGTTGACGCTGGCGTGGCGCTCATCTAGTTGTGAGAACGTGCCCGAAAGGTCGTCGCCGTAAACCTTGTAATCCACCTTTATCTTTTTGTGCCCCTCGGTCTGCACGCGCCATGTCTGGTTGTCCATGCGCACGACGCGCAGGGGTTTGAGCACGCAAGGAGCAGGATTGGCACAGTGGTCGCTCGAATGAGACGCAAACTCCTGAACGTTCTTCGCAAAGTCGAAAATCGCGTAGCGACCGGGCGACCAGCGCGGCATCTGAAAATCGAGCGCGGCATCTGGCGCTTCCCTGCCTATTTCCACCTCGATGCTGACTTCAAAGAGATGCGAGGCGGGGCGCGGCATCGAGAGGTTATATCCGATGGCGGCGAGAGGCTGCTCCGAGCCTGCCAGCGCAGGCAGGCAAGAGAGAATTGAGAGAGCGCAGAGTAGCGCGAGGCGCAGGGTGAGACGTGGCAAATGGGAGATTATCATTGTTGTCAAACTCCAACCGAAGAAAGATGCGCGCGAGAGGCCGCCGAGGACTTAAGAGACTGCGGTCGCGCGATTATGTGTGTTTCTCACTGCTGTGTCAAAAGAAAATTATGCCGAGGGGAAGACTAATGTGTCGCCTGCTGATTTTACGCGTGAAGTGCCCCCGGCGGTTTCATTATAACCCCGTATGGCAGTTCTATTGAATAGTCAAGCTTGACTCTCTGCGCGCCGGTCGGCTAGTTTGGAAAATCGCTTACCGGCAGAACTGTCTGAGCTGTTTCCCTTTACCGATTTTCCTTGATGATGAGCACAACCGAGCGCCTTTATTATAATGATTCGCACCTGACGGAATTTTCAGCGGAGGTCACGGCTGTCACCCGGCACACGAGCGCCGATGGAGCGTCAACTGCCGCCGTGATGCTAAATCGCACGGCGTTTTACCCGACGGGCGGCGGCCAGCCGAGCGACACGGGGACGCTGGGCGAAGCGCGCGTCATTGAGTGCGTTGACGAAGACGATCGCGTGCTGCACATCATCGAAGGGCCGCGCTTAACGGTGGGCACGACCGTCTTCGGGCGCGTTGACTGGCCGCGTCGCCTAGACCATCTACAACAGCACACGGGCCAGCACATTCTCTCCCAAGCATTCATCAAACTCTTCAACGCCGAGACGCGCAGCTTTCGCATGACGGAAAAAGCCGCCGAGATTGATGTCGCTCTCGATAGTGCGTCGGATGAGCGCATTGAGCAGGCTGTCGAACTAGCCAACAGCATTATCTGGGAAGACCGCCCTGTTCGTGTCAGGCAGGTGACGAAGGAGGAGGCCGCGCAGTTGCCGCTGCGCAAGGATTCCGAGCGCGCGGGCGAGCTTCGCATCATCGAGATTGAAGGCTTCGATTTAAGTCCCTGCGGCGGCACACATGCCGTGCGGACGGGCGAGGTCGGCATCATCTGTGTTCGCTCTTGGGAGCGCGCGAAGGGGCTGGTGCGCATCGAGTTTGTGGCCGGAGGCCGCGCCTTCAGGGATTACAATCAGGCTAACGGCGTGGCGCGGCAAGTCGCCTCGCTCTTTAGCGCCGGGCGCGATGAAGCCCCGGCTTCCGTGTCGCGGCTGCTTGAAGAGAATAAGCAACTCCTTCGACAGGTGCGCGCGCTCGAAGACGTGACGGCGCGAATCGAAGCTGAAGACTTGCTCAAGGAGGCGAGAGAGATAGCCGGCGGAGGCCACCTCGTCACCCATATCTTTGACGGTCGCACAGCAAACTCGCTGAAAAAAATCGCGCTGGCAATCATCTCCCACCCGCGCGCAGTCGCCCTGCTCGGCTCGCGCGACCCAGAGGCGGCGCGACTCGTCTTCGCGCGCTCGGCTGATGCTTCCGGCGATATGAATGCGCTGCTGCGTGAAGCCTGCCAAAGGCTCGACGGGCGCGGCGGCGGCAAGCCCGACATGGCGCAGGGCGGCGGGCGCGACACCTCGAAGCTGGCCGAGGCTCTCGATGCTGCCGCGCAGAGTATCGTTAATTCATAATCAAATTATCACTACGACGGCGGCAGAGAGGCGCAGCGGAAAGTGATAAATGTTTTGATTTACTCTGCGCCCTTCGCGTTCGCTGCGGCTAACTTCGTGAGTCTCCTCTCATTGCTGCCTTGAGAGAGCTAGCTTAAAAGGCGCTTTTTCTTTCCTCAAGGCCGGCCTCAAACCACCTCAAGAATTTCTCAACCATTCTACGGATAATTCATACTAACGAAAACAGAAAAGCCGGTAACGCGCGGTGAGGAGCCGTTTTTGATAGCTTGTGATTAACGCGTAAACCCTTATGGAGGCAGACCCATGTTATCTTTCCTGAAGCTTTTTTCATCCGGTGCGGCGCGGCGCTTGACCCTGACGGTTGGCCTGTGCGCCGCGATGTTGCTGGCAGCCGTCGCTTCGTCGCTCGTCAGAGAGGGCAGCGCTCAGCAGCCCTTGAACACGCTGAACGGCGGGCTGTGGCAGGACGTTGCGGAAAACGCTATTCAACTGGCGGGCGAGCGCACAATCATTCCGCGCGTTTATCGAACCGTGCAGGTCAACAAGTCTGCGCTCGCGCAGGTGTTGGCCCAAGCGCCGATGGAGTTCACGGGGACGGCCAAGACCGCGCCCGTCACTTTAAGCGTGCCGATGCCGGATGGCACGCTCGGTCGCTTCCGCATCGAGGAATCGCCCATTATGGAGCCGGGGCTGGCCGCGCAGTTTCCCGAAATCAAGACCTATCGCGGGCAAGGATTGGACGACCCGACGGCCACGGCGCGATTCGACCTGACGCCCGCGGGCTTTCACGCCATCATCCTTTCGGCTGGCGACACCGTTTACATTGACCCCTACGCCAAAGGCGAC
>CAZEZJ010000377.1:3761-5219 GCA_964516695.1 uncultured Blastocatellaceae bacterium
TACATTACCTATTTCAAGCGCGACCTGCCCAAAGGCCCGCGCTACGAATGTCGCGTCGGCGACTTCGACAGCGCGGCGGACAAATCGCCCGTTCCCGGCGCGCGTGAATCCGCGTCGAGCGCCGCGCCACACGCGGGCACGCTCCGCAGCTACCGCCTCGCGCTGGCCGTGACGGGCGAGTACACCATGTATCATGCGCCCGATTTGCTTGAGGCCGACGCCACTAGAAAGCAGAAGGCTTTCACAGCGTTAGTCACGACGCTCAACCGCGTTAACGGCATCTACGAGCGCGATGTCTCCGTCCGCATGATTCTCGTCGAAGACGAGATGGAAATCGTCTACACGAATCCGGCCACAGACCCGTATCAAGCCGACCCTGTGGGCATCACTATGCTCAGTCAGAACCAAGTGAACCTCGACACGCCTGAGCCTATCGGCCCGATTGGCGAGGGCAACTACGACATCGGCCATGTGATGAGCACGGGCTTTGGCGGCGTGGCCTACCTTGAATCGGTCTGCGACCGTGGCGACCCGGCTGTGCCCGGCGACGGCTTCAACGCGGGCGGCTTCACCGGCCTCGACACGCCCGAAGGCGACGGCTTCGATATTGACTTCGTCGCACACGAGATGGGTCATCAATTTGGCGGCAATCATACTTTCAATGGCTCCGAAGGCAGTTGCAGCGGCAACGCCGAAGGCCCCGCCGCGATGGAGCCGGGCAGCGGCTCGACCATCCAAGCCTATGCGGGAATCTGCGGCTCACAGGACTTGCAGCCGCACAGCGATGCCTACTTCCACGTCAAGAGCCTCGAAGAACTCATCGACTTCACCGAAGGCAACGGCCAGAGCGGCGGCGACGGCGACGTTTGCTCCGCGAAGACAACGGTTGCCAACAACGCGCCCACCGTCAACGCCGGAACGGATTACACGATTCCGAAGAACACGCCGTTCACCTTAACCGCTTCGGGGAGCGACCCCGACGGCGACACAGTCACCTTCGCATGGGAGGAATACGACACAGGCCCCGCTTCGCCGCCCGACACGGACGCCGACGGGCAGCCGCGTCCCATCTTCCGTTCCTATAATCCAGCGCTTAACCCGACGCGCAACTTCCCGTCGTTGCAGTACATTCTGAACAACGGCAACACGCCGCCGCAGACCTACGATTGCGGGCGCGGCGCTGCCGAGCCTTGCTTGACCGGAGAGATACTCCCGCAGATTACGCGCACGATGAATTTCAAGGTCACAGCGCGCGACAATCGCGCGGCAGGCGGCGGCGTCAATTCCGATTTGATGCAAGTCAACGTGCGCGCAGACGCCGGGCCGTTCGTCGTCACCGCGCCGAACACGAACGTCAGTTGGCCCGGCAATTCGTCGCAAACCGTGACGTGGGACGTGGCGAATACGAACGTCGCGCCCATCAATGCGGCCAACGTCAAGATTTCACTTTCGACCGAC
>CAZEZJ010000378.1:0-3212 GCA_964516695.1 uncultured Blastocatellaceae bacterium
AAGCAGATGCGCGACCAACTCTTTCAACAAGAACTCAGCTCGCAGAAAGACCGCGAGCGGTTGCTGGAAGAGAAGTTTCGCGATGCGATGAAGCGCGCCGAGAAGGACAAAGACAAGCCCTACATCAATCCGCTCGACGTGGACTGAGTTAGCCCTCAAGTCCACTATCGGCAACACGGGTTTTCATCTTTTGTGGTTGGGCTAAAATTAAGGGTGAAACAAATTTCCTCAAGTTTCGTAAGAAAAGAACCGGCGTACAACAGCTTGCCCGAGTGATTGCATCCAAGCGCGCAGAGGGAAGCTAGCCGGAAGATTTAGTCAGCCGCCGTTCACTCTCAAAAAATTGGAGTCATCATCAATGCGTCGTTTCCATTTAACTGCGCTCGCCGTCTGCGCCTCTGCTCTCTTGAGCGCCGCGCTTTTTTCAGCAAACATCATGGCGCAAAAAAGCACGAATACGAAAATTCCGAAGATTAATTATCGCGAGCGCAGCCTCGCCAATGGGCTGCGCGTCTTAAGCGTCGAAGACCATTCCAGCCCGACCGTCTCGATACAGGTTTGGTATCACGTCGGCTCGAAGGACGACCCCTCGGGCCGCAGCGGTTTCGCGCATCTCTTCGAGCACATCATGTTTAAGAGCACCAAGAACATGAAATCCGAGATGCTCGACCGTTTGACGGAAGATGTCGGCGGTTTCAATAACGCGTTCACGGCAGACGACGTGACCGTTTATTACGAGGTCGTGCCGTCGAATTATTTGGAAACGCTGCTCTGGGCTGAGTCCGACCGCTTGGGTGCGCTCAATGTTGACGACCCGAATTTCAAATCCGAGCGCGACGTGGTCAAAGAAGAGTTTCGCCAGAATTACGTTGCGCCGCCTTACGGCAAGCTTAGTCTGCTCGTCGAGCAAAAGTCTTGGGTCAAGCATCCGTACCAGCGGCCCGGCATCGGCAACATCGAAGAATTGAATGCCGCGACCATCGAAGATGTGCGCGCCTTTCACAGTGACTATTACCGGCCTGACAACGTGACGCTCGTTGTCGCCGGAGATTTCGACCCGAAGCAATTCGACACGTGGGTTGATAAATATTTCGGTCGCTTGCAGAAGCCGAACAAGCCTCTGCCGCGCGTCGAAGTCAAAGAGCCGCAGCGGACAGCCGAGCGCCGCTACACAGAGTATGGGCAAAACGTCCCGCTTCCGGCGGTCGTGCTCACCTATCTGGCCCCGCCAGCGGCGAGCGCTGACGCGGTCGCTTTGCGCGTGGCCGAAGCCATCCTCGCCTCCGGCAATTCATCGCGCCTCTACCGCGCTCTCGTCTACGAGCAGCAGTTGGCCCAGGAAGCGGAAGCGACCGCGGATTTGCGCGAAGACCCGGGCCTCTTTAAGTTTCAAGCCGTTCTCGCCAGCGAGAAGAAGCCGGAGGATGCTGAGCGCTCTCTGCTGGCCGAACTCAAGAAAATGCAGGACGCTCCCGTCAACGCAGCCGAGTTGGAGAAGGCTAAGAATCAACTGGTGACGAATAAACTGCGCGAGCGCGAGACGAACAACGGTAAGGCGCTGGCTCTTGGCGAAGCCGCTGTCTTGCTGGGCGATGCCAATCGCGTCAACACGGACATCGAGCGCTTGCAAGCCGTCACGGCGGCTGACGTGCAGCGCGTCATGCGTCAATACTTCACGGACTCGAACCGCGTCGTCATCTACTATCTGCCTGAATCCGCGCGCAAAAGCGCAAGAGGAGGTCAGGAGAAATAACATGCGCAAAAGATTCTTCTCTCAATCAATCACACTGCTAACTTTCATCGGTTTCATCATGGCACTAACTCCGATTGTCTCAATGGGCCAACAAGAGCAACCTCCGCCGCCTTCGGCTCCGCGCTCCGTCAAGCTTCCGCAGCCCGTCGAGAAGACTTTGAAGAACGGGCTGCGCGTCATCGTCGTCGAGCGCAGCGGAGCGTCACACCTGCCGCTCGTGACAGCCGAATTGTTGGTCAAGAACGGAGCGGAAGTTGACCCGGCCAATCTGCCGGGCGTGGCTAACATGACGGCGACGCTCTTGACCGAAGGAACTGCGACGCGCACGGCTCCGCAGATTGCCGAAGAAATAGAAGCGCTCGGAGGCCGCCTCAATTCGCGCGCCGGTTGGGATGCTTCCGGCGTCAGCGTTAACGTCATGTCCACGAGAATCGCGCCCGCGATGGCTATCCTTGCCGACGCGGCGCGCAATTCGGCTTTCAAAGACGAAGAAATAGAACGCCAGCGCCAGCAGGCGCTCGACGAGTTAAGCGTTCGCTTGAGCCAGCCGGGCACGATTGCTCGCGCCGTCGCCGCGCGCGTTCTCTTCGGGACCACTCCCTACGGCCACATGCTTTCGGGCACGCCCGAAAGCCTCGAACGCATCAAGCGCGACGATTTGGTTAAGTTTCATCAGACTTACTATCGTCCAGACAATGCCGTGCTCGTCATCGGCGGCGACATCAAGCCGCAAGACGCTTTTAGTCTCGCGGAAAAGCTGTTTGGCGATTGGCCGAAGCCTTCTGCGCCGCTGCCCGCTTCAAAGTTTGAGGAGCAGCAAAGCGCTGCGCGCAAATCGCGCGTGCTGGTGATTGACAAGCCTGACGCGGGACAGGCTGCCGTCGTGCTCGTGCGTAGCGGTCTAAAGCGGACTGACACAGACTATTTTCGCGGCATCGTCGCCAACTCGGTTCTGACCGGCTACTCCGGCAGGCTCAATCAGGAGATACGCATCAAGCGCGGCTTAAGCTACGGCGCGCGCAGCATTCTCGATGTGCGCCGCGATACGGGGCCGTTCACAGCCGAAACGCAGACCAAGAATGAATCGGGCGCGGAAGTCGCTTCGCTCATCATCAACGAGGTCAAGCGCCTGTCGAGCGAAGCCGTCTCGGAGGCGGAATTGACGCCGCGCAAGTCCGTCATCATCGGCAACTTCGGTCGCGCGCTTGAAACCAACGACGACCTTGTCACACAGATTGGCAATCTGGCGCTCTACGGCATCAACTTAAGCGAGATAAACAACTACATCAACAACGTGCAGTCCGTTACCGCCGCCGACGTGCAAAAGTTTGCGGGCGCGCGGCTCGTCGCCTCCGATGCGTCCATTATCATCGTCGGCAAAGCCAGCGAATTTTTGGAAGCGCTGCGCAAGCAGTTCCCGGATGTCGAGGTGATTCCCGTTGCCGACTTGGATTTGAAC
>CAZEZJ010000378.1:3222-5219 GCA_964516695.1 uncultured Blastocatellaceae bacterium
TTGCGCCGCGCGTCAAAGGTGGGCGCAAATAAGTAGTAACGCCTGGACGCTTCAAAGCTGAGGCGTTCGAAGCGGAAAGAGAGAAACTCATGCGAAGGATAGTAAAGCTGGCAAGCTGTGTTTTGTCTCTCCTGTTATTGACCTCGGCCGCGACCATCGTCTCGCTGGCGCAGTCGGATGAGGCGGCGTCAGAGCGGCGTGAAGAAACGGCTGTGTTCCTCTCCGAGTTGGCCCACCGCGAGCCGTTTGTGCGACAGCAGGCGGCGGAAGAACTGGCGCGCCGCGCCGATACGGAACAACTAAAACTCGTCGAGGGCTACCGGCTTCAGGAGAAGAACGCGCGCGTCAAAGCGGCGCTCGATTGGGCGCTGTATCGCATGGGCAAGAACGAATCGCTCTTCAAGTTAGTGCGCTCGCTCGATTCCTCGCAGGCAGACCAGGTCAGTGGTTATCTAAAGCAACTCGACAGCCCGCAACCGCTCTACATTTTTCTGGGCCGCACGAAACGCGTCGCGCAAGTCAGGCTGCTCGAACTGTTGGGCCAAATCGGCGACGCCGAAACGCTCGAACGCATCAAGCCGCTGCTCGAATCCTTTGAACCGTCCGTGGCCGTCGCCGCCGAGCAAGCGGCTGAGCAAATCAACAATCGGCTCGCGCAACAGCCAGAGCAGCCAGCGGCCGAACCGCTGCCCACGCGCCCGCGCCAAGTCGGCAAAAGCGAAGAACCCACACCCTAAACATCAAGGGGTTTCAGGTCTTCAAGTTCATGGTTTCAGGTTGCCCATTATCAACTTGAAACCTTAAACTTGAAACCCGAAACCCTATGCACCCAAACCTACGCTCATTTCTCGATTTGTTGGTGCGCGAGAATGCTCTCATCCGCATCAACGCAGAAGTTGACCCCTATCTTGAACTGGCTGAAATTCACCGCCGCGTCATCGCGCGTGGTGGCCCGGCGCTGCTCTTCGAACGCGTGAAGGGCAGCCGTTACGGGGTGGTCACAAATCTTTTCGGCACGGCCCGCCGCATCGAGTTAGCGTTTGGCCCAAAGCCCGAAGCGCTCGTCCGCGAGGCCGTGCATGTAGCCGAAGCGTTGATGCCGCCGCGCCCGGCCAAACTCTGGCAGCATCGCGCTCTGGCCCTCGAAGCTTTGAAACTCGGCACGCGCAACACGAGCCGCGCGCCCGTCACACAGGTCATGGACAAGCCCGCGCGCTTGGACGAATTGCCCGTGCTGACGACGTGGCAAGAAGATGGCGGGCCGTTCTTCACGCTGCCGCTCGTCTACACGGAACATCCCTCGACACGCAAGCACAATCTTGGGATGTATCGTATGCAACGCTACGATGCGCGCACCACCGGACTCCACTGGCAGATACACAAAGGCGGCGGCTTTCATTATCACGAAGCTGAAAGCCAAGACCAACCGCTGCCCGTGACGATGTTTCTCGGCGGCCCGCCCGCTTTGATTCTCGCGGCCATCGCACCCCTGCCGGAAGACGTGCCGGAATTGGTGCTGGCCTCCGTGCTGGCGGGCGAGCGTGTGCGGATGACGAGAAATCCGCTGGGCGAGAGTCGCCACAGGCTTGTCGCCGAAGCGGAGTTTGCGCTCGTCGGCCATGTGCCGCCGCGAGAGAGACGACCTGAAGGGCCGTTCGGCGACCACTATGGCTATTATTCATTGCGACACGATTATCCCGTTTTCCATGTTGAGGCCGTCTTTCATCGTCGTGATGCCATCTATCCGGCCACGGTCGTCGGCAAGCCGCGACAGGAAGATTTCTTCATCGGCGACTATCTGCAAAAGCTGCTTTCACCACTCTTCCCGTTGGTGATGCCGAGCGTGAGAGATTTATGGACGTACGGCGAGACGGGCTTTCATTCGCTCTGCGCGGCGGTCATGCGCGAGCGCTACAGCCGCGAAGCATTGGTCTCAGGCTTTCGCATCCTCGGCGAGGGCCAACTCTCGCTCACGAAGTTTCTGCTCCTTACAGATA
>CAZEZJ010000379.1:0-5216 GCA_964516695.1 uncultured Blastocatellaceae bacterium
AAACCAGTCGGCACGTTATCGGCTTGATTAATTCTCGCAAGGACGCTCGCCCGTAAAATTCCTCTTGGAAAACTCTCCGATTTAGCGCAGAATGTACCCGCGTGTGTAGCAACGTTCAATAAAACCTGCCCGACACCTTTCACTGGCCGGTAAGGTTTTCACATTGTCACCTTTCCTTCCGTGTCCCGGATCGAGAAAGCCCCAGACCGATGATCGGCGAGACGGTCTCTCATTATCGCATCATAGATAAGCTCGGTGAGGGCGCGATGGGTGTCGTCTACGAAGCGGAAGACACGCATCTGGGCCGCCGCGTCGCCATCAAGTTTCTCTCCGAAGCATCCGAAGGCCATCACTTCCGCGCTCGTTTCCTGCGCGAGGCGCGTGCCGTCTCCGTCTTAAAACACTCGAACATCGCCACCGTTTACGATTACGGTGAAACGAACGACGGTCGCCCCTTCATCGTGATGGAAAAGGTCACAGGCGAACTCGTCAGCGAACTGTTGCAGAACAGCCAACTGACCATCGGGCGCGCCATCGAGATTATCGCGGATGTCGCCGCCGCGCTCTCCGAAGCGCACGCGCACGGCATTGTTCACCGCGACATCAAACCCTCGAACGTCATCATCACCGAGCGCGGCCAAGTTAAGGTCTTGGACTTCGGCCTCGCCAAGCAGTTGCACGAAGACCACAGCCAGCAAAGCGCCGACCCGAACGCGCGCACGCTGCTGGCAACGCGTACGCGCAGCGATGTCGTCGTTGGCACGCCGCTCTATCTTTCACCGGAGCAGGCCACGGGCGCGGCTGTTGATGGGCGCAGCGACCTCTTCGCTCTCGGCGCGATGCTCTATGAGTGTGTCGCCGGCAAGCCAGCCTTCTCCGGCTCAAGCGTCATCGAGATTGGCGCGCAGGTCATACACGTTCACCCGCAGCCGCCTTCGGTCTTCAATTCGCGCGTGCCGAAAGAACTCGACCGCATCACCATGAAGGCGCTCGCCAAGAAACCCGCTGAGCGTTATCAATCGGCGGACGAGATGCTGCACGACCTGCGCGCCATGCAAGACTCGGCGCGCCATGATTCGCATCGCATCAAGCGGCTCGCTTCTGCGCATCACGCCGCGCCGTCGAGCGCGCTGCTGAGTCTGGCGGAAACCCTGCGCCGCCCACGCATCTCGCTCTTTAGTGTGCTCCTCGTGTTGATTATCGGGGCGGCGCTCATCTGGGCCGTCAATAAACTGTGGGAACCCAGATTGCCCAAGCCCTCGCCGGATGCGCAAGCTTGGTATGATAAGGGGCTTGGCGCGCTCAATGTCGGCGCGTATCATCAGGCCAGCATGGCTCTACAGCGCGCCGTGGAGATTGACGGTAATTTCGTGATGGCCCATGCGCGGCTTGCCGAAGCGTTAATGGAGTTAGGTTATGCCGACCGCGCGAAAGATGAGCTGTTGCGCATCACGGCGCTCGTCCCTGACCGCTCGGCGCTCCCGCCAACGGAAAAACTCTATCTTGATGCCATCAGCGCGATGGTCTCAAATGATATACCGCTGGCTATTAAAGCCTACGCCGAAATAGCACAGTTGACGCCGGAGCGTCCCGAAGTCTACGTTAATCTCGGACGCGCCTATGAAAAGAACGAAGAGCAGCAGTCTAAGGCAATTGAGAACTACGTTGAGGCGACGCGGCTTGACCCAGCCTATGCGTTGCCCATCCTCCGCGTCGGCGTGCTCTACGGCAGGCAGCAGAATAATCCGGCGGCGCTCAGCGCTTTTGATAAAGCGCAGGCTCTCTACACAGCTTTGAGCCATGTCGAGGGGCAGGCGAGCGTCTTCTACGAGCGCGGCCAACTCTTCATCACGACGGGCAAACTGGCCGACGCCGGCGGGCAATTGGAGCGCGCTCTTGACCTCGCCAATGCTGGCGGCAATGAATCGCAGAAAATCTACACGCTGCTGCAACTCAGCCGTCTGGCCTACAGCCAGAACGCGCCCGATAAAGCACAGCAGTATGCGACGGAAGCGATTAATTTCGCGCAGCAACACGGGCTTAACGATTTGCTCGCGCTCGGTTTGAACGAACTCGGTTATGCGTTGTTCGTCGCCGGCAAATATGAGGAGGCGGAGAAAAACTACAATCAGGCGCGCGATTTTGCGCGGAGAAACAAGGCGCGGTTTACGGAAGCGGTGGTGCTGCAAAATCTGGCCTCGCTGCATATTCAACAACTGCGCACGGAAAGCGGACTGGCCTATGCGCAGCAGGCGCTCGCCTTCTTTAAGCAGAACGGCTATCGAACCAACGCCGCCATCTGCCTGACTTCAATCGGGCGGGCCAATCGTCGCAAAGGCGACTACACAGCGGCCCTCAATGCCTTTCAGCAGAATTTGGAGATGG
The DNA here is from genome assembly GCA_964516695.1 of uncultured Blastocatellaceae bacterium. Lineage (GTDB taxonomy): Bacteria > Acidobacteriota > Blastocatellia > Pyrinomonadales > Pyrinomonadaceae > DASVTR01. The sequence continues at coordinate 2,386 of CAZEZJ010000379.1, forward strand.
CGCAGCAATCCGGCTATCTGCCGCAGATTGCCTTCGCACATGCCGAGATAGCGATGGTGTTGACCGAGCAGGAGCGCTACCCCGAGGCGCTTGAGCGTTATGAACAAAGCTACGTCATCAACAAGTCTATCAAGTTCAGTTTGCGCATTATCTACAACGCGATGAATCGCGGCAACGTGCAATGGCGGCTGGGCCTTTATAATGAGGCCCACGCGTCGCTTGATGAAGCATATGGTTTGGCGAGTCAATCCGTCGGCAATTACAAGCCGGTGCTCGCTGAAATTCATCTGCGCCGGGCTGAGATTGCGCTCAGCCAGCGGGATTTTGCGAAGGCCAAAGCTGAGAGCGCGGAAGCGCTCAAGCTGGCCGAGCCGCGATACGAGGGGATTCCAATCGAAGCCAAGTTTACGCGCGGGCTGGCTCAAGCGCTCTCGGGCGCGACGCGCGACGGACGAAGTGAGTGCGAAGCAGCGGTCGAAATGTCGCGGCGCGGGAGCGATTACGCGTTGCTCTCGAAAGCGCTGCTGGCGCTTTCGGAAGCGCTGCTCGAAGCGGGCGATGCGCAGAGCGCACTCTCGGCTGCGATTGAAGCCAAAGATAGGTTTGCCAGCGCGGAACAGTTAGAATCGCAGTGGCGCGCGTGGTTGATTGCGGCGCGCGCCCATCGCCGTCAAAAGAACGAGAACGCGGCGCAGGATGATTTAGTGCAGGCCGACCGCGTACTTACCCAGCTCCGGCAGAAGTGGGGCGCTGAGTTTTTAGAGCGCTACCTCAAAAGGGAGGACGTTCAGTTTTCCCTAAAGCAAGCCGGCGGTAGCCCCGTAATGACCGCCGGGACTTGATTGATTGCAACTCTCACAAAGGAGAAATTACCATGTCCGAAGAACAGGTTGACAGAGCGACCATGAGCGACCCGTCGCAAACGGGTGGCGAGATGTACGCTCAGGGTGTAGGCGACCCGCCGCCCGCTGACGGCGACCCGCCGCCGGCTGACGACGAGCTGACTAATGATGGAGCGGCTCAGCCGGACGGCGACCCGCCACCGAATCTTCCAAGCGGCAGAACGGTCGATGGCGACCCGCCGCCTAACTAAAGAGATGAAGGGATGAAAGACCAACTCTTGTGCTAACAGCCCCATTAGCCGTTGCTGCAAGACCACATCTTTAATTCCCAAACTCTTCAACTAACTGATGAAAGATGCCGGAGCAGTTTTCGTATTCCGCTCCGGCATCTTTTTTTTGCACTTTGATTCGGCAGACTATCAAGCGTCGGGCGCTTAGCGATGGTCGCCTGCGCTCTGCCGGCTTTTATAAAAGCGGACTTGGCGTGCAAACTCTTGCGCGGCGTCTGCCGATGATTGGGCGGCGGGCAGCGCTCGCGCGCCTCTTCTTTCGCTGAAGGCGGCGGCGGCAATGTCCGTGAGCCACCAGAAAGTGCCGCGCGCTCCGAGATGTTCGCGCACGCGCTTGAAAATGCGCGGGTACAGGCGCGCGGTCTGGCTCAAAAGACCTTTGAGCGCGCTAAAACTCATCCGGTCCTGAAAAAGCTCGCGGCGCACGCGTTCATCAAGACTATGAAGCGCGGCCATCACGGCGTTGAGGGTTTCGTTAACGGCAGCAGGCTCGCTCTTGGCCGTCGGGCGCAAGAATTCCGCGAAGCTAGACATCTGCGCGACGCGTGCTTCGTAAGCGTTTATCTCGTTGAGCGCCGTCTCATCAAGCAAGTCGGCTTCGAGCGCGAGTTGTGTGAGATGCGTCAGGCGGTGCAGGTTGCGCACGTGTGAGCCGAAGCCGCAGAAGGTCAAAGGGCTTGAGAGTCCGGCGGCATCGCCAATGAGCATCACGCGCGCCTCTGCCGTGCGCTTGCGATTGGCCCAGCCGTGATTGTGAAAACTGGGGATGTAACCGAAGACGGGCTTGACCACGCGCCATTGCGTTCCCTTGCGTTTGTAGCGCGGTAGGGATTCAAAGTAATGTTCGAAAAGCGCGAGCAGAGATTTGTCCGCGGGCGAATTGACCGCGTCATAAAAGAAGAGATAGGTCGTGTAATCGTCGCGCTGGCGGCTGCCCGCGAAGCCTTCCCAGATTAACTGCCGGTGGTCGCGCGCATCCTCGTTGCTGACCAAAATCTCACCGACGCTGAAATCAACCTTGTCGGGTTCTTCCCCGCGCACAAAGCCGCGCGCCAGGGTGCCGACCGTCGGGCAGACGTGCGTGATTGAGCGCCCGTCGTTAAGTTGGCGCGAGACGGGCGAGTTTGTCCCCGTCGAATCCACGAAGAGGCGCGCGCCGAAAAGCCGCCGCCGCCTTGTCCGCACTTCTTCAACTTCAACCGCGACTCTCTCCGGCTGCACGTAGCAACGAACAAAGCGCAGGCCGTCAACCAACACCGAATTTGTTTGACTCCGCTCGATTTTCGCCGCCGCCAGCTTGAGCAGCTTGTCGGCCTCGACGGCGACATCGAGCACGCCGTCAATCCAGAGCGGCGGCGTCTTCACGCGCGAAGCCGTATCGTGAAACTTGACGAAGCCGGAGCGATAACGATTGGCGACCGCTGCTTCCGTCTCCTCTTTCGTAAAGAGTCCGGCGCGCTCAAACTCTTTGAGTTCTTCGTCCGAGATATTCCAATCGCGATGAGTTTGGCCGACGCCGTGTGCGTCGAAAACCATCACGCGCCGTTTGTACCTGTAGCTCATTACCGCCGCGTGCAGCAGTCCGAGCACCCCGCCCGCGTAAATAATTTCATCCTCCGCTTCAAGGGTGAGATTCTGCGGCGGCGCTCCGTGAACGATGGCTTCCGTTTGCGATTGTTCGCCCGCGAGCGACTGCGCG
>CAZEZJ010000380.1:0-792 GCA_964516695.1 uncultured Blastocatellaceae bacterium
GATGCCCTCAGACCCGAATTTGTGGAAAGTGATTGCGGGCCAACTCGAACTCGGACGGATGGACCATATCATCCACTTGCTGCTCGGCATTCTGTTCCTAGTCGGCGGTCTTCTGACCAAAGCTGACCTTGACCGCGCGGCTACCCGTGTTGACTAAATTTTACGGCACTACAAAATAATACGTTGCTAGTTCGGCTGCGCTCTGTAACGGGCTTCCGAATTTACATCAACCGTAGGGTGGCAAACCACACGACGGCGTGGGCGTTGCCCACCTTCCTGACCTGAGCGATAAACAGATTCGTGTGATTCAATCCACGCTGTCTTTCAGGTCACGAAGGCGGGCAACGTCCATGCTTTTACTACCGTCCTGTAATTCTCAATTAAAACCTGACTCTGGCCCCGCCTCTGCCGAGAGCGCCTGGCGCGCGAAAGCCGTTTTCATAGTATTCCTCGTCGAAGATGTTTTCCATACCGCCGAAGAGAATGAGCCTGACGCGCTCCGTTAAGACGCGCTCGTAGCTGGCGAAGAGGTCAGCCTTCGTGTAGCCCTTGAAGCGGAGAATCGCCGTGCGAAACGGGAAATCCGTTTCGAAGATGGGAGCGAGGTAAGCTCCCGTGCGGTTGATGTCGAAGTTAAAAGCGAAGGCCCGGTAGCGTTGATTGAGGCTCAGGCCAAACTGGTGATGCGGGATAACAAACTCTCTTTGCAGCCCCGTTGCGGGCACAAATTGGTCGCTGTTGGTGTAAGTGTATGAGGCGCGCAGTTCTGTCCGGCGCAAGGGCGCGGCCTCA
>CAZEZJ010000380.1:806-5213 GCA_964516695.1 uncultured Blastocatellaceae bacterium
CCGGATTGTTGACGTAGCCGCTGAAGCGCCCGACGCCGAGCGGGTCGGAGGCAAAGCCCGTGAAGGTGACGCTGCGTTGTAGACGCGTGTAGAAATATGTCGCGCCGAAACGCAGGCGGTCGTCAAAGAGGCGTTGGTCGAAGCCGCCGTCGGCGCTGACGGATTGCTCCGCACGCAGCGTCGGGTCACCGAAGCGCGCGAAGCCTACGCCCGAAAACGTCCCCTCACCAAAACGCTCGAACAGCGAAGGAGCGCGAAAGCCGTTGCCGGCGTGAGCGCGCAGCTTTGTTCCCGTCGAGCGAATGAAATAAGCGATTGAGCCGTCGCCCGTAAAGGAGCCTTCAGTCTCAACACTGCCGAGGAAACCCGGGCGGTCTGCCGCACGAATCTTGTAAGACTGCCCGCGCACGCCGATGGAGATTTGCAGGCGGTCGTCGAGCAGGTAGATTTGGTCTTGCCCGAAGACGGCGAAGGTGCGCTGGCGGTCAGTCGTGCCCTCATTGTTTGAGAAGGCGCTGGTGAAATTCTGAAAGAGGCTTTCGCGCTCAAACTCGAAACCGGCGGTGATGAGATGCGAGCGGCCCAGACGAAAATTAGCGCGCCCGTCGAACGTATCAATCGAGCCGCTGTTGAGGCCGATAAACTCAAACTCCCCGAACGGGTAGAAGGTTGAGAAGCGCGGGTCAATCTGAGCGCCGTTGTAGTTGCGACGCCGCGTGGAAACGCGTTGGTACGCGACAGTGTAAGAGAAGGCTTCGCTCGCGCGTTGTGTGTAGCGCACGGAGCCGACGAGCAGGCGATTGCGGCGGCCTTGGTCTGGATTATTAAAGTCCGGTTGAAACGTCGTTCCGGGCCGGGCCTGCGGATACTGCTCGCCTGTCGTAAAGGCTCCGGGCAGCGCAAACGGGTTGTCGTTGATGCGCGCGTTGGAGAGCGTGCCGTAGAAACTGGCCGCGATGGTGATGGAGGGCGTGGCGTCGAATTGAAAACGACCGCCGCCAGCCGTGTCGCCGTATTCGTCATTGCCGTCAACGCCGCGCCGCACGTCTAGCCGCGTCACGCCGAAGCTGAAGCCCGCGCGACGGCCCGCGCCGCCCGAAGCCTGCAAGCGTTCGCGAAACAAAGAGAGACTGCCCCCCTCCATGCTGGCTTCAAAGCGCGGGCTGCCCGTGCCCGTCTTCGAAACGAGGTTGATGACGCCGCCGATGGCGTTTGTGCCGTAAATCGAAGAGCCTGAGCCGCGCAGGATTTCAACGCGGTCCAGATTGGCGGGCAGCAGGTCTGTGATGAAGGGCAGCGACGAGCCGTTGATGTCGGAAGCGTCGCGCACGCGTAGACCGTCCAAGAGCAACGCCGTGTCGAAGTTTCTTTGACCGCGCAAGCGCAAGCTGGTTAAAGAGCCGTAAGACCCTTGCTGCTGAACGCGCAGGCCCGGCGTGCCGCGTAAAGCTTCCGGCAATGTTAACTCGTGCTTGTCTTCAAGCTGCTGTTCTTCAACGAGCGTCACAGCCTTCGAGACTTCATCGACGCGCTGCGGTGTTCCGCTGGCGACGACCACGATTGTTTCGCTTAGCGATGCCACGGAAAGCTGAAAGTTGCGCGAAAGCTCCGCCCCGCGTTCGACGCGAAAGTCCTCCGAAGCCTGCGCGGCAAAGCCGTTGGCTTTAACTTCCAGCACATACTCGCCATGGCCTAGTCCCGTAAAGCCATAAACGCCTTCAACGTTTGTCCGCGCAAAGAGCGTGACACCATTGCGCGCTCTTAGTCGCACCTCAGCGCCAGCCACATTAGCGCCCATTTCATCCGTCACACGCCCCCCAACGCTCGCGCCACCTTGCGCGAAAACGCCGCTCGAAAATGCGCACGCCAAAATCAGCAATGCCACACAACCTGCCATCCGTGCCGAAAAAGAAGACTTGTGTGACAGAAAACTTTTTCGCGGTTCTGTGATTCTTTTTATCTTTATCATTTGAGCTTCTCCTGCCCGTCGCAGTGCGAGCTTGAAATGAACGAACGGAGAGGTCTCCTGACTCGCGGCTCTGATTCCCTAAAGAATCGCCAGCGCCCTCGGCCTTCCCAAACCTGTTAACGATGAAGTCGGAACGATGAACGATGAATGACAAGCAAGCTCTTAACAGTTCATTGTTCTAGGTTCCTACTTCATCCTTTCGAAGTTAGTGGCTCAAGCTTGCAGGGCGTTGTCGCCGCTTACAGTTGCGCGGGCAGTGGCGGCTTTGCACCGCCTTCCCTGTTCCGTCGCTCGTTGGTTGTTTAAGTTAACCGGCGCGTTTCATGCACCGGCGTGATGCGTGGCGCGCCCGTTAAAGGATGCGCGTCAACTAAAATTCGTATCGCAAAAACTTGTTCGAGCAAGTCCGGCGTCAACACTTCTCGCGGGCGTCCGCCGGCGAGCACGCTGCCGTCTTTCACGAGCAGCAGATAATCTGCAAACTCCGCGGCGAGGTTAAGGTCGTGTGTGACGATGACGGCTGCCGTCCGGCGTGTGTCGCAGCGTGCGCGCACGAGGGCAAGCAGGCTGGCTTGATGCGCCAGGTCAAGATTAGCCGTCGGCTCGTCGAGCAGCAGGATGCCCGCTTCTGTCGCCAGCGCGCGGGCCAACACCGCGCGCTGGCGTTCTCCGCCCGATAGCTCGTTCATTAAACGACCGCTGAAGTCGTCCATCTCGGTCTCGCGCAGCGCCGCACGTGTGATTTCCAAATCGCGCTCGGTCTCCCAACCCCACGCGCCCGTGCTCGACCACGCATAGCGACCGCCGAGCACAAACTCCAACACCGTCACCGGAAAACGCAACTCCGCTTCCTGCGCGACGACCGCGATGCGGCGCGCCGTCGTTCTGCGCGCGAGAGAGCGCAAAGGCTTGCCGTCGAGCAAGACTTCGCCGCGCGCGGGCGCGAGCGAGCCATTTAAGGCGCGCATCAAGGTCGATTTGCCAGCTCCGTTTGGGCCGATGATGGCCGTCACGATGCCTGGTGCCGTGCGCAGCGTGACATTCTTCAACACCGCGCGCGCTCCGTAGCTGACAGATAAATCAATCGCTTCGAGCATCGGCTAACTTCTCCGCAAAAGATAGATGAACAGCGGCGCTCCAATCAGCGCGGTGATGGCGCCGACGGGCAACTCGCGCGGCGCGATGATAGTGCGCGCGATGGTGTCGGCCACGACGACAAACAGCGCGCCGGAGAGCGCCGCCGCCGGTATCGCAGTCCGGTTATCGCTGCCGATTGAAAGGCGCACCAGATGCGGAACGACTAGGCCCACGTATCCAACCGAACCGGACGACGCAACCGAAGCGCCGACCAGCAAACTCGCCGCCAGAAAGACCATCAAGCGCACGCGCGCCACTTCCACACCCAAATCGAAAGCATCGCGCTCGCCAAGCATCAGCAGATTCAAAGGGCGCGCGTTAAAGGCGAGCGCGGCGACGCCGACGAGAGCCGCCGCCGCGGCTATGCCAAGCAAGCTGCCCGAAGTTCCCGACAGGTCGCCGAGCAGCCAGAAGGTGAAGGAGCGGATGCGCGTTGCGTCCATCAAGGTGGTGATGAAAACAATGGCCGAAGAGAGAAACGTCGTCACGATAACGCCCGCCAGAATCAACTTCTCCGGCGTCGCTCCGGCCCGCCCGCGTGCCAATTGATAAACGGCAAAGGTCGCGGCCAGCGCGCCCGCGAAAGCCATCACAGGCCGGCTCCATTCCTGCGTGCCGAAGAAGACGAGCGCAATCATGGTCCCGACCGCCGCGCCGTTTGAGACGCCGAGCAGGTAGGGTTCGGCCAGCGGGTTGCGCAAGAGCGCCTGATAGGCCGCGCCCGCCGCCGCCAGCGATGCGCCCACTACTGCCGCCAGCAGAATGCGCGGCAATCGTATGTCGAGCAGGATTGCTCGCTCCTGTTCGGTCAGCCCGCACGAGTTGCTTCCGCCCGTTAGAAGCGCGCACAGGGAGGATGAGAGGGGAAGGCGCTGGCTGCCGATAACAGAAGTGATGATGATTGTGCAGAACAACGCGAAGAGTAGACTCAAACACACGACGAGCGTGCGACGAAACGTCGAGCGCGTGCCATCCGCAAGCAGAGGCGCGTTTGTGCTGTGTTCGAGTTTCGTGCTGCTCGTGGTCATCTCTTGAAGGCTTCTGGATGAAGGGCGCGCGCCATCTGCTCTAAGCCTTCGACGAGGCGCGGCCCGGGACGCGAAAGCAGGTCGCCGTTGATGCCGTAAACTCTGCCGCTTTTCACCGCCGCAGATTTTTCCAGCGACGCGGCTGGTTTGGCGTTGTTCTGGTCCATCGAACTATCAACAGACATAATGATAGCTTCCGGCTGGGAGGCGAGCGCGGCCTCGTCGCTGTAGCGCGGAAAAGCGCCGGGCACGTCTGCCGTCACGGATTGACCG
>CAZEZJ010000381.1:0-5209 GCA_964516695.1 uncultured Blastocatellaceae bacterium
TGGTGGAGGCTGTAAGCGAGCAGTGGGGAGGCAGGGAAGTGGTCGAAGAGATTGCCCTCACCTTCATCGAAATAGAACAACTGTCGGACGAAAGTATCGAAGTGATGTTGGCCCAACAGGAACTTGAGGCCGGAGAGCCGGGCATGATGAAGGGCGAGCTGTGATAAACCTCGCGCCCCCGTCCATAAACGGGAAACAGCGAACCAGCTTTCAGTAACATGATTCCTCACCAAGACCGCAACGGGCATCTCCGCCCAGACCGCTCTCGTTTTACGCGTCACAAATAGAGATAGCGATGAGACGCCAGCCATGCTCCCCGAAATGATGAAACAGGAGGCACGCGCCATGTCAATCAATGAAGAACAATTAAGCTTTTATGAGGAGAACGGCTACCTCTTCCTGCCGGGCCATTTGTCGCAGCCCGATGTCGAGGCGATGAAGGCCGAACTTCCGTCCATCTTCAAGGAGGACTCGCCTCGCCGCGTTCTCGAAAAGGAGGGCCGTTCCGTGCGCTCCGTCTACGGTTCACACGTCTCGAATCCGGTCTTCGGCCGGCTGACGCAGTTGCCGCGCATCGTTGAACCGGCGATGCGGATTGTCGGGAGCGAGGTCTATGTCTACCAGTTCAAAATCAACACGAAGGCGGCGTTTGGCGGCGACGTGTGGGAGTGGCATCAAGACTATGTTTTCTGGCGCAACGAGGACGGGCTGGCTAAGCCGCGTGTGGCAAACGTCGCCGTTTACCTGCACGAGATTAACGAGTTTAACGGCCCGCTGTTCCTCATCCCCGGCTCGCATAGGGAGGGCGTCATTGAGGTGGCGGCCAAGGACGAGTGGTACAGGAGCAAGAAAAACCGCCCTCAACCGTATCAGGATAGCCCGGCGTGGTTGCCGAACCTGACGGCCAATCTCAAGTATTCGCTGGACCAAGAGGTGGTAGCAGGGCTGGTCGAGAAATACGGGATGGTAGCGCCCAAGGGCGAGGCCGGTTCGGTGTTGTTCTTCGATGGCAACATCGTGCACGGCTCACCGAGCAACATCTCGCCCTTCGACCGTGTAGTCGTCTTCATCACGTTCAACAGCGTGGAGAACATTCCGCAGGGCCGCGAGCAGCGGCGGCCAGAGTTTCTCGTGAGCAGAAACTACGAGCCAATCATGCCGCTGGCAGATGATGCCGTGCTGCGCTGAAGACTTGCGCTCAATCCTCTGCTCATTGATTAGACGAATTAAGAAGTATGTCAGAAAGCAACACCGTATCGAGCAAGCCCCTGACGGACAAGCATAAGCTCTTTGAGTGGGCGCTCAAAAAGAAAGGAATTAACGTTACAAGGGCGACAAGGATTACGCGCCGCCCCGCCGCATCTGCGTCCGTTTGCCAACTCTCCTACGGCCAGCAACGACTATGGCTGCTCGACCAACTCAGCCCCGCCGACCCCACCTACAACATGACTTCCGCCTTGCGCCTGCGCGGTCGCCTCAATCTCCTTGCCCTGCGCCGCACGCTGCGCAGGATAGTCGGCCGCCACGAAGCGCTGCGCACCAGCTTCGAGAGCGTCGGCGGTCAGCCCGTCCAACGCATCGCCGCGGAGCAGAAAGTACTGTTGCCAGTCATTGATGTCTCCGGCTTGAAAGCCACAGAGCGCGAGCGAGTGGGGCGACGTTTAGCGCAGCAGGAAGCGCGGCGCGGATTTGATTTAAGCATGGGGCCATTGTTGCGTGTGACGCTGCTGCGGCTTTCAGCGGAAGAACACATCGCGCTGTTGACGATGCATCACATCATCAGCGATGGCTGGTCAATGGGCGTGTTGATTCGTGAGGTGGCAAGCCTTTACGGTGCATACGTCGAAGGGCAAGCGTCACCGCTCGGAGAGTTAGCGATTCAGTATGCTGACTATGCAGAGTGGCAGCGAGAATATTTACAGGGCGAGGAATTGGAGCGGCAGTTAGCGTATTGGCGGAAGCAGTTAGCGGGAGCGGCAACGGTGTTGGAGTTGCCGACGGATAGGCCGCGGCCGAGTGTGCAGACGCACAAAGGCAATCGTCTCGCCGTGCGGCTCAAAGCGGACGTGTCTGGCCGCTTGAAGTCATTATCGCGCGAAGAGGGCACGACGCTGTTTATGACCCTGCTGGCGGGTTTTCAGGCGTTGCTTTATCGCTACAGCGGACAAGAGCAAATCTCTGTCGGGACGCCGGTGGCCGGGCGCACGCGGCCGGAAACCGAAGAATTAATCGGGTTGTTCCTCAACACGCTCGTGATGCGGACTGACTTGTCGGGCGACCCCGGCTTCCGCGAGTTGTTAAGCAGAGTGCGCGAAGTTTGTCTCGGCGCTTACGCCCATCAGGATGTGCCCTTCGAGCGCTTGATAGAGGAGCTACAACCGGAACGCAGCCTCAGTCATCCGCCCCTCTTTCAGGTGATGTTCAATCTGCTCAACACCTCGCAACAGCGAATCGAGTTGGCCGGGTTATCCATTGAAGGTCTGTCTTCCAACCAGTACGACTCGAAATTTGACCTGACTCTCTACGCGTCAGAGCGCGGCGATGAGATTCAACTGACCCTGACCTACAACACGGATTTGTTTGAAGAGACAACGGCCAGAGGGATGTTGAATCATCTGCGAACTCTGCTGGAAGCTGCTGCCGCCAACCCGCGACAGCGGCTTTCGACACTGCCGCTACTATCCACAGATGAGCGACGACAACAACTCTTAGCACGGCCTGATACCGTCAGGCCAACTCAGCCCTTCGTTGAATTTGAAAAGAAAGAGATGGAGCAATCCATCATCAGTTGTTTTCAGCGACGGGTGCGGGATTTTCAGGAGAGCATCGCTGTCGAGACGAGAACGTGCCGCTGGACTTACAGCGAACTTGATGAGTTGTCGGCTGGTGTGGCAAACGCGTTGTTGGCCCAGGTCGCGGGCATGGAAGAGAGGGTGGCTTTACTATTCGAGCACGATGCGCCGTTGGTCGCGGGCATCATGGGAGCCTTAAAGGCCGGTCTGACCTACGTTCCGCTCGACCCGCTCTACCCAGAGGAGAGAATCGCTTACATCGTTGAAGATTCGCAGGCGTCTGCGATTCTCACCAACGACAAAAACCTCGCGCTCGCTCAGAAGCTATCCGGCGGCACAAGACGCATCGTCAACATAGATGCCTTAGACGCGACGCCGCGCCAAGACGCGCCGCCAACGGCAGCAGTATCGCCTGATGCCGTCGCTTATATTCTCTATACATCGGGTTCGACGGGCCGCCCGAAGGGCTTGATGCAGACACATTGCAATGTGCTGCATCACATCAGAAACTACACCAACAATCTACACGTCAGCGCGCGCGACAAACTCACGCTCCTTTCCTCTTACAGCTTCGACGCAGCGGTGATGGACATCTTCGGAGCGCTGTTGAACGGAGCGGCGCTGTGCCCGTTCGACGTGCGGGATGAAGGGTTCGAGGCTTTGCCTAAGTGGCTGGTTGAACGGGGCGTGACGATTTATCACTCGACGCCGACGCTCTACCGCTTCTTCGTCAGTGGTCTGAAGGACTCGGACAGTTTCCCCTTCATCCGTCTGGTCGTCCTCGGCGGGGAAGAGGTCTTCAAGCGGGATGTCGAATTGTGCAGGAAACATTTCCCGCCCGAATGCATCTTCGTCAACGGGCTTGGGCCAACCGAGTCAACCGTTACGCTTCAACACTTCATCGGCCATAAGACGCAGATTAACGGCAACAGCGTTCCCGTCGGCTATCCGGTCGAAGACACGGAAGTCTTGTTGCTCAACGAAGCGGGCGAAGAGGTCGAGGGCTTCGGCGCCGGCCAAATTGCGATTAAGAGCGCCTACCTCGGAAAGGGATACTGGCGACAGCCCGAACTCACGCGTGCGGTCTTTCTGCCTGACGCTGCGGGCGGCGACCACCGCACTTATCTCACGGGAGACGTTGGCCGCCGCCTCGCAGACGGCAGCCTCCTCTTCGTTGGCCGCCGCGACCGCCAGGTGAAGATTCGCGGCCATCGCGTCGAGTTAGGCGAAATCGAGGCCGTGCTCACCGCTCATCCAAACGTCAGCGAAGCGGCGGTGGTGGCGCGAGGCGAGCATGACGAGCGGCGTTTGGATGTTTACTACGTGGCGAAGCAGCAGCCTGCGCCGGATGCCTTGGAACTGCGCGAATACTTGAAGGCGCGACTGCCGGAGTACATGGTTCCGGCGGCCTGGATGGAGATGCGGCAACTGCCGCTGACGCCGAGCGGGAAGGTTGACCGTCAATCGTTGCCGGCGGCGAGCGTCGAGCGCGCGGACGCCGGGCGATTCATCGCGCCGCGAACGGCCACCGAAGAGATAGTGGCTGGCGTGTGGCAGGAATTGCTTCGCGTGAGCGAGGTGAGCGCCGAGGACAACTTCTTCGACCTCGGCGGCCACTCCCTGCTCGCGGCGCAAAGCGTCTCCCGCCTTCGCGAAGCACTCGGCGTCGAAATCCCCTTACGCGCGGTTTTTGAACATCCGACAGTCTCCGCGCTCGCTCGTCACATTGACGCGCGGCTCGGATGTGCGCCTAGCGTGCTGCGGATTGAGCGCGCAGCGCGCACTAACGACTTGCCACTCTCCTACGGCCAGCAACGATTGTGGCTGCTCGACCAACTCAACCCCGGCGATACAGCCTACAACATGATTTCCGCCTTGCGCCTGCGCGGTCGTCTTCACCTGCCCGCGCTCCGTCGCACGCTGCACCGGATAGTCGGCCGCCACGAAGCGCTACGCACCAGCTTCGAGAGCGTCGCGGGCCATCCCGTCCAACGCATCGCCGCGGAGCAGAAGGTACTGTTGCCAGTCATTGATGTCTCCGGCTTGGAGGCCACGGAGCGCGAGCAAGTGGGGCGAGAGTTGGCCCAAGAGGAGGCACGGCAGAGCTTCGACTTAAGCACGGGGCCGCTGCTACGTGTGACGCTGCTGCGGCTTTCAGCGGAAGAACACATCGCGCTGCTGACGATGCATCACATCATCAGTGACGGCTGGTCGATGAGTGTCTTAGTCAAGGAAGTGGCGACACTGTATGCCGCGTTTGTTGAGGGGCAAGCATCTCCGCTCGGAGAGTTAGCGATACAGTATGCGGATTATGCGGTGTGGCAGCGCGGGGTTTTGCAGGGCGAAGTCTTAGAGCAGCAGTTGGGGTATTGGCGAAAACAGTTGGCGGGAGCGGCAGCGGTGTTGGAGTTGCCGAC
>CAZEZJ010000382.1:0-5209 GCA_964516695.1 uncultured Blastocatellaceae bacterium
TGCCTATCAAGTTGATAAGGCGTTCATTCAATAACTGGCAACTTGGGTTAATTATGAATACTCAGGAGATGAATTTCGCGGGGGCAGTCCGATCCTGATTGATGTCAGTGGCAACGGATTCGCGCTCTCAAGCGTTGCCGCTGGTGTGAGCTTTGACTTGTATAACTCAGGGGAACTGCTCAGGTTGGCGTGGACTATCGCTGGTTCGGATGATGCGTGGCTGGCCTTAGACCGTGACGGCAACGGCACAATTGACCGAGGCCGAGAGTTGTTTGGTAACTACACGCCCCAACCACCAGCGGATGAACCGAATGGGTTCCTAGCGCTGGCGGTGTACGATCAGCCAGTTAATGGCGGTAACAGCGACGGTCTGATAGATACACACGATGCTATCTACTTTAACTTGCGGCTCTGGCAAGATACCAATCACAACGGCATTTCTGAGTCGCAGGAGTTGCACGCGCTGCCAGAATTCAATGTCAGGGAAATCTCGCTTCGTTATAAAGAATCAAAGCGGACCGACGAGTACGGCAACCAGTTCCGGTATCGAGCGAAAGTAAAAGACGCGCGGACTGCGCACGTTGGGCGATGGGCATGGGATGTGTGGCTCTTATCTGCTGCGCCATGATGATTCCCGAAGACCTGCTGCTCGACGCCATGTACACGCTGCCCTCGCAAAAACGCATCAAGGAGTTCATCATTACCTCCGAGATGGTCGAACGCCGCCGTGCCATTCCCGGCGAAGGCTTGACGGGCGTTGACGGCGCGGCTGCTTAAAAGCGCGCCCGTCCCAAAAAATTCAATAATTTAACGCCGGCCAGTAATCTCTACTGGTGTTTCCTGCATCTCAAACGCTCGCCCCTGTGAGCGCAACTCTTTCTTCGTCAAATCAATTTTTATTAACCGGATTTTTTGATGCGTTATCTCTCAATCTTGTGCCTTGGTGTGGCCGTGCTCTGCGGCCTCATTATACTTTTGCCTGACGCTGCGACCGTCGCGGCTCAAAGCGAAGTGCCCCGTAAAATCGCGTTTACATTCGGCGGCAGCGGCAATACGTCCACAGAGATTTACGTGATTAACCGCGACGGAACGAACCAGACGCGGCTGACGAATAACGGCCTCGACGACCGCTTTCCCGCCTGGTCGCCCGACGGCGCTCAACTCATCTTCGAGAGCAACCGCGAGGGCAGCACTTTTAACATCTACCGGATGAACGCCGATGGGAGCAATCAAATACCGATTACGGCTTCGACCGCTCCCTGGATAAACATTGACCCGGCCTGGTCGCCGGACGGCAGCAGAATAGCGTTCGTCAGCAACAGAGACGGCGTCGGCAAGGCTGACATCTGGACGGTCAATACCGACGGCAACGATGCGCGGAAGCTCACGACCAGCCAGCTTTACAACACCGGCTCGATTAATGAGGTCTACGGCGCTTCGACCGAGCCGGCTTGGTCGCCCGACGGCACGAAGATAGCTTTTGCGAGCCGTCGTGATGGAAATTTCAACGTTGACATCTACGTGATGAACGCCGATGGCAGCCTTCAGACGCGCCTCACCACCAATTCGGGCGATGACCGCGACCCGGCGTGGTCGCCGGACGGCACAAAGATAGCCTTCACCTCCATCCGCAATGGCCGCCACGATATTTACGTGATGAACGCCGACGGAAGTAATCAAATCAACGTCACGAACACCGAAGGCAGCAACGAGGCGCAACCCTCATGGTCGCAGGATGACAGAATCGCATTTGTCAGGCTCGACAGTTCGGGCATCGAGAAAATTTATGCGATGAACCCTGATGGGACAAACCAGGTTCTGATTGTCAGTAACAGCGGAACGAGTTGGACTCCCGCCTGGCAGACCTTTTCCGCCATCCCGACACCGACGCCGACACCAACGCCCATTCCGCTTTACAGCGTGAGCGGGCGAGTAGCAGACAGCAGCCGCTTCGACGGCAGAAGCAGCCCCGGCCTCAGCGGCATCACGTTGACACTGAGCGGCACCGTCTCGACGACGGTTCAGACCGACATCTATGGAAACTATTTTATCGGCAATCTGCCGGAGAACGGAACGTATACGCTCACGCCCACAACGTCTAGTTGGGGTTATTATCCAAGCACTAAACAGTTCACGACAGACAACCGTACGTTCGGCTTCGTCAACAGAAATCTGACCGTTAACTTCGATGCCTCGCCCATCTACCTAGAGTTCATCTCCGCCAGTTATTACACCAATGAAGGCACCGACGCCTACGTCACAGTCACCCGCAACGGCTATATCAGCGGCGAATCAACGATTGATTATGCCACGAGCGATTATTCCGCTTTGGCCGGTCTGGATTATGTCGCCGCATCCGGCACGTTGCGCTTCGCTCCGGGCGAAACCATGAAGGGCTTCGTCGTGCATATTAATAATGACGAGGTGGCCGAGGGCAATGAGACGCTCAATCTCACTTTAAGCAATCCGACGGGAAGCACCACGCGCGGCCGGATAACGGCGAGCTTGACGATTAGCGGCCCGGCTCCGCCCGCTTTGCTCACAGACCAGACTTCAGGACGCGCCATCGCGCTCAATGCCGCGACCTGGCTCCGCGAACCGTTTTCCGTCAACTCTCTCTTCAATTTCGGCACAGACCAGCGTACCCGCGTCGCTCTGTTCGCTCAATACGCGGATTTGCAATCCGGCGAAAACGCTTCCATCTTCAACGTTCAGGCCGAAGACGCTCAACATAGAATCTACTCGCTGCCCGTTGAATACGTCGGCACGGTGACGAACCACGGTTGGTTAACGCAAATCATCGTCAAGCTTCCTGACGAGATAGCCCACGCCGGAGACGTGTGGGTGAGCTTCACCCTGCGCGGCGTCGCCAGTAATAAAGCGCTGATGAAAATCAACTAGCAGAGCGCCCCGCTCATCCACACGAGCACAGAAGAGGAACACCAAAAAGTGGAAAGGCAAAAGTGAAGACTGGGATAATTCCCGCCGCTTAACTTTTGCCTTTTACCTTTTACCTTTTTACTTACTTAGTGGCGCGCATCGCGGAAATGTTTTACAATTAAGCTTGTCAGCAAAACAAGGGCGAGCAGCCGCTTTGAATGCCGCTCGCCCTTCTTCACTAGCTGTTGGAGTTTTCGGCGAAAGAGTTAAATCGAGTTATGGAAGAATATTCAGACCGCAGCCCCGCCGACATTGCGCGTTATCCGATGGTGCCGATTCGCGATGTCGTCATTTTCCCCTTCACCAAAGTTGCTTTCAAGATTGGACGCGCCGGGAGCGTGCGCGCGCTCGAAGAAGCGCTCTCCGCCGACCGCACTATCTTTCTCGCCACGCAGCACGACGCCAGCATTGACGAGCCGACGCCCGAGCAGATTTATGGAGTCGGCACGCTGGGCCGCATCCTGCAATCGCAAAAGCAGGACAACGGGCAGATTAAGGTTGTGGTCGAGGGCCGCGAGCGCGCGACCACCGTGCGCGTCGAAAACAACAACGGCGCGTTCACAGCGCTCATCCGCCGCGCGCCCGTCGTCAATGAAGACGCGGCGCGCCTGGAGCCGTTTCTACAGAAAATCAACACTCTCGTCGAACAACACTTGAGGCTCGCGCCCGACGCGCAGACAGATGCGCTGCAAACCGCGCTGCGCAATCAAGACCCTTCGCATCTGGCCGACGCGCTCGCTTCGCAACTGCGCATCTCGGTCGAAGACAAGCAAGGGCTGCTGGAAATTTTCTCCACCCAGGCCCGCCTTCAGCGCTTAATCGAACTCCTTGAAACCGAACTGGAGAAACGCCAACTCGACCGCACGATTCAAACGCGCGTCAAGCGGCAGATGGAGAAAGCGCAGAAGGAGTATTACCTCAACGAGCAAATCAAGGCCATTCACAAAGAGCTTGGGCGCAAGGACGAAAAGGCCGAACTCGAAGAGTTGAAGAAGAAGATTGAAGAGGCCGGAATGTCGGAGGAGGCCAAAGAGAAGGCGATGCAGGAATTGCACCGCCTCGAAGCCATGCCGCCGATGTCGGCGGAAGGAACGGTCTCGCGCACCTACATTGATTGGCTGCTGAGCGTGCCCTGGAAGCAGAAATCGAAAGAGATTCGAGACCTCTCGAAAGCCGAAGAGGTCTTGAATGAAGACCACTACGGGCTGGAAAAAATCAAGGAGCGCATTCTCGAATACTTGGCCGTGCGCCAGTTGGTCAAAAATCCGAAGGGTTCGATTCTTTGTTTCGTCGGCCCGCCGGGTGTGGGCAAGACTTCGCTGGGCAAATCCATCGCGCGCGCGACGGGCAGAAAGTTTGTCCGCCTCTCTTTGGGCGGCGTGCGCGACGAAGCGGAGATCCGCGGTCATCGGCGCACCTACATCGGCGCGCTGCCCGGCCAGATAATTCAGATGATGAAGAAGGCCGGAACGGTCAACCCGCTTATCTTGCTCGACGAAGTTGATAAGCTCGGCGCTGATTTTCGCGGCGACCCGTCATCGGCGCTGCTCGAAGTGCTCGACCCTGAGCAGAACAACACTTTTCAAGACCACTACCTTGATGTTGAATACGACCTTTCGCGCGTCTTCTTCATCGCGACCGCGAACGTGTTGCACACGATTCCGCCCCCCTTGCAAGACCGTCTTGAGATTATACGGCTCTCCGGTTATACGGAGCGCGAGAAGCTGGAAATCGCCAAGCGCCATCTGGTGCCGAAGCAGGCCGAAGGCAATGGGCTGAAGGCCGAGCAGGTCGAGTTTACAGACTCGGGCTTGCTGGAAATCATTCGCCACTACACGCGCGAGGCGGGCGTGCGCAATATGGAGCGCGAGATTGGCTCGTGCATGAGAAAGGTGGCCCGCAAATTCGTTTCGGAAGACGCGGTCGAGAATTTCAAGGATGTCGTCACGGATGAACGCGTGCGCGAGATGCTGGGGCCGATACGGTTTAGGCAGCAGGGCGTGGCGGCGGAAAGCGAAGTGGGACTGGCGACTGGGCTGGCATGGACGGAAGTCGGCGGCGAAGTGTTGCAAATAGAGGCCACGCTCGTCAACGGTCGCGGCGGCGTGCGGCTCACGGGCAAGCTTGGCGAAGTGATGCAGGAATCCGCGCAGACCGCTCTGACCTGCATCAAGGCGCGAGCCGAGCGCCTCGGCATGAGCCTCGATTTCATACGCAAGCGCGACATGCACATACACATTCCCGAAGGCGCGATTCCGAAAGACGGCCC
>CAZEZJ010000383.1:0-350 GCA_964516695.1 uncultured Blastocatellaceae bacterium
TATGCCGAGACGAAGATAGCGGGCGAAAAAATCGTCCTCAATGAATTGCCGTCTGTGGTCTTGCGCGTGGCCGCCGTCTACGGCCCGCGCATGAAGGGAAACTATCCGCGTCTGGTCGAGGCCGTGCGTCGAGGGCGTGCGGCCTTAATCGGTGATGGCCGCAACCGCCGCACGCTAATTCACGAAACGGATGCTTGCGATGCCGCTATCACGGCGGCTGAGCACGCGGCTGCCCTTAGTCAAATTTTTAACGTCACAGACGGGCGCGTGCATACGATGCGAGACATACTCGCAGCCATCGCCGTCGCGCTCAAGCAAAGCCCGCCGCGCCTGCGTCTTCCGGCGCGTCC
>CAZEZJ010000383.1:369-5181 GCA_964516695.1 uncultured Blastocatellaceae bacterium
TTTGGCAGCGGGATTGCTGGAAGATGGATTGCGTGTCGCCGGAAAGGCATCGCCCATCGGACGAGCGACGATTGATAAGTTGACGGAAGACATCGCCGTCAGCGGCAGCAAGTTTCAACGCGAGCTTGGATTCCACCCCCGCTATGATTTGCAGGCGGGCTGGGAGGAGACGATTAAACACATGGCCGGATGAAGCTTTCCCACCGAGGGCCGGAAAAGCTGCGGATTGCGGCCTGCGGGAAATGCGACGGCCGCGAGTGTGCCGAATCAAAATCTCGCGCTGAAGAGCAATCGTGTGTGGAGGCGATTCCGCTTCAGCCCTTTGCCGCCTGATGGTGGGTTGATAATTGATGCTCATTGATTTGGTCATTGCCGGATTGGTGTTCTCTGCGTCGCTGTGGTTGACGAGCCGTCTGTCTTCTCCGGCGGCTCGGCTGCGCCTGCTCGACCATCCGAATGAGCGCTCGCTGCACGCCACACCGATACCGCGCACGGGCGGCCTGGCTATCCTTGCCAGCCTGACGGCGGGACTGTTGCTGGAGCTTTCGCGGACTTTTCTCGTCGGCGCGCGCGACACGTTTCAGTCCGCGCAAGGCGGTTGGATACTGTTGATGCTCTTGCTGGTCGTCGTCGTTTCCCTGTGGGATGATTGGACGGAGTTGCCGCCGGGCTTGCGTTTTCTGGTTCATGGAATCGCGGCGGCAGGCGTGGTGCTCGGCGCTGGCCTGACGATTGATGTCATCGCGGTGCCGCGTTTATGGGTGCTGGCGCTCGGAGGCTTGGCCGTGCCGCTGACGGTGCTGTGCTTGATGTGGATGACCAACCTTTATAACTTCATGGACGGCATGGACGGCTTCGCCGGAGGCATGACGGTCTTGGGTTTCGGCTTTCTGGGCTATCTGGCGTGGAGCGGCGGCGACGCTTTTCTGGCCGTGCTCTCTTTGCTGACGGTCGGAGCGGCCGCGGGCTTTCTGATTTATAATCGCCCGCCCGCGCGGATTTTTATGGGAGATGCGGGCAGCACGTTGCTCGGTTTTCTAGCCGGTTCGCTCTCCGTGTTGGGCATCAAGCGCGGCCTCTTTGATTTCTGGGTGCCAGTTCTCATCTTCTCGCCGTTCATCGTTGACGCGACGACGACGCTCTTTCGCCGTCTCTTGCGCGGAGAAAAAATCTGGCAGGCGCACCGCCAGCACTACTATCAACGGCTCGTGCTGCTCGGTTGGACTCATCGCAAGACCGTGCTGGTGGAATATTGCCTGATGCTGGCCTGCGGCTTAAGCGCCGTGCTCTACACCAGAATAGGGACGAGAGAACAACTCGCTGTGCTCGTCGCGTGGTTGTTGATTTACGTGGCGCTGGCCTGTGGCGTGCGCTGGGCCGAGCGCGTGGGCCAAATGAAGCAGAGCTTGAGCGTGTAGCCGCGATGGAAGAGTTTGAGCTTTAACTGTGATAACCGGGAACGCGTGGTGCGCCTTAATGTTTCGCTTTGAAATTGAACTGTGCTATAAACAACGACCCCGCAAGAGACAGCAGGAAGGATGAAAGCGGCAGCGATGAAAGCTTGGAGGTTCATCCCGGAATGGCGCTTCTTTCATCATTCTTGATTCATCATGCAGCAATAGCTTTCCGCGGCGTGGCAGTACGTGTCAAAGATGACGACTTCAACAAAGGCTAAAGAAAAGTTGGCTTCGCGCGTTTGGTGGACGCGCCTCTTAAACCGGCGCTTGCAGTTTTTGCTGGATGTGCTGGTGCTGACGGCGGCTTTCGCCGTGGCCTATCTCTTGCGCTTTGATTTTGCGATTCCGCCCGAATGGCTGCGAAACGTTCTAGTCCAGTTGCCGTTCGTCGTGTTCCTACAGTTTGCGACTTTGAATCTGGCCGGAGGCCGCTCCTTCATCTGGCGTTACACGGGCATCGCGCACGTCAAAGCCTTTCTTTACGCGGCGGCAACCTCCTTCTCCATCATCCTGCTGTTGCGCCTCGGGTTGCCGGAACATTTTCAGGAATGGCGCGTGCCGCTCTCGGTCGGCATCATGGATACGATGCTGGCGTTTGGCGGCGCTTTGGGCCTGCGCGTTCTGCGGCGCTCGCTGTTCGAGCGTTACGAGAAACGCAAGTGGCAGCGATTGACAAGCGGCAGTAATAATCTACAAAAGCCCGTGCTGCTCATCGGCGCAGGGCAAGCGGGAGTGCTGGTGGCCAGGGAAATCGAGCGCCGCGCCGACGTTGACCTTGAGATTAAAGGCTTTGTTGACGACGACCCGGGCAAGCAGAAAAGAACCGTCATTGGCGACATCAAAGTGCTCGGCACGATGCAAGCGCTGCCCCGTCTGGTGCGCGAACTTGGCATCGACCACGTTGTCATCACTATCGCGCAGGCTTCGCGTCAGGACATCCGCCGCATCGTCGAAACCTGCGAGAAGATTCCCGTCAAAGTCAGGATTATCCCTGGGCTGTACGAAATCTTGCAGGGCAGGGTCGAGGTCAGCCGCATTCGCGATGTGCAGATTGAAGATTTGCTTGGGCGCGAACCCGTGCAGCTTGACGAAGAAAGCCTGTCGCATTTTCTGCGCGATAAGCGTGTGATGGTCACGGGCGCGGGCGGCTCAATCGGTTCCGAACTGGTGCGGCAGGTCACGCGCTTTCAGCCGGCGCAGTTGCTCCTCGTCGAGCGCGCCGAATTCGGTCTCTTCAATATCGAGCGTGAGTTGCGAGAAAGAGATAATCCCGTCTCGCGCATTCCGCTCGTCGCGGATGTTTGCGATGAAGGACGAATGCGCACCATCTTCGAGAAGTATCGCCCGCAGGTCATCTTGCACGCCGCCGCGCACAAGCACGTGCCGTTAATGGAATACAACCCGGGCGAAGCCGTCAAGAATAACGTGCTGGCGACATGCAAGCTCGGTGAGTTGGCTGCCGAGTTGGGCGCGGAAGTCTTCGTCCTCATCTCGACGGACAAGGCCGTGCACCCGACATCCATCATGGGCGCGACGAAGCGCTTGGCCGAGCTTGTCATTCAAGATTTGAACATGCGCGCCGAGACGCGTTTTGTCGCCGTGCGTTTTGGCAACGTCATCGGCTCCGCCGGCTCCGTGATTCCCATCTTTCAAGAGCAGATACGCAAGGGCGGCCCCATCACCATCACGGATAAACGCATGAAGCGTTACTTTATGACGATTCCTGAAGCTTCGCAGTTGGTGCTGCAAGCGGGCGCGTTGGGGAGCGAAGGAAATGGCGGCGACGTTTTTATCTTGCAGATGGGCGAGCCGGTGCGAATTCTCGATTTGGCAGAGTCTATCATCACGCTTTCGGGCTTCAAGCCGTATGAAGACATCAAGATTGTCGAAACTGGCCGCCGGCCCGGCGAAAAGCTTTATGAAGATTTGACAATCAAGGAGGAAGACGTGGCCTCCACCGAGCACCCGAAAATTTTCATTAACAAGATTGCCAATCGCCCCGCCGAAGATATACGCAGAGCGCTCGCGCGCCTGGCCGAATTGTCTAAAAACGGGCACGAGCGCGAGCTTCGCACCTACTTGAACGAGTTGTTGCCTGAGGCTCAACTTGACGTGCCACACCCCGCGGCCGTCACCAGCAAGGAAGCGCCGGAAGTCTACGCGGCGTCTCAGCAGCCAGACGAATCTCTCAAGTTTTTCTCTTCCGCTCAGTAACTCTAAAAACTTGCACAGCAGAGAAAGCAAGCCAGCGCACGCGGCGGCAGACAACGGCAGGCAGGAAGCAAAACCTATCTGGCGTTTTCTCGAAAACTTCATCTTCTATGGCTTGCTGGTCGTCGTTGCGCTCGCCGCCATTCCTTACGGAACGGTTGAAGAATGGTGGATTGCTCTCTTTGAATGCGCGGTCTTTGCGCTCGGCGCGCTCTGGTTTTTGCTGGGCTTAATCAGAAGCGACTGGCGCCTTCCGTCGAGTCAATTGCTGTGGCCGCTCGTGGCGCTCGTTCTCTTCATCGCGCTGCAAACCATCAACTTCGGCGGCAGGGGCGGAGCCGCCGCGCTACAGGGCGCGCTCTGGGGAACCATCAGCGCCGACCCTTACGAGACGCGACTCGTCATCTTCAAACTGTTGGCGTTGATTTTAACCTTCGTCCTTCTGCTTCGCTACACGGCTACGCGCAAGCGTTTGCGCGTTCTGATTTACGTGGTCATCGGTGTCGGCGTCGCGAGCGCGCTGTTCGGAATCCTGCGGCAGACGACGCATCATAGTACTCCAGGCTATTTTCTGCCGTACCTCAAGCCAAATGCGGGCTACGGGCAATTTATCAATCGCAACCATTTCGCGTTTTTGATGGAGATGGCCTTCGGTCTCATCCTCGGATTGCTCGTCGGCGGAGGCGTCAGCCGCGAGCGCGTGTTGCTTTATCTGAGCTTCGCCATGCCCGTCTGGTTCGCGTTGATTCTGTCTAACTCGCGCGGCGGCATTTTCAGTATGCTGGGCCAATTGATTTTCGCGGCCCTGATGTTCACGCTCGTTCGCGCGCCGCAAGGAAGGTCAAGCGATAGGTGGGAGACGAGCGGCTTGCTCAGACGCATTCGAGGCTCGATGGCGACGCGCGTGCTGTTGATTCTGTGTCTCGCAGCCGCCGTCGTCTTGAGCGTCGTCTGGATTGGCGGAGACCAACTCGCCAGCCGCTTCGAGACACCGCAAAGCGAAGCGGGCAATGAGGCGATAAACTCGCGACAAGGCGAGAGCCGCGGCGAAGTCTGGCGAGCCACATGGGCGCTCATCAAGGATAACCCGCTGGCCGGAGTCGGGTTTGGAGGCTACTGGGCCGTCATCCCCAAATATCACGAC
>CAZEZJ010000384.1:0-5169 GCA_964516695.1 uncultured Blastocatellaceae bacterium
AGTTGCAAATACCAAGCGAGTTGCCCGTGCTGCCTTTGCGCGACATCGTTATCTATCCTTTTATGATTGTGCCGCTCTTCGTCTCGCGCGAGAAATCAATCCGCGCGGTTGATGAAGCCCTCGGCGAGAATCGCATGATTCTGCTCGCCTCGCAGAAAGACCTAGACAAAGAGGAACCGGCGGGCGAAGACCTCTACCAAATCGGCACGGTGGCCGTCATCATGCGAATGCTGAAATTGCCTGACGGGCGCATCCGCATTCTCGTGCAAGGCTTGGCCCGCGCGTCAATCGAGTCGGTCGAAGCGGGCGGCGAATACCTGCGCGCGCATCTCTCGGTCGTGCCGGAGACGCCAGCGCCCGAACGCTCGCTCGAAGTCGAAGCGCTGATTCGCAACGTCCGCGCTTCGATGGAGAAGGCCGCGAATCTTGGCAAAAACATCTCGCCCGAAGTGATGGCGATTATCGCCAATCTTGACGACGCCGGAAGGCTGGCAGACCTCTCCGCTTCAAATCTCGAATTGAAGGTCGAAGACGCGCAAAGCGTGCTCGACATCGCGGATACGACCGCCCGGCTGCGACGCGTCAACGAACTCTTGAACAAAGAGATTGAAGTCCTGACCGTCCAGCAGGAAATCAACACGCAGGCGCGCGCTGATATTGACCGCTCGCAGCGTGAGTTTTATCTGCGGCAACAGTTGAAGGCGATTCAGTCGGAGCTTGGCGAAGGCAACGAGTTGGCCGAAGAGATTGCGCAGTTTCGTGAAAAAATCGAAGCGGCGAAGATGCCAAAACCCGCCGAAGAGGAAGCGCTAAGGCAGTTGAAGAAGCTGGAGCGAATGCATCCCGATGCAGCCGAGACGGCGACGCTGCGTAACTGGATGGAGATTATGACCGACCTTCCGTGGTCGAAAGCCTCCACGGACAATTTAGACTTGATAAAGGCCGAGCGCATCCTCAACGAAGACCACTACGGCTTGGAGAAGGTCAAGGAACGAATTATCGAATCTCTGGCGGTGCGCAAGCTAAAGGAGCGACCGAAGGGGCCGATTCTTTGTCTCGTCGGCCCGCCGGGCGTCGGTAAGACCAGTTTGGGTCGCTCGATTGCGCGCGCGCTCGACCGCAAGTTTGTCCGCCTCTCTCTCGGCGGGCTGCACGACGAGGCGGAGATACGCGGCCATCGCCGCACATATGTGGGCGCGATGCCGGGCCGCGTCGTGCAGGCCGTGCAACAGGCTGGCACCAACAATCCGCTCATCATGCTCGACGAGATTGACAAGGTGGGCGCAGATTTTAGGGGCGACCCCAGTTCGGCTTTGTTGGAAGTCCTCGACCCGGAACAGAACAACAGTTTCAGGGACAATTATCTGGGCGTCACGTTTGACCTTTCCAACGTCATGTTTATGACGACCGCTAACGTGCTCGACACCATCCAGCCTGCCCTTCGCGACCGCATGGAGGTCATACGCCTGGCCGGATACACGGAAGAGGAGAAGCGCGAGATTGCGCGCCGCCACCTGATGCCAAAACAAATGGAGGAGAACGGCATCACCGCGCGCAACCTGCACATCTCGAAGACGGCCTTGACGGCCATCATCCAGCAATACACGCAAGAAGCGGGCTTACGCCAACTCGAACGCGAAATCGGCTCGATTTGCCGTAAAGTCGCACGCCGCATCGCTGAGGGACAGACCGAGACGGTGCGCGTCTCGCTCAAGAATCTGCATGAATTCTTAGGCGCGCCGAAGATTCTTCCCGAGGAGGTTTTGAAGAAAGACCAAATCGGTGTGGCGACGGGGCTGGCGTGGACGGCTGTCGGCGGCGACGTGCTCTTTATCGAAGCTTTGCGGATGAAGGGTAAGGGCGCGCTCGTGCTGACGGGCCAATTGGGCGAGGTGATGCGCGAGTCTGCACAGGCGGCCTACTCCTACGCTAAATCGCGCGCCAAAGAACTCGAAATAGACGAAGAGGATTTTAACAACTACGACCTGCACATACACATTCCCGAAGGCGCGATTCCGAAAGACGGCCCTTCCGCCGGTATTACACTGGCGACGGCGATGGTCTCCGCTCTCTCTCAGCGGCCAATTCGCAAAGATGTGGCGATGACAGGGGAAATTACGCTCAGAGGCAATGTCTTGCCGGTCGGTGGCGTGAAGGAAAAGGTGCTGGCGGCGCGCCGCGCTCGCGTCAACACCATTATCTTGCCGCAACTGAACCGGCGCGACATGGAAGAAGTGCCCAAAGAACCGTTTAAGGGCATCCGCTTCGTCTTCGTGGACAACGTCAGGCAGGTTTTTCGGGAGGCTTTGAAGGATAGGGTCGTGCCGCCCGTTCAGACCGCCCAGCGCCCGGCCCGTGTGCCGCAGGCGGCGGCGGCCCGAGACCACTGACGCCAAGGGCGGCTTCCGTAGTTATTGCAACAGTTAGGCGCTTAAATTTTCTCTCTCTTGAGACACAACCCGGCGTCTCTGACTGGCATCTTTAATACTTGTGGCGAAGCGGATTTAAGTGGAAAATCACACCGCTTCGCCCTCTCTATTTAAGTGAGGAATGTTTGACACTGCGCGAAGGCCTATGGTAACCTCCGTAACCTGTTGGCTCCGCTCCAATAACTTGTGAGCCCTCCACGCGGAGCCGGCTCAAACTGGAACTTTTAAGCATACCTCGCGTTTGTTTTCTGTGGATACCGCTCGCGCGGCTCTCCTGGGGGAGAAGTCGCCATCAGTGGATTCGCCCTAAGCCTGAAGAAGGAGATAGACGATTGATGACAACGAGCTTCCCCCGTTTTATCGCCCGCACCGCACTTTTCGTGGTTTTTACCGCTCTGGCCGCTCTTAACGTTTACGCACAAGGCCCGTCTTACGGTTCATCGCTGCGCAACACGATGACCGAGCAGGAGAAGGCCGACCTGCACGTCAGCAACATTATCAGCAAGGCCGAAACCCATTTCAAGAACGGCAAGCTCGAACTGGAAAACAGCCGCCGCGAACAGGCGCGCGACCAGTTTGACCGCGCCATTGATGCCATTCTCGATTCCGGTCTGGACGTGCGCTCATACCCGCGCCTGCGCGAGTATTTCGTGCAACTGACCGAGCGCATCTATCGCGAGGAAGTGCCGCAGTTCACGCCGCAGTCAAACCAGAACGTGCAGGTGGCCTATAACGGCACCCCGCAGGAAACGCCGCAGCAGCCGCAGGTCGGCTTCCGCGACCAAAAGTTTGAGCCTTCGCCGCAGGATACGCTGTGGAGCAAGTGGGAGCCGACGCCCGAAGAGCAGGACGTGAGGCCGGAAGATGTGGGCGAGATTGAAATCGCCAAGAATACTGTCGATTTCTCGTTTGAGACTCATCCCTTAATCCAGCAATTCATCAACTACTATCAGGGCCGCGGACGCGCCACGATGGAATCGGGCCTGCGCCGCTCTGGCCGCTTTATGAAGATGGCCCGCCAAATCTTCCGCGAAGAGGGCGTGCCCGAAGATATTACGTGGCTCGGACAGGTTGAGAGCGCGTGGCGTCCGAAGGCTATGTCTTGGGCGGCGGCCTCCGGCCTCTGGCAGTTTATCCCCGGCACGGGGCGCACCTATGGCTTGCGCCAGACCGCTTGGGTTGACGAGCGCAACAGCTTCGAGAAAGCGACGCGCGCCTCCGCACGCTACCTCAAAGACCTTGCCAAGCACTTTAACGGCGATTGGAATCTCGCGATGGCCGCTTACAATACCGGCCAGGGCAACATTGACCGCGCCATTTCCCGCGCCGGTTCGAAGAACTTCTGGAAGATTTACCCCTTCATCGCGCAGGAAACCAAAAACTACGTGCCGAACATTCTGGCCACCATCTTGATTGCGAAGAATCCTGAGAAGTATGGTTTCCGCAACATCTCGCGCGACCCCGCGATGGCTTACGACATCGTGCAGGTGCCAAACGCGACCAGCCTCCAGTTAATCGCCCAGGCAACCGATACGAGCGTTGACTACTTGCGTGAGATTAACCCTGAACTGCGTCGTGATACGACGCCGCGCGGCGAAGCCTATCACGTACGCATCCCCGGCGGTAAAGCCAAGCAGTTTGTCGCCGTCTTGAATCGCATTCCCGCCAACGCGCGTGAATCGGCGGCCATCGTCTCGGTCGCACCGGGCGAGGATTTGGAAGCCGTTGCTCGTCGCACGGGTATTAGCCTGACAGAGCTTCAGAAGTTAAACGGCGGCGCAAACACGGCCCTCGGCCCGAAAATCGTCGTGCCGAAGAGCAGCAACGTGCAACAGGTTGCGCTCGTCCGGCCCAAGCCCGTCAGCGCACAGCCGACTGCCAGCACAGCAGTGACGCAGTATCGCGTCAGGGCTGGCGACACAATCGCGAAGATTGCTGACCGTTATAACTTTTCGCCCGAGGCGGTCGCCCGCTTGAATAACGGCATTGACCCGAACGCCGAATTGCAATCCGGTCAATACATCAAGCTGCCTTCAACGTCTGCTCCTTCGCGCCGGCGCGGGCGCTAAAGAGAGGGCTGAAAACTCTCAAAGCCTAAATGAGACACAATCAACGAGCGAGCCTTTCGACTGCAAAAGTCGAAAGGCTCGCTCAATCTTTTTTGCAACTCTATTTGCTATTTTGTGACAGCAACGTGCGCGCTCTTCTTCTTCGCTCATCCAGCGCTCTGCTGTAGTCGAAGCTCTCCCGATGCTCTTTCGGACACAATCTGCTGCCGTCTACGGTATCAACGCCGACCTCGTTGACATAGAGGTTGATTTGACGCCCGCGCGCGGTGAAAGCGATTCGCCGTCGTCCGTCACCATCGTCGGGCTGCCCGACGCTGCTGTCAGAGAATCGCGCGAGCGCATCCGCGCCGCCATCTCCAACTGCGGCTTCTTCTTCCCTTTTCATAAGACGACAATCAATCTGGCGCCCGCCGACGTGCGCAAGGAGGGCGCGAGCTTCGATTTGCCGATTGCGCTCGGCATCCTCGGGGCCAACGGCGACTTGAGCGATGCGGAAAACCTGATTGAGATGATTGCGGTCGGTGAACTCTCGCTCGACGGACGCGTGCGCCCGATTAAAGGCGCACTGCCCATCGCCATCCGTGCGCGCGAGTCGGCGGTTAAGCATCTGCTGCTGCCTGAAGAAAACGCGAAGGAGGCGGCAGTCGTCGCTGGCATTAATGTCTACGCTG
>CAZEZJ010000385.1:0-5165 GCA_964516695.1 uncultured Blastocatellaceae bacterium
CTGGTATCGAGCGCTTCAGCGATGATGCGCCGTTGGATGGTAGCCTGCATGGTTTGAATAAATTTTGTCGGCCATTCGCGTTCCTTTTGCACTTCAGCGAGATGGCTTGTTTCCACTTGGCCTGACTTGAGCGGGCGCGAGAGCACGTTGGCCGCCGTGACTGCGTCTTGAATCGCGTAGTTAATGCCCACACCGCCGACGGGCGACATGACGTGTGCCGCGTCTCCGATTAAAAGCAGGCCGGGACGATACCAGCGCGGGCAGCGCGAGGATTCGACCGACAGCACGGCGACCTGGTCCCAATCCTGCAAATGCTCGACGCGTTCGGGAAACTCCGGCAACACTTCGGCCACGGCCGCGCGCAACGCCGGCAGCCCGGCCGCGCGCACGCGCTGCCAGCCGCCTTTCGGAATCACATAACCGATTTGCCATTCCTCCAAGCGGTCTAGGCGAACCAGGATATGGCCTGTGCCGACGCGCCCGAAAGCGCCTTCCGGGTCGGCTGGCTCGCGCGGCAGGCGAAACCAGATGATGTCCATCGGCGGCGCAGTCTTAACCGTCTCTAACCCGGCCATTCGGCGCACGCGCGATGAGCGCCCGTCTGCGCCTACGGTCAACAGCGCGCGCACTTCGTGCTGCCCAGCGTCAGTTCGATAGCGCAGGCCGCGCACCACGTCGTCTTCGATAATCAACTCCTGCGCGCTCGCGCCCATCAGCAGTTGAAAGTTTGGATAACGCTTTGCCTCTTCGGTGATGAACTCCAAAAAGTTTTCCTGCGGCACCATCATAATGTAGGGGTAGCGCGTCTTGAGGCGGCGGAAGTCTCCGATGGTGATTGCGCCGTCGCGTGTGTTGAAACCGAATTGGTGGATTTTAGTGTGACGCAGTTGGAGCAGGCGTTCAGCGAGTCCGAGTTCTTCCATAATCTCCAAGACGGAAGGGTGAATCGTATCGCCGCGAAAATCGCGGTCGAAATCCTCGTGCGCCTCCAACAGCATGACCGGAATTCCCTGGCGCGCCAGCACGAGCGCCAGCACCGCTCCGCCCGGCCCGCCGCCGACGATGCAGCAGGTCGTCTCCGTCGCGTCGAGCACGCGTTCGTCGTCGCGTTCTTCCTGTTGTTTTGAGATGGAGGCTGTCTCAACGCTCATCGGAAAAGCTCCTCTCGCTTTGTGCGCTTCAGCTTGCTACTTGCTTCATCCTTCCCCCTTGCTGTGTGATAGTGGTGACAGGCGGCTTGCTGCTGTTAGCGCCTCGCGCCGCTTTTTAAGAAATTCAACTGTAAGGCCGAGTTGGGCAAAGAAACTCTCTTCAGAGCGTCCGTTTTAAAGCACTCTTGCGGCTCTCATTAAATCATGCGATGCTCTGTTTGGTTAAGCTGATTTATGAAATTCACGGATGCTGACTACGATTCGATTACGCGCGCCGTCGAGCAGGCGGAAGAGCAGACGACGGTTGAACTGGTCGTTGTGATTCGTCATGCTTCGGGAAATTACCGTGATGTCGCTTACCTGTTCGGCGCGGGCGCGGCGTGGCTCACGCTGATTTTCATTCTCTTCAGCTCTTGGGAGATTGAGCCTTACACGATACCGCTGGAGATTATTCCCTTCTTTCTCGTCCCCGCATTGCTTTTCATGGTGACGCCGCTGCGCCGCTGGCTGACGAGCGAAAGGCGACGCAGGCGACAGGTACGTGCGGCAGCGCGCGACGCTTTTTTTACCGAAGGCGTCGCCAACACGCGCGAGCACACGGGCGTGCTCATTTACCTTTCCGCTCTCGAACGCCGCGTTGAAGTGATAGCAGACAGCGGCGTCAAAGCGCGCGTTCCCACGGCAGAGTTGAGTGCTGTGGTTGAAGACATACGGCAAGTGTGGATGAAGAATGCTACTGCCAGCGCGATGGTCGGTGAGATTAAGAAGTTTGGCGATTTGCTGGGGCGCTACCTGCCCGCGACCACAGACAATCCGAATGAGATACCGAATCGCCCGCGCACCGAGCGCCGTCCGAAACGGCGAAAGGAGCGAAACGAGAGCGAGGTAGCAGCGCGATGAAGCGAAATTTTGGTGGAAGATGTTTTCAGGCGGCAGCGCTCCTTTTCGTCTTCGGCGCTCTCTTGCTGTTAGTTGACTTGCTGCGCTTGTTCCCGTCGGCGGAGGCGCGCGTCGGCGGCGGGCAAAGCTATTCGAGCCGGAGTTCGTCTAGCAGTCGCAGTTCTTCGAGCAGCCGTTCTTCATCTTCGAGCAGTAGCCGCACTTCAGGCGGCGGCTCATCTTCGTCAGGCGGTGGTGGCGGCGGCGACTTTATCGCCCCGCTCTTCTATTTTCTGTTCTCTCACCCGGCCATCAGCATTCCGCTCCTCGCCCTCATCGCGTTTTCCTACTACCGCGCGCGCGCAAACGAGCCGCAAGATTACTCTTCGCGCGAAGACGCCGACGCTTTCGATTGGAACAGGCCCGCCAACAACCAGGGCGCGTCGGTCGCCGCGCGCCTCGCGGAACTGCGCAAGTATGACCCGAATTTTTCCGAAATCCTCTTCAACGATTTCATTTACATGCTCTACGCGCGTGCGCAGGAAGCGCGCCCGAGCGCGGAGCTTGATGTGCTTGGTTCTTATCTCCATCCGCGCGTGATTAAAAGCTTGCGGATGCTCAGCCAAGAAAGCTTGCGCGACATCAAGGGCGTCATCATCGGCGCGGCAAACATCAAGACCGTTAGCAGTCCGGCGCAGCCGATGATTGATATTAAAGTCGAGTTTGAGGCCAACTATACGGAGGTTTACGACGCGGAGAACGGCGCAGAGCGCGAAGAGACCTGGTACATGCGCGAGACTTGGACGTTCACGCGCGGGCGAGACGTGCTCTCACGACCGCCGGAGAAGGTGACGGCTCTGCACTGCCCGAAGTGTGGCGGCGGCCTGGAGAAAAAGGCGGACGGCTCTTGCGCTTACTGCGGCACGATAATCACGAGCGGCAGCTTCGATTGGTTCGTGACAGAGATTTACATTGACGACCGCGTTGCACAGGGGCCGCTCTTGACAGCAAACGTGCCCGAGGAAGGCACGAATTTGCCGACGCGTTATCAGTTTGGCTTTAACACCGCGCGGCGTGCGTTTATGGCGCAGCATCCTGGCTTTTCGTGGCCGCAGTTGGAAGCTCGTATGCGTTACATCTTCATGGAGCTACAGCTTGCTTGGACGGAGATGCGCTGGGAGCGCGCCAGACCCTTCGAGACCGACAACGTCTTCCAGACGCATCTCTACTGGATGACCGAATACCAGCGCCAACGCCTGCGCAACGTGCTCGAAGAAATCAAAATCTCGCAGATTATTCCGGTCAAGCTCACCTCCGATGCTTTCTATGATGCGTTCACCGTGCGTATCTTCGCCAGCATGATTGACTACACCGTTGACGACGCGGGCAGGGTGGTGAGCGGCAAACGAGACATGCCACGCTCGTTTACCGAATACTGGACTTTCATCCGCCGTCGCGGCATCAACGCTTCGGATAAGCAGAACAACCAGTGTCCAAACTGCGGCGCGCCGCTCAACATCAACATGGCCGGCATCTGCCATTATTGCAGCGGCAAAATCACCAGCGGAGATTTCGACTGGGTGCTCAGCCGCATCGAACAGGACGAATCTTATCAAGCGTAAACATCAAGCTAGGGTCACAGGTAAAAAGGCGAAAGGTCAGGCCGCGAGCCATTCGTTATTAAACTTTGCTTCCGCTCACGTTTGAGTTTTACCTTCCGCTTTTTACTTCATCCGGCAAACTCGTTAGCAGATTCCGCCATCAGAATGTTCAGGCCACAGTCTTTGTGCCGAACGCTCTGGAAGCGGGAGCGTTCGAGTCCCACGAAAAAATTGAGCGTGCGGCGTATCTTTTCCGGCGTTGCAGGTAATAAACAGATAGGAAGCCGACAGTTGCCGCATAGTAATTGTTGGAAAGTCCGGCAGGTAGCCCTTAAAGCATGACAGATGAAAGACTGCTGAACCGAGCAAGTCGCGGCGACGAAGCGGCTTTTCTCCTGCTCTATGAGCGTCACCGCGACGCAGTGTTCCGCTTTGCCTATCGCCTGCTCGGCTCCGTAGGGCCAGCCGAAGACGTTACGCACGATTGTTTTTTGAGTTTGCTCAAGCAGCCCGGCAAGTTCGATGCGTCGCGCGCGAGCCTGCGCACTTACTTGCTGGCGGCGGCGAGAAATCTATCGTTCAAGCATTTTCGCCACACGGGTAGTGAAGTCTTGGTCGAAGAGTTGACGGAGGAATTGCGATTGCCCGAAGGGGCAGAGCCTTTGCGTCAGCTTCTTGATGAAGAATTGTCGAGCGAGGTGCAAAGGGCCGTGGAGAGTTTGCCGCCGCTGCAACGCGAAGCGCTCGTGTTGTTTGAATTTGAAGAGTTGTCGCTGGCCGAGATTGCAGAAGTGGTCGGAGCGGATGTCGGCGCTGTGAAAGCCAGGCTGCACCGCGCGCGCCAGCGATTGAAGATAGTCCTGGCCCCTTATATGAACAGCAGCCGTAAACCCGTTGCCGTGGAAGAGGCGTTCAATGAAAGATAAGAAAAACACTCAACCACTTTCCATCTATCCCCGCAGCGAGAGGAGTGCCGAAGAGCATCGCGAGCAAGCTGCGGAAAGCTTGCCCGCGGAGCCGGAATTGAAATCAGTGCTCCATTGCTGGAGCGTGCCTGACAGACCGCCGTCTCTCGACAGCCGTTTGCTCAGCGCATATCGACAAGAGTTCAAACGCGCGCCCTTCTGGCAGCGCCTAATGGGTGTGCGCCAGCAGCCCGAGGAAAAGTATTCTGTCCTAAGCCGTGAGGAGGTTTTTATGAAACAGTGTTCGACCTGCCATGAAGAGTTCGCAGACAAATTCAGCTTCTGCCCGGTTGACGGCACGCCGCTCAACGAGCTGGCAGCCGCCATCGTCGCGTCGCCCCCGCAAGAAGAGGAACTGACGCTACAGGCCGGCGCGTCAGTGCCGCTCTCGGCGATTCCAACTTATACGAACCCAGGTTATCATCTAACAATCATCGAGGATGCAGGCATCACTCGGCGCCTCCTCACCGAACTCTCCGCCGTCAAACAGCAATCCCAACTCACGTGGCCCGCTTTCAAACAAGACCCCGCAGGCTTTACCAAACGCTTAGCCACCGGCTACGGCACCT
>CAZEZJ010000386.1:0-3513 GCA_964516695.1 uncultured Blastocatellaceae bacterium
CTTCGCGTTTCTCTTGAGCCGTCTCAGGTGGCGCGATTCGCGCTCGACAAACTCTCTTTGCGCGGCCTTCCAGGGGCGTTGGCCGAAGGCTTCATCGTAGAGCGCCCAGGCGAGCGTCGCGGTCAGCAAGAGCGCGCAGATGAGCAGAATGGCGCTCGTCGAGCGGCTGACAATCGGGTCCGGGGCCGGAAGTTCTGGCTCCTCTCTTTTCACTATCTTGTCGGCGTCAGCAGAGTCGGCCACCTGTGTCATTCCTCCGCGAATAATTTAAGTCAGATATTGAACCAGGGCGTTACCCAAACATACTTGATGTTGAGCGCCAGCCGCAAAATGATTTTGACGGGCAGGGCGAACAACACCGAGATGGCGAAAATCTGAAACGTGATGTATTGCAGCAAGCTGGTGCGCGCCAGGATTTTGCGCTCAAACTCGGTGCTGCGCATCAGCAGGTGCAGCAGGTAGCCGCAAATGATGAAGAACCCGCCGACCACCAACGCGCCGAACAGAAACTTCCACGGCTCGCCCGCGAGAAACGTGAGGCCCAGTCGTTGCGCAAACCAATCGTGAAGGTCAATGTTGCGGTCGTTGACGACGACGTTGTGATCCCAAGTTTGCCCCGGCCAAAACCAGACCCAGCCCGGCCCACGTATAAAAGTGCCGATGATAATCAGGATAATCCACGTCACCCAACCGATGCCGAACATCGCGAGCGCAAACTTGCGCTGCTTGATGGTGTAGTAGCCGTTGCCGAGCGGATTCGAGTCAACGTAAGGGAAGACCATCAATCCAATCATCATAATGGAGGGCATCACGACGCCCGCAATCCACGGGTCGAAATAGACGAGCATTTCTTGCAGCCCCAGAAAGTACCAAGGAGCTTTCGACGGGTTCATCGTCAGGTTCGGATTGGCTGGCGCTTCCAAAGGGGCGTCGAGCGTGATGGACCAGATAAAGAGAATCACCGTCACGATGACGGCGGCCAGGAATTCGACGCGCACCAGATAGGGCCACACGTGCAACTCTCGCGCCCAACCAGGACGCCACGGCTCCACCTTGCGATGATGCGTCTTGGCAAGCTGCGGGTCTTCTTCGAGCCTTTCAATCAACTCGTCGTTCTGCATCGCCTGCTTGATGCCGTACCACGTAAAGAAGGGGACGAGAAACAGCATCGCCACGATGGGCACGTTATCCCCTGCCGAGGCAATCTTCCAAAGCTGGTTCCAGTCTTCGACAGACCACAGAAACAGCCCGACCAAGAGGACGGCGAGCACGACGAACACCAACTTGATGGTACGAGGATTAAATCTTCGCTTTGCCATTCCCATCTCCAAGTGAACAGTGATAGGTAATAGGTGATAGGTAATAAGAGAAAAGCTGCTTTCTGTTTCCCATCACCTATCACCTATCACTCATCACTTCTTCTTCACCGCCTTCATCTCCGATTCGAGCACGACGGGCGCGGGGCCGGAGATGCCGCCGTCCTTGCGTATGCGCCAAAAGTGCACGGCCATAAAAATCGAGGCGACGAGCGGGATGCCGATGCAATGCCAGATGTACGAGCGCAGCAGCGCGTTGGAATCCACGATTGAGCCGCCGAGCAGCCCAAAGCGCACATCGTTAAAGGGCGTCATGCCGAGTTGCGGCCCAAAGGGGCCTTCGCTGCCGAGAAGAGGTGTGGCGCGCGCCATGTTCGTTCCGACCGTCACGGCCCAGAAGCCCAGTTGGTCGTCGGGCAACAGGTAGCCAGTGAAAGAGAGCAGCAGCGTCAACACCAACAGCACGACGCCGACGCACCAGTTAAACTCGCGCGGCTTTTTGTATGAGCCTGTCAGCACGACGCGGAACATGTGCAGCCAGGTGGTGATGACCATCAGGTGCGCCGCCCAGCGATGCATGTTCCGCAGAAGCTTGCCAAAGGGAACGTCGTGCTCAAGATACAGAATGTCGCGAAACGCCTGCACCTTCGTCGGGTGGTAGTAGAACATCAAGAGCACGCCCGTGAAGGTCAGCACGATGAAGAGATAAAACGTGATGCCGCCCATGCCCCACGTGAAGCCGTAGCGCACGGCATCGCGATTGACTTTGGCCGGATGCAGATGCAAAAAGACGTTTGAGAGAATGGCGAGCGAGCGATTGCGCGGGTCGGAGCGGTCGTGAGAGACGCGGAAGATAGACTTCCACAACTGCGTTTGCTGCGGGTCTTTGAGTTGCTTGGCCTCATCGACTGCCTGATTCTTGAGCGCTATGCCCTGCACGCGCGCCTTTTCCAGCAAGGTCGGCTTGCTGCCGTTGCCGTCGCCGCCGTCGCTAATCTGCTTGGTCTCTGTTGCTTCAGGACGTTCAGGTTCCATATCCGCCCCTCACTGACTACAGTGGAATATAAGCGCCTTCTTCATCAAACTTGCCCTTTTGGCCTTTGGGCTTTTCATAAAGCTTGTTGGTGTCAACGACAATCTGCCCTTCGGCGTCGAGTTCGACGTAGGCGCGGTCCATCGGACGCGGCGCAGGGCCTTCAAAGTTGATGCCGTCGGAATCGTAGCCGCTCCCGTGGCAGGGACACTTAAACTTGTTTTCGCTGGCCTTCCAATCGGGCGTGCAGCCCAGATGCGTGCAGCGCGCGTAGATAACGAACAGCTTGTCCGAGCTTTTGTTGACCCAGATGCGATACTGCTGCTGCCATTTGGTATCCACGCCGATGGAATAATCTGAAGGAAAGCCGATGCGAAATTTGGTCGGCGGCTCGGTGGTGGTGCGCGGCAGAAAGAAGCGCAGGAACATCAGAAAGCTGGTCGCCAAAAATCCGGCCACGGTCGCCCAGACAATGCGCCGCCGCGTCTTATTGATGGGCGGGTCGGGCTTGCTTTCCAGCACCGCGCCGGTCGCACGTTGCGCCGTCGTCTTGGCGATGCCTTTCGCGACTCCGGCCACGGGCGTCGGCCCGGCTTTGGCGGCTCCCGGTGCAACGCGCGCGGCGGGCGTTGTTTTGGCGGGCACTTCCCTTTCAGCCACGGCCTCAGGCCGAGTGCTCTCCGCGTTTGTCTCTGTGTTCGGCTTACTGTCCACGCCGTAGACCTCCCTCTACACAAACAGGCTTGACGGCTCGAAAATGTCGGGTACGATTAACGATAGAGTTTTGCCCTGACGGTCTGCGGGCAGATAGTACAACTCCCCGTCTCACAGGGATGAACTCTCTGCGCCATGACTCGGACTCGCGTTAACATGAAGAGCGCCGCGCCAGAATGAAATAGTATAATTGGCTCGGTTGGGTATTTATACCCTTTTCATAAAATTGTGGCAAGGCTTTTGTTTAACTGGCGGGCGCTTGTTTAACTCGCGGGCAGCTTAAAATCTGTGAGCTATATTACGATTCGTTTGCAGTCAGGCACACGGCGGAGAAACTCGCTGCGGGAGCGCCCATGAGGAGACGCGTTTAACCATGATGAAGCGAGCGGAAGTCAGGCTCTACACGCGCCCGGGCTGCCATCTTTGCGAGGAGGCGAAGGCCGCGATGCT
>CAZEZJ010000386.1:3523-5129 GCA_964516695.1 uncultured Blastocatellaceae bacterium
GGGCCGCCAATTGTGCGGACGAATATGAACTCGAAGAGATTAATATTGACGAAGACCGGGCGCTGAAGAAAGCTTACGGCTTGAAGATTCCCGTCGTGACAATCAACGGGCGCGAGGCTTTCATCCATCGCCTCACGCCCGCCGATTTCAGAGAGCGCATCCGCCTCGTCAATAATAGCTAAACAGCGGCCACGCTCTATTTAATGTTTACTGCTGCCCGAAGCGCTGCCTATATTCCGGCGAAATGATGAAAGCCTGCACCATGCCCAGATAGTTGTTCGGGTCGCGATTGCTCACCACGTCGAGCCAAAATTGGTAGCCGCCCTCATCCGGTTCACGCCGCAAATACTCGAAATACTGTGCCAGCACAAAGGCCCGGTTGTATTCCGCACTAATGAATTCCTGATACTCAATCAACTTGCGCACCGTGCGTGCCCGCTGGACAACGGTGTTGCCAGCATAGACGTTACATTCACCGATTAACTCCGCGCGCCGCGCCGCCATCTCCACGCCCGAATTTTGACGGACTGTATTAATCAGGGCGTCTGTGAAATCGGCGCAGGTCGAAGAAGCGCCGTACTTGGCGATAAACTCCGGCGTCTGCACGAGCGCTTCAGCGAATGCCTGCTTCCCTGCTTCGAGGTCTGAGCTGCTCTGAAGCGTGCCGCGGTCGCGTGTGAATTGTAGATAGGTGGGCCGCACGCCGAGCGCCGCTTTGCGGAAGCGATAGAGGAAGAAGCCCGTCTGTTGAAACTCCTGCTCGACGAAGAAAGCGGCGCTGACGGCAGTACGTCTCTGGTCAAGGCAAGCGGCGTTGGTTCCGCAGCGTGTAATCTCCCCGGACCAATAATCAAGCCCGCCTTGGTCCGGCTCGCGGTTGAGAAAGTCGTGATAGTGCTGTTGGACGAAAAACCGCGCTTCGTCAATCGGATTCGGAAACGGCGGTCCGGTGTCGTTATCCGTAATAAACACTTGGGCGGTGTGCGGATTGTCTAGGCTAAAGCCCCCCGTGGGATTCGACAGCGTCAGGCTCAAACTCTCTGTGCCTTCCGCATAGGCATCGTCTGTGAGCAGGAGATTGATGGTCTTGGTCGTCTCGCCGGCTGCAAATCGCAGCGTGCCGATGGCGCTCGTGTAATCGCCCCTATCGTTGGCGCTGCCGTTGACGGCTGTATAGTCAACGCTGGCGGCGATTGACGTATTGCCGCTGCGCTGGACGATAACGGGAAAGCTTCCGCCGCCCTCGGGCGCGTTGTACTGTGGCGCGCTGAATTCAAAAATGTCGGCCAGCGTGGCTGTGTATTGAACTCTGAAAACCGAGCCGCTGCCTCTCGCCAGATAATACAGATTGCCATCGGGGCCGATTCGTAAATCAACCGGAGAAGGAATTCCCGTGGCGAATCCGGTCACGGAGTTATTGGCCGGATTGAGGCGTCGAATCCAACCGCTGCAAAAGTCTGCGAAGAAATACTGGCCGAAGTATTCGCCGGGGAATTGATTGTTTGACGGGTTGTAGAACGTGCCGCCCGTGATGGCGCAGCCCGTTGTGTCGCTGTTGCCGTGAGCGTAAGAAAAGATGGGGCTGCGAAAACTCGGATTCGTTGTC
>CAZEZJ010000387.1:0-5100 GCA_964516695.1 uncultured Blastocatellaceae bacterium
CTCAATTCATACCCGGGCCGCGTCACCACCACATGATTAGTTAACTCAAGCACTATCTCCCACTCGCGCCACGTCCGAATATCCATCCACGAGTCTGCACCCATGACAAAAAAGAGTTGTGCCTCTGGGCCTAGCTTCGACTGCATACGCACGAGCGTCTCAACCGTATAAGGCCGCGTCGGCTCATCCAGTTCGATGGTTGAAATCTTCAAACGCGGCTCGCTTTGAGTCGCCAGCGCCAGCATCGCGTAACGCTGAACAGCCGGTGTCACGTCCCGCCCGCGTTTGTGCGGCGCGACGTGTGCGGGAATGAAAAGAACTTCATCGAGCGCGAGCAGCCGCGTCAATTCTCG
This sequence comes from uncultured Blastocatellaceae bacterium, assembly GCA_964516695.1. Taxonomy (GTDB): domain Bacteria; phylum Acidobacteriota; class Blastocatellia; order Pyrinomonadales; family Pyrinomonadaceae; genus DASVTR01. The sequence goes on from CAZEZJ010000387.1 coordinate 354, forward strand.
CGCTATCGCAATGTGCCCGGCGTGAACCGGGTCAAACGTACCGCCGTAAAGAGCCACACGCTTCATCAGCTAACGAGACGCGTCTCCGCGTCCTGCTCTTCCGGCGTCGCCGCGTCTCGCCTTTCCTTTATCTCGTCCAGCGCCCTTGCTACTGCGCCCACTAACTCGCGCACGCCTTCGTTGGTCGCTGAAGAGATGGCGTAAAAAGGGCGCTCGTCCTGCCGGGCACGCCGCCGCAAATTCTCCAAGCGCTCCGGCTCATCTAGAGCATCCGTCTTGGTCGCAACGACAATCTGCGGGCGCGAAGCAAGGTTCTCATCGTAGGCCGCTAACTCGCGGTTGATGGTTTCGTAGTCGTCAACCGCATCACGGCCCGAAATTGATGAAACGTCAACGAGGTGCAACAAAAGTTTGGTTCGCTCGACGTGGCGCAGGAAGCGGTCACCGAGGCCAGCGCCGCGATGCGCGCCTTCGATGAGGCCCGGAATGTCCGCGACGACGAAGGTGCGAAACTCGCCCAAGTCAACGACGCCCAGATGCGGCTCAAGCGTGGTGAAAGGATAATCCGCGATTTTCGGCTTGGCCGCGGAGATGACGGAAATCAGCGTAGACTTTCCGGCGTTCGGGAAACCGACGAGGCCGACATCGGCCAGCAGTTTGAGTTCAAGCTGTAGCTCTCGTTCTTCGCCGGGGCTTCCTTCCTGATGATAGCGTGGGGCGCGATTCGTGGAGGTCGCGAAATGGGAGTTGCCGAAGCCGCCGCGCCCGCCGCGCGCAGCCTGCCAGCGCTCGCCGTCCTTAGTGAAGTCATAGAGCAAGTCATTCGTCACGGCGTCGTACACTTGCGTCCCGACAGGCACGCGCACTTCCGTGTCCGCGCCCGCGTGACCGTAGCGGTTCGAGCCTTCGCCGTGGCGTCCGCGCTCGGCCTTGTGTTCAGGGTTATAACGCAGGTGGAGCAGCGTATTGAGGGATTCGTCGGCCACCATCCAGACATCGCCGCCGCGCCCGCCGTCGCCGCCGGACGGCCCGCCGCGAGGCACAAACTTTTCACGACGGAAAGCCGTCACGCCGTTGCCGCCGTGCCCTCCTTGAACGCGAATCTTGGTTCTGTCTATGAACAATTTCGGATTTTAGATTTCGGATTAAAGAAACTGAGCTTTCAGACTAATGAATCTGAAGCGCTAATCTACAATCCAAAATCGAAAGCGACGCCCGGCGCTTTGGGGAGTGAAGCACTCAGCGCAGGCGTCGCAATTCTTGCGGCCTTTGACGTTCTCTGGCCTATGCGCTCGCTGCCGCAGGTGCTTGCTCCGCAGTGGCGGCTGGATAAACGCTGATGAATTTCCCCGAGCGGCCCTTGTCCTCAAATTTGACGTAGCCATCAATCAACGCAAACAGCGTGTCATCCTTGCCGCGCCCGACATTTTTACCGGGCTTCCACTTCGTGCCGCGCTGGCGTGCCAAAATATTGCCGCCCAGCACGCGCTCGCCGCCAAACTTCTTTAGTCCCAATCGCTGCGACTGCGAATCACGCCCGTTGCGCGATGAGCCGACGCCTTTCTTGTGTGCCATTTCAAAACTCCAAGTGAACAGTGATAAGTGATGGGTGATAGGAGAAAAGCTGTTACTTATCACCCATCACTTTTTACCTATCACTCTATGTTATCCAATCGAATCTATTTTCACAGTCGTGTAGCCCTGGCGGTGGCCCTGCGTGCGCTTGTACTGTTTGCGCCGCTTCTTTTTGAAGACAATCAGCTTTTCACCGCGTCCGTGGTCAACGACCGTGGCCGCGACGCGCGCCCCTTCTCCGAGCGCCTCGCCAACTTTCGTTTCGCCGTCGCCGCCAATCATCAGCACATCCAGTTCGATTGATTCGCCAGCGGGCTTGTCAATCGAAGGCACGCGCACCTGCGCGCCAGCTTCGACGCGAAACTGCTTGCCGCCGGTTTTAATAATTGCGTAAGCCATTTGTTACTCCCTTCAGTGAGCGTTCCTCACTATGGAAAAGTCGTTTATTATAAAGGCGCTTAGGTCGCCCGTCAACGCGAGACGGCGGATATTTTGGTCTGCCCTTTCGTGCCGTTGTTCGACATGAAATCTTCCATAAACTTAGTGGAAAACTCGCCCGCCTGAAACTTCGGGTCGTCCATAATCTTTAAGTGCAGCGGAATCGTCGTTCGTATTCCTTCGACGACCATCGCTTCCAACGCGCGCCGCATCCGCGCAATCGCCAATTCGCGCGTGCGCGCGTGAACAATCACCTTGGCAATCATCGAATCATAAAATGGCGGAACGACGTAGCCGGGGTAAGCCGCCGTGTCAACGCGCACGCCCGGCCCGCCCGGCAAGTTAAACGCGGTGATGACGCCGGGCGACGGCACAAAGGTTTCGGGATGCTCGGCGTTGATTCGGCACTCAATCGCGTGGCCGACGATGAGCACATCCTCCTGCGTGTAGCCGAGCGGTTCGCCCTCTGAGATTCTAATTTGGTTGCGCACGATGTCGGCCAGCGTGACCATCTCCGTGACTGGATGCTCGACCTGAATGCGCGTGTTCATCTCCATGAAGTAGAAGCGGTTATCTTCATCGAGCAGGAATTCAAAAGTGCCCGCGTTGACATAGCCGATGCGCTTGCAGGCCGCGACCGCCGCCGCACCCATCTGCTCTCGCAACTCCGGCGAGAGCGCTGGCGATGGGGCTTCCTCTAAAAGCTTCTGGTGGCGTCGTTGAATTGTACACTCGCGCTCGCCCAAGTGAATGCACTCGCCGTGTTCGTCGGCCAACACCTGAATCTCTATGTGGCGCGGGCGCTCGATGTAGCGCTCGATGTAGACATCGCCGTTCTTAAAGGCGGCTTCGGCTTCCGTCGAGGCTGTTTCGAGCGCAGAGCCAAGCTCGTCTTCCGTGCGGACGATGCGCATTCCGCGACCGCCGCCGCCCGCCGCCGCTTTGACGATGACGGGAAACCCAATCTCACGCGCCAGCCTGAGAGCCTCCTCCTCGGATTCCAAAGGCTCAGGACTCCCCGGCAGGATAGGCACTCCGGCTGCCTGCATCGCTCGCCGTGCCTCCACCTTGTCGCCCATCATGCGAATCACGTCGGCGCGCGGCCCGATAAATTTGATATTGCAGGCTTCACAGATTTCCGCGAAGTAGGCCGACTCGGCTAGAAAGCCGTAGCCCGGATGGATGGCGTCAACGTTTGTGATTTCAGCGACGCTGATGATGGCCGGAATGTTCAGGTAGCTCTGCGCCGAGGGAGCAGGGCCGATGCAATAGGATTCGTCTGCGAAGCGCACATGAAGCGAATCGCGGTCGGCAACCGAATGAACGGCGACCGTCTTGATGCCCATCTCCTTACACGTCCAGATAATGCGGCACGCAATCTCGCCGCGATTGGCGATTAGTATCTTCCGAAACCGATTTGGCGCGCCCGCCTGATCCGCTTCTCTCTGAACGAGCTTGTAAGTTTTCAGCATCTTTATTACAGGCTTCAGGTTTCAAGCTTCAGGTTACTGTTATTTCTTGAACCTTAAACTTGAAGCCCGAAACTATTTCTTAATCCCAAACAACGGCTGGCCGAACTCGACCGGCTGGCCGTTTTCAACGTAAATCTTCGCGACCTCTCCTGCGGTCTCCGCCTGTATCTCATTCATCAGCTTCATCGCTTCGATAATGCAGACGACCGTGTCATTGCCTACATGGCTGCCGATACCCACGAACGGCTCAGACGTTGGCGATGGGGAGCGATAAAAAGTGCCGACGATAGGCGACGTGATGACGTGCAGGTCTTCTTCGGGGGCAGCGGCTTTCGCAGGCTCAGCCGCCGTTTGCGACGTTGTTGCCTGCGGCGCGCTGCTGCCAGCGCTGCTCCGTGTTTCCGCACTCGTCTGCTGGACGGGAGGCGCGGCGGGCGTTGGCGGCGCGGGCGCTAAAGGTGCTGTCGAAGTCGCGGCGTCGGACGAAGCAGTAGCTTGCGAGGGCAGCTCGCGGCGCAAGCGAACGCGTATGCCTTCGCGCTCCAATTCAAAATCCGTGAAGCCGTATTGCGCGATTAATTCGACCAACTCGCGCAACTCTTCCATGTTCAGCGTCGGCTCGGGGCGGCGCTGCTGTTGTGGTTGCTGCTGTTGGTGCGGCTGATTCTGCCCGCCTGAATGGCGGCGTCGTCCGCGGTCGCGGTGCTGCGGCGGCTGGCCGCCGCGCTCCGGTTGATTCGTCTTCTGTTGCTGCTGCTGCTGTTGTGGCCGTTCGTCGCTTGAAGATTGTGTTGATGATGATGTCGCTTCTTGGTCGCTCATTCTTCTCCAACTCCCAGCGGGCCGATAAGCTTAGCGCCCGTTTTCTCTTTCGTGCCGCACTCAAAAGCGAAGAGCCTCAACTGTTCCGTACGGGATGTGGCCGACGGTACATTGAGGCTCGCAGTCGGCTTAGGCGCGCAACGCCTCTCAACAACAGCTTCCACGCGCGCACTCTGCTCGCTTGAATCGCTCTAACTTCCTTACTCTTCTGTCTTCTTCTCTTCAGCCGTCGCTTCAGTTTTCTTGGCGCGGCGTCCGCCCTTCGGCTTGTTGTCTTCCAGCTCAGGCACGGTGGCGTCCTTGCCACGGCCTCGCGCCTTCGTGGTCTCTTCCTTCTCGAAAGTCTTGTCGGCCTTATGGCCCGCGCGCCGCCCGCCTTCAGCGGCCTTCGATTCGCTCGCCTTCGCGGTCTGCTTTTTACCGGCGCCTGCGGATTTCGC
>CAZEZJ010000388.1:0-5093 GCA_964516695.1 uncultured Blastocatellaceae bacterium
GCTCGCCTGCTGGACGAGCGGTGCGATTTCGGCGTCAACACGCTTCTTCTTTTCGCTCCAGCCAGGCTCCAAAAATTCGGGATAGAAGAGGACGGAGCAGACGCCGCCCGTTTTGGCGAGCGCGCGAAGCTGCTCGTCGTCCAGATTGCGCGCGACATTGGCGATGCGGCGTGCGCCGGAGTGTGTGGCGATGACGGGCTTGGTGGAAGTATTAACGATGTCCCAGAACGTCAGGTCTGAGACGTGTGAGACATCAACCATCATGCCGAGGCGATTCATCTCGCGGACGACCTGCTTGCCGAAATCATTGAGGCCGCGCGTCTTTCCCGCCTCATCGCCGGAAGAACCGGCCCAACTCGTGCTGACGCTCCAGGCAGGCGACATGTAGCGCACGCCCATCTGGTAATATCGCTCAACCATTTCAAGGCGCTCGTCAATGGCATAGCCGCCTTCGAGGCCCATCAAGGCGGCCAGCTTTCCCTCTTGGTTAATGCGGCGCACGTCGGCTGCCGTTGTGGCGAGCACCCAGGTCTCTGGATGTTTTTCAGCGAGGGCGCGGACGGCGGCAATCTGCGCATCGGCGCGAGCGATGGCGCGCTCGCCTCCGCCGCCGTAAAGCTGCGGCTCGACCCAGATGGAGAAAAACTGCGCATCGAGTCCGCCGTCTTTCATGCGAACGGCGTCGAAGTGGCCGTCTGAGAGTTGACGGCTGATGTCGAGTCCTTCGTCAACGAGGCGCTGCGTGGTGTCTGCGTGCATGTCTATGGAGACGGCGCGGCGATGGATGGCGAGGGGGTCGCTCGCCTGATTTGCCGGAGCGGGCACAGTTGACGAAGTGGCTGGCGAAGCTGAGTTAGCGTTGTTTTCAGAATTCATGCGACAGTTGGTGCAAAGGAGCGTCAGGGTGCACGTCAAGGCCAGTAGTGACGGCAGGCCGAAGCGTGTGCGATGCGTCATGCGAAAGATTGAAAGAAGCCCGAACGCGCGGCGCGGGCGGTTCGTTATCAGGGTTATTGAAAGCGAGATAGATGGTACGCTCTCAATCGCGGATGAAGCAAGTGTGCCTTGCAAAGGAGCGCGGCTTTACGGTATTGTGCCGTATCTCAATCAGCGCTGAGTGTAAGGGCAGCGGCGGAGGCACGGGTCGGTCTCAGTTGTTTCCGCAAATGCCGTTCGATTATTACTTTTATCGCCGTAGCAGCCCGAATGGAAGCAGCCTCAAAGGAGTTCAACAAATGGCCCCAACAAACGGCAAAATCAAAGACATCGTGACCCCGCGCATCTGCCCGGAGGTCTGGCACAACGGCGAGTTCATCAAGTGGACGGACGCGCGCGTGCACGTGATGTCGCATGTGTTGCACTACGGTTCGAGCGTCTTCGAGGGCATTCGCTGTTACAAGACCAAGCGCGGCCCCGCCGCCTTTCGCCTCAAAGAGCACATGCAACGCCTGCTCAACTCAGCGAAGATTTACCGCATGGACCACGATTGGTCGCTGGACGAGTTGGTGGAGGCGGCAGTCGAGTTGGTCGGGCGCAGCAGCCTCGATTCGTGTTACCTGCGGCCCATCATCTTTCGCAGCCTAGACGAAGAGCATCCGGCCTTTGGCGTCAACCCGTTTCCGAACCCCTTGGCCTGCTACATCGGCGCTTGGGACTGGGGCAAATACCTAGGGCCGGAAGCCATCGAGCAGGGCGTTGAGGTGTGCGTCTCGACGTGGAACAGGCTGACGCCAAACTCCATGCCCGCGATGGCGAAGAGCGGGGCCAACTACATGAACTCGCAGTTGATTAAGATGGAGGCGCTCCTCAACGGCTACGCCGAAGGCATCGCGCTCGATGACAGGGGCTTCGTCTCCGAAGGCTCCGGCGAGAATATCTTTCTGGTCTACGGCGGGCGCGTGATAACGCCGCCCTTGTCGTCGTCCATCCTGCCCGGCATCACGCGCGACAGTGTGATACAGATTTGCCGCGAGCTGGACATTCCCGTGGCCGAAAGCGGCATCCAGCGCGCCGCCCTCTACGTCGCAGACGAACTCTTTTTTACCGGCACGGCAGCCGAAGTCACGCCCATCCGTTCCGTTGACCGCATCACCATCGGCGCGGGCAAGCGCGGCGACATCACGCGCCGCATCCAGGAGCGCTTCTTCGAAATCACCAGCGGTGAGCGCGAAGCGCCCGGCCCATGGCTAACCTACGTCAACGAAGTGCGCAAACAACAACCCGCCGGCAACAACGGCCACAGCGACACCAAAATAGACGCGGCGGAAGTCTCGCTTCCCGAAACGGAAGAACCCGCCGTCAACTACCACGCGGCAGCGACCGATTAATCCACATCTTTCAAGGAAGAGATAACAAGGGCGGGCGCTCAAAGCATACTTTGAGCGCCCGCCCTTTTCCTATCACTTCCGCCCTCAACCTATCCACTCCTTCCGGCGCACTTAATCCGTTGACAGCACCGCGCGGCTGCGACATGCTAGCTTCATCACCTGGGCGGTCGGTCTTTGGCGGTCTCCCGCTGCTCACTTGAGAGCATTGACCTTTTTAACAACGACTAGCACCTACAGGAGGAACGTCGGTGTCCACTTCCACCTACGACGTTTTCATCAGCTACAGCCACCAAGACTCTGAGTGGGTTCGCACCTGGCTGCTGCCGCGTCTCGAAGCCGCGGGCTTGAGCGTCTGCATAGACTTTCGCGATTTCGAGATTGGCGTTCCCAGCCTCGTCAACATGGATAACGCGGTCGAGCACAGCCGCAAGACACTGCTCGTGCTCACACCCAACTGGCTACAGAGCGAATGGACAAAGTTTGAGGCGCTCTTATCACAAGCTGACGACCCGAGTGGAGTGCGCCGTCAGACCTTGCCGCTGATGCTCGAAAAATGCGAACTACCCAAACGCCTCGGCATTCTCACCTACGCCGATTTTACAGACCCTGCAAACTGGGACAATCAACTCGCGCGCATTATCGCCGCCATCGGCGTCGCGCCTCCACCGCCGCAACCCGACAACCAAACCCTTGTACCCAAACTCGCACACCCCTACGCCCTCCAAGCTAACTTCACCGGACGCGCGAATGAACGCCGCGAGCTAACCGCGTGGCTAGCCGACGACGCGCATCCAATCTGCGCGCTCATCGCGATGGGCGGCATGGGCAAATCCGCCCTCGCTTGGTACTGGATGCAGCACGACGTGCTGCCCGCCGCCCCCGCCGCCGTCGAAGGCGTCATGTGGTGGTCGTTCTACGAAGGCGAGTCGTCCTTCGCCAAGTTCATCGACGAAGCGCTCAAGTACGCGAGTGGACAGCAAACGATTGACGCCGCTCGCTTCCCCACTACCTACGACCGCGCCCAGGAATTGCGCAGCCTGCTACAGCACAAGCGCATCCTCTTCATCCTCGACGGCTTCGAGCGTCAACTCCGCGCCTACGCCAGCCTCGACGCCGCCTACAAACGCGACGACACCGCCAACCTCTCACAAGACGACCGCGCCTGCGTTGACCCCACAGCCGCGCGCCTGCTCAAAGACATCGTCGCCACCACGGCGCGCGCCAAAGTGCTCATCACCACACGCCTGATGGTGCGCGACCTCGAAGACCGCGCGGGCGGCGCTCTGGTAGGCGTCCTCAAGCGAGAGTTGCAAGGATTGCCCCGCGACGACGCATTGAAGTTCATGCGCGACCAGGGCGTGACGAAGGGAACGCCCGCCGAGATTGCGGGCGTCTGCGCCGAGTACGGCTACCACCCCCTGAGCCTGCGCCTGCTGTCCGGCTTAATTGCGCACGACACGCGCAAGCCCGGCGACATCTATGCCGCGCCCCGCCACGACGTTCACGCCGACCTCATCCAGCGCCAACATCACGTCCTCGAACAGTCCTACAACGCGCTGCACGAAGAAGCACGCGCGCTCCTCTCGCGCATCGCCGCCTTTCGCAGTCCGATGATTTATGACGCGCTCTTGATTTTCAACACACTCGGCAGCGAGGCACGCTTCGACGACGCGCTGGAAGACTTACGAGTGCGCGGACTATTGCAGCGCGATATAGAGCACAACCGCTATGACCTGCACCCGCTTGTGCGTCGCTATGCTTACGACCGCCTGACTGACAAGGAGGGCGTCCACACACTCCTGCGCGACTATTTTGCGGACATCCCCGCGCCCGACGCGAACCAGGTGCAGAGCATAGAAGACCTGCTGCCCGTCATTGAACTCTACCATCACACCGCCAGCGCGGGGCTGTATGATGAGGCGTGCGATTTGCTCAATGCGCGACTTATTCCTAATCCGCTCTTCTATCGCTTTGGCGCATACCAAGTCTGCATTGAACTCTTGCGCGCGCTCTTCCCCGATGGCGAAGGCCGCCCGCCGCGACTAAAGAATGCGAGCAACCAAGCATGGACGCTGAACTCACTGGCGAACTCGTACAGTCCATCTGGTCAGCCACGTCGTGCCGTTTCGCTATTTGAGCAGCATAATTCCCTTCAGGAAAAGGTAGGCGACAAGAAAAACCTTGTTACTGGGCTTCAGGGAGTCGCTAGCGTAGTGTATATCCCCTTAGGGGACTTGGCCGCAGCAGAGAGTATTTTGCGCCGTAGTATAGAACTGTGCCACGAAATCAAGAACGAGTTTCGTGAGGCCGTCTCGCATCAAATATTAGGGCGGTTGCTCGCTTATAGCGGAGCGTTCGATGAAGCAGAAAAAGAATTTGATAGCGGAATAAAACTGCACGGAGACACGCTTGGCGGGCAATGGTGGCAAGGTACTTCATGGCTATACCGAGCACAAAGTGCTCTGTTGAGGCACGATATTCCTCAAGCAATCAATTCAGTGAGGGACGCTAAAAGATTTAAGGATATTGAATTTCCTGGTGTCGGGAAAATAGAACGCGACATCATCCGTGTTGAATGGCTGTGGGGCGCGGCTCTAGTGATGGAAGGGAAGGACTTGAATGCGGCCAACGCGCACCTCACCGAAGCGCTCACGCGTTGCCGCCGTATCAATCTGGTGGAATTTGAGCCGGACATTTTGCTGGCGTGGGCGCGGTTGTTTCGTGCGCGGGGTGAGGCGGGGGAGGCGGCGTCGTTTGCGAAGGAGG
>CAZEZJ010000389.1:0-5063 GCA_964516695.1 uncultured Blastocatellaceae bacterium
CTAGGAATTGCAGGCCGCGGTTGGTGTATTTCTTCGCTATCGAGACCACGAGCCGCAAATTGGCTTCCGTCAATTCGCGCTTGGCCTGAACGGTCTGAGCCTCGCTGGCCGCAATCGAGTGGTGCGCGCGGCGAATCTCAACCGGAGACAGTCCTAACTCGCTTTCAAGCTGTTTGAGAACTCGCTTGGCAGCGCTGATGTGCCGTTTGTAGTCTTTCTCCTGCTCAGGCTTAATCCGTTTCTGGTTTAACTTCTCGGTGTACTTCTCAATCTCGCGCTCCTGCGCGCGAACGGCTTTATAGGCAGCGCCAATCGCGTCAATCAGGCGTTGGCGAGCGCTTTCTTTGAGCTTGAGTTGTTTGATTTCACGCGCCAGTTCAAGGCGGATGCCAGCGACTTTGCGGCGCAGTCGAAGCAGTTTCTTGCTCTTCTTAGCGCGCGACAAAGGCTGTTCGGCCTTGAGCTTTTCCAGTTCCTTAATGCCCGAGTGGAAAAGCTGGCGAATCCGCTCGAAGCCTTCCAGCGTCCGGCGCAAATACTCGTCGGCCTTGTCCTCAAACTCTCCCATTTCTATCTGGTCGGAGAGCGCGACGACATCGCGTAAATTGAGCTTGCCGTTTTCTAGTTGCTGGCCGATGCTCAAAAGCTCGCTCAGAGCGATAGACGAACGCGAGAGCGCCTTGTGTGTTCTAATCTGCCCGCGCTCGATGCGCTGTGCGATGGCGACTTCCTGCTCGCGCGTTAGGAGCGGAACTGTGCCCATCTGCCGCAGATACGTGCGAACAGGGTCGCTCGATTTGTCTTCGACGCCCGCCGACAGGTCAAGCTCGTCCTCGTCGTCAACGGAAAGGTCGTTGTCGTCCGTCACGGTTTGCGAGGCGACATCGTCCAGCAATAGCTCATCGGCGTCAGTCTCCGTCAGACTGGCCCCGCCAAGCTTTTGCAGCACTTCCTCGATTCTGCCCGTCGCGATGGCCTCATCCTGATGCTCGCCATCAAACGGCAGGTATTTATCGCGGTCTAATCCGAGAGTTGAGATACTGCCCTCAGTCATGTTCTTCTCAGTCATATCTAAAATTTAACCGCCCGCCCTTCTGAAACAGTCCCCGTCAACCCTCCGCGCCTAAACTTCTCTCTCCAAAGAGAAAACCGAGACGGACTGTTTCGGAACGAGTCGGTTTCCAATCACTCTGACGCGCAAGGCCAGTGGTGATACGCTTTGGATGATAAAAAAGATTGAAAAGTTTAATGACGAAAGGCACTTTACGCCCTAATTGTTGAAATAGTTTCGCCTCTGCCCCGCCGTCAGCCATCTCTCAAGGGAAATTGCAAAAATACGAGCAATTTAGACGAATTAGCTCGATAATCGGTTCCCGCCAGCCACGGTTAATCCCCTTAAATTATCTGCCAACATTGCCATTCAAGCGACAATATACGATTTTCGCTTCGAAAGCGAGCTATTTTGCTCAAAATGTCTTCGGATGAGCGGCCAGCAGACTGCGCTCCCGCCGCCGGCGGTGCTATCATCCGAAGCTTCGGCTTTACACTCAAGGAGAAACTATGAAAGCGATTCGGATTCACGCATTCGGCGGGCCGGAAGTGATGCGACTTGAGGAAGTTGCTGGCCCGCAGGCGGGCGCGGGGCAGGTCGTTGTGCGAGTTGGGGCGGCGGGTGTCAATCCGGTTGATACATACATTCGCACGGGCGCGCACGCGCGGCGACCGGATTTGCCATACACGCCGGGCATGGACGCTGCCGGAACAGTGGCGGCGGTCGGTGAGGGCGTGCGGCGGCTCAAAGCCGGCGACAGGGTCTACACAGCCGCGACTCTGAGCGGCGCGTATGCTGAATTGGCGCTCTGCGACGAGTCGCAGGTTTACCCGCTGGCGTCTGGAGTATCCTTCTCGCAGGGCGCGGCGGTGGGCGTGCCTTACGCCACGGCTTACCGCGCCCTCTTTCAGCGGGCACACGCGCTGCCCGGAGAGAGCGTGTTGATTCACGGCGCGAGCGGAGGCGTCGGCATCGCTGCCGTCCAGTTGGCTCGCGCAGCCGGTTTAACCGTCATCGGGACAGGCGGAAGCGAACGAGGGCGGCAGTTGGTTAAAGAGCAGGGCGCTCATCACGTGCTAGACCATCGCGAGGCGGATTATCTGGACAAGGTGTTGACTTTGACCGCTAGCGTTGGCGTTGACGTTGTAGTGGAGATGCTGGCAAATGTGAATCTGGGAAAGGATTTGAACGTTCTGGCGCGAGGTGGGCGCGTGGTGGTTGTCGGCAGCCGGGGCGCGGTGGAGATTGACCCGCGCGCGGCGATGAACAGGGATGCCGCAATCCTCGGCATGTCTCTGCTGTTCGCTTCCGCCGCGGACCTCGCTCGGATTCACGCGGCCCTCGTCGCCGGATTGGAAAACGCAACGCTGCGGCCCGTCGTCGGGCGAGAGATGCCGCTGGCCGAGGCTGCCGCCGCGCATCAAGCCGTGTTGGAGCCGGGAGCATACGGCAAAATCATTCTGCTGCCCTGAAGTGAAACAGGCATCAGTAACAAGCGGCACGCGGCCTCTCAAATAGAAGAGGACAAACTCGCTGTCCCTCATGCTCGCCACTTGATTGATTTTCGGTTGGTATGAGAAATTAAATATTCAATTCTTTGTTCTAATCCACTAATTCTGATGGAGAGTTAAGATGCCCCAAAGTCGTAAGCGCCCCGTTGCCAAAGGAAGAAGACCGGCAGCACAGGTTCACTCGAATAAGCCGAGCGCCCCGAACTCGAATAGTAATAAGACGCAGATGATTGCGGCCATCGCCATCGCCGCGCTGCTCGCCGCGGGCGTCATCTATTTTCTGACGCGCGGCAGAGGCGAAAATAGTACGCCCGGCGGTGAAGTGACCACCGCTTCGGGTCTGAAGTACGTTGATTTGAAGGTCGGTGACGGCGAGACTCCGCAGGCCGGGCAAACTGTCGTCGTCCATTACACGGGCACGCTACAGGACGGGTCTAAATTCGATAGCTCGGTGGACAAAGGGAAACCGTTTAGCTTTCTGCTCGGACGCGGCAGCGTCATCAAAGGTTGGGATGAGGGGTTGGCGACGATGAAGGTCGGCGGAAAGAGAAAACTGATTGTTCCAGCCAAGCTTGGTTACGGCGCGCAGGGTCGGCCGCCGTCTATTCCTCCGAATTCCACTCTTATCTTCGATGTGGAATTGTTGGGCATCAAATAAGCAGTCAAGCGCCGCACGCTCTATAGAGAGATGCGGCGCTTGATAATTGAAGCTCGCAACTGTTTGGCAGCGTCTTACTTGATATTGACAATGACGTTGACCGTCAGATTGTCGCGGTTGGGTTTGAACTGCACGTTGGTTTCCGAGAGGCGCAGGCCGGCGGCTCCGATTTCCATCATCGCTTTCTTCATAAACGTTTCGTAATAGGAAGCGTCGAACACGTCGCTCGGTTGAAGCTTCCAGCTATCTTTCAGCCGTTGCGTTAGTGCTTCGGGGAGGCCGTTGATTTCCAGCGCACCCATGCGATACAACGGCCCTTCCGTGACGCTGTAGTTGTAGCTCACGCGACGATTGGCATCGTCGAATTCAGGCGTGCCTTTGACACGCGCCTCTATGTAGCCTTTCTTTCCGTAGGCTTCGGAGATTAGACGCCAGCCCTTATCAATCTTGGAGCCGTCGGCGCGCTCTCCCGCTTTCATGCCGAGTGCGGCTGAGAGTTCCTGCGCGGAGAGCGCAGCATTGCCGCTCCAGTGTGCTTGCTCCCACGTATAGATGTAGCCTTCGTTAATTTGCAAGTCGAGGTTGACGCCGTTTTTGCAATCGGCATCGGAGGAAGGCTTCGCCACGGGGTCTAGAAAATGAGCGCGCAGGTGTCCGCGCTGGCGGTAGATGGGAATGAGCGTCGCTTTGGCAAACGCTACCACGTCTTTGAAAGAGTAGTCCTGCTCGAAGAGCGGCTTGGCGGCGGTTAGCAGTTCGCTCTCTTTAACGTCTCTCGCGCCGGGGAAGACCAGCGCGCAGATGGGAATCTTGACGCCCTTGACGCTAAAGAGGTGCTCCGCGTTTTTTCCTGCCACGTCTGCTGACAGGAAGTAGTCCACCTGACCGGGAATCTTTCGTTCGTTGAGCAAAGCTTGCAAGGCTTTCTTGATGCTGTCTGGCATCTGGCCGGATTCGGGAGCGGTGCCGTCGAAGGAGGGCACTTCGCGGCGAATCGCATCGAGCAATTGCTGGTCGGTGAACCAGACGAAGTTGTCGAAGACGACCGGAAACATCGCCTTCGCCTCTTCGACCTGAAAAGAGATGGTCACTTGATTGCCGCTGGAGCGAAAACGATAGCTCAGCGTCTTGAAAAGGCCGCTGCTCATCAGGCGGTTGGCGGCTTCGTCAGCCGCCGGAATGTCTATGGGCTGACCAATCTGTAGGCCGCTGGCGGCGAGCACCTGTTCATGCGTGTAACGCTCAAGACCGCTGACTTCGACCTTGCCGAGCCGCAACCCCTTGGTTGTCTCTTGCTGGCCGGAAGCGACGTGAACGTTGATGAGGAAAAAGGTGAGCAGTAGTAAACAGGCGGGCGCGAAATTGCTTCGACGGCTCGCCGGACTCAAATGCAAAGAGCGGAAGCTGCGAGGAACAATCATAAAATCTTTAAGTCTCCTTGCTTCTCAACTGATGAATGATGCCTTAATGAATTATTACCGCAACCAACAGAAAAGTTATGGCCTCAGTGTGCGAGCAGGGGAGAACTAAAACGGCAGCAGCGCGGTTGCCGGAAGGTGCGGCGCGTTCATCCGTCTACTTGGAATCAACGCTGAGACTGTAGCCTTGGCTGAGGCCGAGCACAAACTTTTCCCACCTTTTTTGAAAACCTTGCATGTCGGTCTCGCCCAAAACTTTTTGCAGGCTCGCGTAGCCGCTCGGGTCAGTCGCCTGGTTCGCTGTGAACTCGCGGTAGAACTTTACGAGCAGCCCCTTCTCCTGTAGATTGTAGCAGAGGTAACGCGCCTGTGCGTAGTTTGCGCCTTTGTCTTGACGGTAACAAGCCTCTGCGTTCATCGCCCTC
>CAZEZJ010000390.1:0-5050 GCA_964516695.1 uncultured Blastocatellaceae bacterium
CCGAACTCATACGTCAGGAGATTCAGTTTCTTGATCTCGGCACTGAAACACAGACTCGCGAGCTGCGTAGCCTTCAGGACCATATCTACACGCTGTTTCAGTCCGACGAGCTTGGACGTGGGCTGCGAATATTTGCGGGAGAGCAGCGAGCCATCGGAGAACTAATGATTGACCGGACCACAGGCGTCCCGCGCTGCCTTGGCTTCGCAGCCTTCCTCAAAAAACCAAACCCGACCATTGATCATTGGCTCGATCCTTTACGCAGCGATGTCATACAGATGTCGCTGAACATCGAGCCGTTTGAGGAGCGTCTGGTCAGTGTCCAGCATTCGCTTATCAATTTGTTACACTTCCTCGACCCCGACTATATTCGTTTTCCGAAGAACAGCCGCACAAAGATATAAGGCTCGCCTTGAGCCGGCTCGATACTAGCGTCGGGCCGCCGCTTTGAAAATTCAAAGCGTAGAGAGTTTGAGAGAGACGCCTTCAACTCAAGCGAGATAAACGCTCAATACGGCCAACAGCGCGTCAAGCTTAATCGCCCTGAGCGTTGAATTCGAGCCAGCCGAAAACGGACGGGACGTGGAAGTTTGGCTCCGCGGTGTGAGTCGGTTGCCATGCGAGGTAGCCGCGCAAGGGGTCTGTGCCGATGCAGCGAAAAAGATTGACGCGCCAGCGCTCGCCTTTCTGCGGCGCGTGGCCGAATGCCGTCCACGGAATGCAGAGAGCAACTGTGACCTGCTCAGCATTGATGCGTGCGGCGGCGGTCATGCCGGAAGCGAAGTCCCAATCGGTCTCTCTCCCTTCGTCTTTGTATTGAACAGCAAGGTCGAGCCATTCGCCCGTCGGCGCTGCTTCAAATTCAAAGTAGCGCTCCGGCCTTTCCGTATCCGGCGCGACGAAGATTTCGCACACATCTCTGTCCCACAGGCCCAAGGTTTTTCGTTCAACCTGGGGATTCTGGCTGACGATGAGCGGTTCATGCTGGCGACAAACGAAGCGGACGCACAGAGCCGTTGATGTCCAAAGAACGCGCGCCTCGGCATGGCGCGATGGCGGGGCTTCGATGCCTGACCAGTAGCGCGTCAGGCGAATGCTCTGCGCTGTGTTCCATGCATCGTGGTCGAGAGCGGCGGCGTTGAGTTGCGCGCTGGCGCGCAAGGCGACGATTAAGTTGTCTGCTTCCACTTTCAAGCTTCTCCGAATAGGGACGATGTTATCGTGCGGCCCCGGCCTTTTCGGTTTCGAGGTCTGTTTTTCCCTCCGTCGCTTCATGCTTCTCATGTTGGGGAGAGTCCCACCAGCGCTGAGTCGCAAACCAGACGAGGCCGGGGATGATGAAGAGAATGCCGATGCCGACGGTAACGATTCTGGGCGAGTAGTTGAAGCGGTCGAGCAACTCGCCGGTGGCGTAGTTGGAGGCCGCCATCGTCAGGGTCAGCAAAGCAAACTCGGCGGCAAAGACGCGACCGCGAAAGTTGTCTTCAACGCTCGCCTGCAACAGCACGGTCGAATTGACCCAGAGCGTGCTGCCGCCCGCATGAGCGATGGCGAGCAAACTGAGGGCGAGTATAAAGTTGGTCGCGGTCGCGAAGCCGATGTAGAAAAGCCCGCCGATGAGAAACGAGAAGCCGATAGCTGTTTGCATTCGTTCGCGCGTTTCGCCCGCGAAGCGGCGAAAGACGATTGGGCCAATGGCCGTGCCGATGCCGCGCGCCGCGTAGAGCACGTCGATGCCGCGCGATGTTTGGCCTCCGACGGGGAAAATCTTATCACCGAAGACGGCCAGCAAGGTCAGGATGCCGCCGCCGAGACCCCAAGCGGGCTTGACCATCAACGCTGCGAAAAGGCGCGGGCGCTGCCAGACGTAGCGCGCACCTTCGAGCGTGTCCGTGATGCCAAGCGCCTTGCCGATGGTGAGCTTGCTTTTCGCGCGTGCGGCGCGTTTCGGGAAGCGCACGCTGGCGACCAGCGCCGCCGAGACTAAGTATGTCACAGAATCGAGAATGAAAGCGCCGTCGGTGCCGAGCCAGCCCGTAATCTCTCCGCCGATGGCCGCGCCGAGCGTCAGCATGACGGACCACGTCGCGGCAGAGATGGTGCTCGCCGGTAGCAACTCGCGCTCGGTGACGATGGAAGGGATGACAGCGGATTTTGCTGGCTCGAAAAAGGTTGAGAAGGTCAGTTGCAGCACGGTCAGGACGTAAACCAGCCACAGGTCATCCGGCGTACGGATAAAGAGGAAACCGAGGACGACGACGGCGCGCAGCAAGTCCGACGCAATCATCACGGAGCGACGGCTGAAGCGGTCTGCCACAACGCCCGAGAGCGGGCCGACGATAAACGTCGGCAGAAAGCGCGCGACCAACACAAAGCCGACGGCGCGCCCCGAACCCGTCAGGCGCAGGACAATCGTGTAGAGAGCAATTGTGTCCAGCCAGTCGCCTAGTTGGCTGACGACCTGTCCGAGCCAGAGTTGACGGAAGTTGCGATTCTGCCGCAGCAACTCAAAGTAACCGATGGGCCGCAATACTGGTTGTGGTCGTTTGTCTGCGCTCGCCGTTCCGTTCAAAAGTCAGCCGCCTTGCCGTTCAATAGTGAGTGGTCAAATGGTCAACGGTGAAAACAAATCTTCCTCAATAATTCGCACGTTCTTCCACCTTCACCATTTACTATTGACCGCCGCACGCTTGTCAAATTCTCTCTTCGCTCAGATTGCCTTCTCTTCATCAAACTGACCTGTCACATTGACCATTCAACGCCAGCTCATCCGCGCTGTCGCACGGCAGCGGGAAAGGTTAAGTGCTGTGCTTTAACGAACTTGAGCGGTCAAGGCACGCTCTCTCTAGGGAGCGGCACGCGGGTTGTTAAGTAAGAGCGTGCGGCTTGAAGCGTTCAGGCGCTTCGCGGACTCTCCGCACGGAGTCCGAAGAGCCGCACCAATTTGAAATCCGAGCGGGGAGCGCTCCTTTCATCGTGCGGAATTCCGAAAGAGAGCGCCCGCGCTCGAAGGTATCTCACCCCAAACCGGCGAACGAGTGCCAACAGCAGGTTCGCCGCTTGCCCCGTCCTGTGTCCGAAAGCGTAAGCCATTTGCCCGGCGGTGCTTTCGGACACGGGACTCTTTCTACAGTTTGCGCGAACTCTTCGGGTTCGCAAGGAGGCGCGAAAGAGCATGTACGTCAGAGCCTTGATTGAACCCTTCAGCCTAGCGGAAGCAATCGAGATTGAAGCTGGCAAATGCTCTTTGGCCCGCGCCGCTCAAGATAAACGAGAGATAACTTTCCTTGAACGCGCCGCTCGCGCTCAAGCATTACTTCCGGCTACGAAACATAAGCGTTAACTAACCTGACCCTGGCGGCGCGAGAGAAATCTGTATCGAGCGCGCACGCGGTCGGAGAATCGCGGATGAAACTATTGGAGAAGTCTGGATATAACTTCGTGGCTCAGCTCTACCGGCCTGTGCTGCTTGTCATCGCAGCCCTGTATGCGGCGGTGCTGGTCTACGAAGTCGTTTCGAAATTCGGTTTTCTCTACGTTTTCCTTATCGCGCCGCTCATCATTGGGGCGGTCGTGGCCTACAAGATTTATTTCGAGCGCGCCAAAGAAAAGACGCGCCAGGCTTCCGAACTGAGCCGCCTTCATCTGGCAACGGTCGAGGCGCTCGCCACAGCCATTGATGCCAGAGACCAGACGACACATTGCCATGTCCGCCGCGTGCAAATCTACGCCGCCGGAATGGGCAAGGTCTTTTGTCTCCCAGACGAAGAGATAGAAGCCCTCAAGGCCGGAGCGCTCCTGCACGACGTTGGCAAACTTGCTGTTCCAGACCACATTCTGAACAACCCGGGCCGTCTCACTACGCAGGAATTTGAGCGGATGAAAGTGCATACGACGGTCGGGGCCGAGATTCTGAGCCGCGTTGATTTTCCCTATCCGGTGCTGCCCATCGTCTTGCATCATCACGAGCAATGGAACGGCCTCGGCTATCCTGACGGCTTGAAGGGCGAGGAGATTCCGCTCACCGCGCGCATCATCACCGTCGTTGATTGCTTCGATTCCGTGCGCGAAGACCGTCCCTTCCGCCGCGGCCTGACGCGCGAAGAAGCTATCGCCCTGCTCCTGCGCGGCAGCGGCACACACTACGACCCGAAGGTCGTCGAACTCTTTATCAAACACTTGCCGCGTTTTGAGAAAGAGATAGCTGCGCTTGGCCTTGAGCCGCAGACGCCCGTGAGCCGCGTTAGCGAGGATGGGCCTTTCAACTTAAAGCTCGCGGACGTTCCGCGCAGCAGAGAGCAAATCGCGGCGATGGCCTACGACCAGATTAAGAACGCGCATCGTGAGGTCTACGCTCTCTATGAGATTGCGCGCACTTTCGGTTCTTCCCTCGACATCGAAGACACGGTTTCGATTCTCGTCAATAAGGTGGGCCATGTCGTGCCCTTCGATACCTGCGCCGTCTATTTGCATGACGAGTTGAAAGGCTATGCGACCGTTGCGCACGTCGCCGGAAAGAATACGGACGCGCTGCTCAATCGCTGCATCGCGCCGGGCGAAGGCGTGACCGGCTTTGCGCTGGCTAACCGCCGTTCAATCACGCGCATTGACCCCAAGCTCGATTTCGCGGGCATCGAGTTGGCTCCCGACACGGAATATCGCTCGATGGTCTCTCTTCCTCTCGTCAAAGACGAACGGCTGCTCGGCGCGCTCTCCATCTACTCGACGCAGTTGGCCGAATACACGGACGACCACCTGCGACTCTTGGAAACCGTCACGCGCCTTGCCTCCGACGCGCTCTTTAACGCGATGCACCACGCCGAAGCTGAATCCAATGCGATGACAGACCCGCTGACCGGATTGCCGAACGCGCGCTCGATGTATCTGCGTTTCGAGCAGGAGGCGTCGCGCGCCCGCCGCAAGAATTGTCCCTTCCAAGTCATCATGCTCGACCTCGATGATTTCAAGCAGGTCAACGATACCTTCGGCCACAAAATCGGGGATAAGATGCTGCGCGAGATTGCCCGGCTGCTGCAAGCGCAAATGCGCG
>CAZEZJ010000391.1:0-5032 GCA_964516695.1 uncultured Blastocatellaceae bacterium
GTGACCACCGTGTTTCCAAGGCAGGGACATTATGCGCTTGATTCGCAAATTATCTTGAGGTATCGGCCTGCGGACATCAGTGTTGAGCGCATCGGTGATTTGCTGGACTATAACCTCTCTGCATTTCTCAGGCCCACATCATCTTGCGCCTAATGCCCGAATTGATCGAGCGGGAAAGCTTGCGGCTGCATAATTCTTGCGCGTTATTCATTCCACACGAATATTTGTGCAAGGCCGTCACTTACAGCATTTCGCCCGACAGCGTGGACAACATCTGGGCGCTCCCGCTCGACGGCGGCAAGCCTGTGCGGTTGACCAACTTCAATGCCTCCTCGGGCGCACGCGACATTGGCTCCTATGCGTTCGCGCCTGACGGTAAGCGACTGGCCGTCACCCGCTACAACGTAACCAACAGCCTCGTCCTCATCGATGACTTCAAATAAGCTTCGCGCGAGCGGGATGCAGACTCAGCTCGTCGAAAAGAATGAACGGCTTTCTCCCTTCGCACTTAGCGTAAAGATGGCGTAATGACGTGCCAAGAATTACTAAGATAAGCTATGCTTTGACGGCTGCCGGTTGTTTGAAATTCTTAGCAATTCTTAGGTCTTACGTGCAGGGCGCAGGGTACAGACCCGTCTCGAAAACCGGAGTGGGTTAGCGCCCACCGTGGGTTCGAATCCCACCCTCTCCGCCACATTTCAAAAAACTTCGGTTTTTTTCGCAGCCTCGTCAGCTTACTCTTCATCCTTCCTGATGGTGGACGGATGGCGGAGTTCACCTCAGCCCACTTCGCAGCGGAAGTGCTGGCACGCAAATTCAAAGCGGCGAGACCTCACTCCCCGCCGGGTTCGCTGTGCTTACTCGATTTTGAATCCCAACCCTCACGCTTCCTATTGACATTCATCTATCAACGAAAATATCTTGCGCCCCGTGTCCTGTTGTTCCTATTTACGATAAGGCTACTCGTTAGCCTCGCGCCAGTCTTCAGCGCGCTCGAAAGCGAAGACCATTATCGGAGACCGTCGAGGCACTCCGTCAAGGACAGCAATGTCAATGACTATCAAACTCCCTTTTCTTCTTCTCTTTTGCTTCGTCATTACTTCCTTCGCGCAAACGCCTGACCGCCAGCAGTTCATTCGTGTTGAAGCGCCGTTGGTGGTGCTCACACATGTGCGTGTGATTGATGGAACCGGCGCCGCGCCGCTTGAGAATCAGACGATTGTTATCAGCGGCGGCAAGATTCAGTCAATTGAGGCGAGCGCCACCGCGAAAACTCCCGCGAATGCGCAGGTGCTAGACCTCAACGGCTACACCGTTCTGCCCGGCCTTGTCGGGATGCACAACCACCTCTTCTTTCCCATGGGCGGGTCGCCGCCGATGTACTCGAACATGGGCAGCAGCTTTCCGCGTCTTTATCTAGCGCTCGGCGTCACCACCATTCGCACGACGGGCAGCATCGCACCCTACACCGATTTGGAGATAAAGCGACTCATTGACTCTGGCCGGATGATTGGCCCGAAGATGCACGTCACCGCACCGTACCTTGAAGGCAAGGGCGCGTTCACGCCTGTCATGCACCAACTCACGGGGGCGGATGACGCGCGACGCATGGTTAATTACTGGGCAGACTCGGGCGCGACTTCATTCAAGGCATACATGAACATCACGCGCGACGAATTGCGCGC
This sequence comes from uncultured Blastocatellaceae bacterium, assembly GCA_964516695.1. Lineage (GTDB taxonomy): Bacteria > Acidobacteriota > Blastocatellia > Pyrinomonadales > Pyrinomonadaceae > DASVTR01. The sequence continues at coordinate 1,686 of CAZEZJ010000391.1, forward strand.
GGCTGTCGTGGAGGCGCACAAGCGCGGATTGAAAGTAACGGGTCATCTCTGCTCGGTCGGGTTTCGTGAAGCCGCGGAGATTGGCATCGACAATCTTGAGCATGGGCTGTTCGCTGATTCCGAATTCGTTCCCGACAAAAAACCGGATCAGTGTCCGCCGGGCGGTGCCGTCAGCGCGAGCTTGCGGCAACTCGACCTCAATAGCCCTGCCGTACAGGACACGATTCGCACACTGGTCGCGAAAAATGTGGCGATTACCTCAACGCTTCCCGTTTTTGAAGCTGCCGGTGCGCCCCTTGCCCCAAGCGGCATCGGCGCTGCGAGCGCGTTGCTGAATCCGCGCGTGCTGAGCGTGATGTCGCCGGACACGCGTGTGCGCTATCTGCAAGCGCGTGCTCGTGTACCTTCGGGGCCGGAGTTCGTCGCGCTGTTGCGTAAGGCGATGGATTTTGAGCGAGCGTTTGTTCAGGCAGGAGGATTGCTCATTGCCGGACTCGACCCGACCGGCAACGGCGGCATTGTCGCCGGCTTTGGTGATTTGCGCGAAGTCGAGCTGCTGGTCGAAGCGGGCTTCACGCCCTTGGAAGCAATAAAGATAGCCAGCTTCAACGGTGCAAAATTTCTTGGTGAAGACGCCCGTGTCGGTTCAATCGCTGCCGGCAAGCAGGCCGACTTGATGGTCGTGAAGGGAAACCCGGCGACTAATATCAGCGACATTGAGAAGGTAGAAATCGTCTTCAAAGACGGCGTTGGGTACGATTCAGAGAAGTTGATTCAATCAGTCCAAGGGCTGGTGGGAATACGTTAAAATGTTTTCAAGAAGGCATCACCAGAATTGTCGAAGCGCCCAAGCCCGCGATTTTGTCGAACTCATCCTCTGAGCCGCTTGAAGCCCGAATTAACCAGCGCCGAGCGCTGACATTCAACCTACATCGAAGGAAGCATCTTGAAAGCCATGCTATCGAGGCGTCCGCCGTTGCAGGCGTTGTTAGAGGCGGCGTGATTTTAATCACTGCTCTTTAATTCGTTACGGCTTCGCCTCGAAGATAAGATTGAAGGGCGTTTCGGTAGCACGCCGAAAGTGTTTGAATCCTCCGGCAGTAACAACCTCGCGAAGTCTGTCTTCACCCGCTTGCGCTCCTAGCGCCAGCCCTACTTCCTGTGACAGAGAAGCCGGGGTGCAGAGCAATGTCGAGGCGGAATAATAGATGCGCCCGACCGGATTGAGATTATCTTCCACGCGATCCCCGGCAAACGGCTCGACGATCATCCACGTGCCGTCAGGAGCAAGCGAGCCTCTGACATGAGCGGCCGCGCCGATAGGGTCTCCCATGTCATGCAAACAATCGAAGAACGTGACGAAGTCGTAGTTTTCTCCCGGGTAATCTTTCGCTTTAGCAACCGCGAACTCAACACGCTCGGCCACCCCCGCCTCAGCCGCCTTTTGCCGTGCCATCTCGATGGATTTGTCATGGTAATCGAAACCAATGAAGGTGGAATTGGGGAAGGCTTGCGCCATCAGAATTGTCGAAGCGCCAAGCCCGCACCCGACGTCTGCCACCTTCGCTCCAGCCTTGAGCTTGGCCTCGACTCCATCAAAAGCGGGAATCCATGTGCTGACCAGATTGGCGGCATAACCGGGACGGAAAAACATTTCCGTCCCACGAAACAATCCATGGTCGTGTTGATGCCAACCGAAACCCTCTCCCGTACGAAATGCTTTAGTAATCTCCGGGACGGCCTTCAGCGCAGAGACGGCCAGCAAAAAAGCTCCCGGTAAATATGCCGGACTCTGTTCATCAGCCAGAGCGAAGGCTTGCTCCGCGTTGAGAAAGTAGCGCTGCGCCTGCGCATCATATTCAACGTAACCACCCGCTGCCTGTGAGCAGAGCCACTCGCGCACGTAACGTTCAGTGGTGCCGGTTCGCTCGGCTAATTCGGCGGAAGTGAGAGGTTGTCCTGCCTCGGCCAGCGCCTTGTAAAGACCGAGGCTCTCACCGATAACCACCAGACCGGCGTGGAATGCGGCACCGAAGTCAGCGACGAACTTGCCTAACAGTTGATTCAACTTTTCTTCATTGATAGACATTCAACTCTCTCCTTCAACGAGCAGGTAAACGGGCGGGATGCTTTTATAACAAAACGACGTAAGCGTCAACGATTTCTATTGGCAGACAAGCATTCGTTAAGAGAAGCGCCGAACGTTTGAATCAAACCGCGCCGAGCGCGTACCATTCCACCTCTCATTGAAACCCGGCCGCCCCAGAGCTTGCCTCTCATCAACCTTGTCTCCTGCGATGTGGGTTGTGTAATCTCGTCTGGTGGCGGGGCAGGTGAGAATAGTGGCAAAGTCTTTGTGGCAAGCGGAGGATCAGGCGGCGCGGCTGGCCGAGTTGACGAGCGGCGACCCGGCAGTGAAGGAACTTCCACTGCGGCGCGACGTGCGTAGCCTGGGCCAACTGCTCGGCGCGACGCTCAAGGAGCAGGTCGGGGAAGAACTCTTTAACGCCGTCGAGTTGCTGCGCAGTTTGACGACCGAGCATCGTGACTCGAACGCCGAACCCGAGACTGCCACCGGGCAGAATTCGCCGTCGGAAAATATTGACCTGATAGAACACGCCGAAGATGTCGTCAAACGTTTGAAAGTTTCTGAAACCTATCACCTGACTAAAGCCTTCGCTATCTATTTCGAACTCACCAATCTCGCCGAAACCAATCACCGCAAGCAGCGCCGCCGCGCACGCACCCTCGCCGCAAACCTGCCTGCGCTGCCCGGAACCTTTCGCGGCACACTAGAGCGCCTGCGCGATGCGGGCATCGGATGGCAAGACGCGCTCAATGTGTTAAGACAGATAGATGTCACGCCCGTCTTCACTGCGCACCCGACGGAAGTTGCGCGCCGAACAATTCTCTTCAAACGTCACCGCATCAGTGAGCAACTGGAACGCCTGAGCCGCTTGCCTCTCTCGGACACGGAAGCAGCCGCCGCCCAAACCGCTATCGCACAAGAAATCACCGCGCTCTGGCAGACCGATGACATCCGCCGCCGCCAGCCGACCGTCGCCGATGAAATTATGATGGGGCTGGACTATTACCCTTCCGTTTTGATTCGCACGCTGCCCGATGTTTACACGGAGATGGCGAACGGTTTTGAACAAGTTTACGATGTCCACCTTGAGCCGCGCGCTTTGCCGTGCGTCATCAGCTTCGCTTCTTGGATTGGCGGCGACCGCGACGGCAACCCGTATGTCACTGCCGCGACGACCCGCGAGGCCCTTCTGCTCGCGCGCCAAACGATTCTTGATTTCTACCTCACGGCAGTCAATCAATTGCAGGAGCAACTCAGT
>CAZEZJ010000392.1:0-5026 GCA_964516695.1 uncultured Blastocatellaceae bacterium
AATCGTCACCGCGCCCCCTGCGCCGGAGGCCCAACTCTGACCCGCGCCGAGCGGCGTGACCGTGACGGTGATGCTCTTTAAGGTTGAGAGCGCATTAGTATCAACGGCGGGTGTCGTCGGGTTGTCGTCGATGGCCGAAACGACGCGATAGCTGCGAGCGGTCGGGTCTTGCAGGTCGAGCGGGTTCTGCCCGCCGCGCCGGACGGTTTCGGTTATTGTTCCGGCGTTGAGAATGGCCTCCGTGCCGGACACGGAAAACTTCGCGTGGCGCAATCTTTCAAGCGTCTGCTGCGCGATGGCGAGCGTCTGCGCGCGGTCGCTGCCGCCGGAATTATTATAAACGGAGAAGGCAAAAAGCGACGCCGCGCCGAGCGCCATCACCATCATCACGACCAAAGCGATGGAGGTCTCAATCAAGGTAAACCCGCGCTCGTGCGCAGGCTCCGGCGCCGCTGTTTCGCTTCCGCCACAGAGAACTTTGGTGTTGGCTGGCTGGTTCATCGCTATCGAAGTTTAGGGACAAGCGGTTAGTGCATAGGAGACGGCGCGGGCATTTGCGTGCGCGGCCTGATATTGGCGCTGGCGAGATTGGCGTTGCCGAGATTAACGTTGGTGATGTTGACGTTGTTGTATGTGGTTGTGTCGCCCGCTGCCGATAAATTGATGGCCGGGCCAAGACCACGATATGCATCCTGCAAGCGGATGGCGGCGGGGTTGTTTGTTTGATTGCCGTTGGCATCCACGAGGCGACCGCGCCAGTTGAATCTGATGACGGTCGGAAACGCGGCGACGTTGAAGGTGATGCCGCCGGGCTGAAAATTGAAGACGCGCGGCGGGTCAAGCTGGCCGTCGCCATTTGCATCGAGCCTGACGCTGTAGCTCGTCGCGCTGTTGATTGAGACCAGCGCCATCTGATTAACGCCTGTCGCGTGGCGGCGAACCGAATCAAGCCGCGCTTTGTCCAGATAAGCGGTCAACTCCTGCGTCGCTGCGGCGAGCCGCGCTGATTGTTGCGCTTCGACGATGCGCATAAAAGCCCACGTCGAGGCGATGGCGATAATCAGCAAGACGATGAGCATCTCCACGAGCGACGCGCCGCTCTCATTACTTGGCCTGCGCCTTTGTTTTGTCGAGCTAGATACCTTCGCTCTCATCGAAGCCTCTAAAGAATCAAGCCGATTGTCTTAGTATTCGCGCACGTCGCGAACGCGCACGCCAAGCACGTTGCGCGCCCTTCTCACCCAGTCTGAGTTGTAGAGCATGTCGCTGTTGCCGCCGCCGTTAGTGTTGAAAGCGGGAGCGAGAAAGGGATGCGGCAGGTTATTCTCAGCGGCAGGCCATGTGCGTTGAAAGGCCGCGACCAGCACCGAGCCGAGGGTGTTACCGTTGCCGCCGCCGTTGCGATTGATTGTGCCGCCGCCGAGCACGAGAATGAGGCCGTTGAAGCTAGGGTTGCCGCTGAGGGTGAGCGTGCCGGTCACAACCAGCAGACCGGCCCCGCCGTCTAGATTACAGTCGCCGTCAACGAAGGTGAACGCGGGTTGGGCATCGCTTCCAGAGACGCCGTTGAAACCTTGATAATAACTGCCGTTGGCGCGGGCGAGAGCTTCAAGGCCGTTGACGTACTCACGCGCTGCGTCGGCAGTTTGCAGCCAAGACGGAAGGTCACTCATCGGAACGAGTTGGACTTGAGGGTTGGCGACCGTGCCGGGCTTACTGATAGATGCCTGAGCTATCAATTGGTCCTGCACCGAAGTGACGCCGAAACTGGGGAGCACAACGGTGGAGCCAGCAAAACTGTCATGGCCCGAATAGTTCTTGGCATTACTGTTGCCAGTCGAAAAAGTCATCGGTGGGCCGGGCAGACCTGTCACCGGGTTGGGGTCTGACGAGCGCATGGCGAGCAGCGCGCGCTCCGTGAAGTTGAGGTCAACGCGCTGAACCATCATCTCCATACGCTTGGTTGCACCCTTAGGGCCAAAACCGGTGGAGCGAACCAACAGGCGCGTCGGCACATAGTTCGGGTTGTTGGCGAGGTTCGTCCCATTGGGGTCGTCGGCGTCTGTGACCTCAAGGGTGAAGGCGCAGTAGTTGAGGAAATTGTTGTTGAGCGTAAAGCGGCCATCGTTGCCGTAGGCCAGCCAAGAGGAGAGGCGCGTCGGAAACTTTGTTCCATCTGCGCGCGTGACCGGATCGCTTTGGAAGTTTCCTGCGACGGCGCGTGTGACGGCGCTGCGAAAGCCCATCTGCGTTCCGTTGGGAAGGCCGCCGCCCGGAGCGACGTTTCCGCGCAGAGCGTTAAGCGCGACTTCCAGCCCAGCCTCCGCACCGTAATAAGCCTGAACTTCGGCGGTTGCATCAATCGCCGTCGTGTTTGACATGCCCGTGGTCAAAATCAACGCGCCGCCCGCGGCCAGCAACAGAGTGGAAATCAGCAGCATCGTCAGTAAAGCTGCGCCGCGCTCGTTTTTCCTGCTCGTGGCGGCTGATAGCGAAAGCTTCTTGTGCTCTTTCATCAACAGTAACCTCAAAAGCGATAGTCGAAAATTACGCGCCTTAATAAGTAAGCAGCCGCGCGTTGCGCAATACGACGGCGGAGGAAAGCTGCAACTGCGAGGCTGGCTGATGGTTCGACGCGCCGGGTGCGCCCACGGCAGGCAGCGTCACGCCGACCGTCAGCACTAGCCGAGCCGCGTTGGCCGCCAGCGCCGGGGTGGCCGCCACGTTTAATTGATTGCCGGCGGCGTCAAAGTAGGTGATGTTCAGAGAGTCGATGCGATTGGCGAGCACCGTTTGATTGAGCGGCGGCGGGAGATTGACATCATAGCGCACGAGGTAGCGTCTTTCAGCCTCGTCGTCAACATACATGATGTATTTCACGTCCTCGTCTCTGTCGGTCACGGTGTTGCTGGTGGTCTGGCCCAAATAGGCGTTGAGATTGGCGCGAATGCGAATCGAGGTGGCGTTGGTGTCTGCCGGAACAACTCCGTTATCCATCAGGCCGAAGCCCGCGTTAGCAAGCTCGCGCGACATGATGTTGAGCGCGCGTTGCGCGTCGGCGATGGCGTCCGAGCGCGTGTCCTCGCGCGACCTGATGCCGAACGACTGAGCGAGCAGCTTGCTGGCGACTCCCATGCCGACGATGATAATCGCCATCGCGATTAATAGTTCAATCAGCGAAAAGCCGCTCTCTCGATGTTTGCCAGACTGTGGCGTGTGCATAAATTTCAGACTCCCTGCTCTGCCTTAGCAAGTCCCGCAAAAGTTTGGCCCCGAACTGAAGGCCGAGCGCGAAGTGAGGAGCGTGACAGTCCCATTGGCCCAGGTCTTACTGTTGCCGCCGGGCGTGACATCAATCCTGATAGTCTTTCCGGTCGGGGCGAGCGCCGCTGCCGCCGCACTCGTATCGGTATCAATATTTGTAATCGTCGTCGTGACTCTGAAAGGGCGACCGCCGCTGGTCACGTTTTCCACGACCGGATTGGCCGTCGCAGCTAGCGCCGCGTTATTGAAGTCCAGGTTACGCAGTTGTTCCATCCGCTGCTGCGCGAGCGCGACAGCCATCGCACGGTCGCCTGCACTCGAATTATTGTGAATCGAGAAAGCGAAGGCCGTTGCGACGCCCAGACTGGCAATCAGCAGAATCAGCAGCGCGATGCAAACTTCGACGATGCTGAAGCCGCGCTCATTGCCGCGCGCAACCCGCCGCGCGCTTGATTGATGTTGAAACACTCTCTGCTTCCTTCTCAACACTTCTCTTTACTCCTTACGCTTAGTTCGTGACCGTCACGCTGACATTCTTCGTTCCGCAGGGCGAATTGAACGTCACGGTAAACGTCCCGCGCGAATTGTTGTTGGACATAATCTTGTAGGTCGCCGTTCCATTACCGCCGGAGACGAGCGTCACGGTCAGGTTAGCGGGCTTGGAGCCGACTGAAATCGAGCCGCTGCCCGTGCTGAGCGACAGCGAGACGTTGGCGAAGCCGCCGCTTTTCCTGACTGAGATGGAAGCGGGCGAAGCGTTCAGCACACATTGCGGCGTTGGCGACGGTGTGGGCGTCGGCGTCGGTGTTGGCGTGGGCGTCGGCGTCGGTTGCGGCGTCGGCGTCGGTGTCGGAGTAGGCGTCGGCGTCGGCGTGGGCGTCGGCGTCGGATACGGCGTCGGCGTGCTAGTCGGCGTCGGGGTGCTGGTCGGCGTCGGCGTTGGGTGCGGGTCGCCATCCGGCGGCGGCGTAGCTGACGGGTACGGAGTCGGGTTAGGCGGCGGCGCAGTGTTGCCGTTTATCACCGAGCCGAAATCAACGCCCGCGCCGCCGCCTGAATTAACATTGATGGAGGGCACGTAGTCTTCATAAACATCGCTGTCAAACGTGATGTCGCCAGCGCCCGTCACATCGACGCGAGCCTGCGTCTCGACAGTGTTCTCCATCGTGAAGCTAATCGGGTCTCTGTTAATTCGCCCGCGCCAATCGAAGGTGATGCTCGGAGGCGGTGGGTCTGTAAAAGTGATGCCATCTTCCAAAGTAAAGGTACGCGTCTCGACGTTGCCGTTCAAATCGAAATCCATCGTCACTGTATAAGACGTGAGCGATGTCGGAGTGATAGTCGAATCGCCATGACGACGAACGGCGTCCGCACGCGCTTTTTCGAGATGGCTGGCAAGGCGGCGGGAAGAATTGGTCAACCGAATGTTGGCCCGCGCCGTTCTGATGCCCATCACTGTGAAGGTCGAGACGATGCTCAGGATGGTCAACGTAATGACCACCTGCACGATGGTCACGCCGCGCTCTCCCTGCCTCTTTCGACCTCTTCCAGCCGTTCTGCTCGCTGTTCTCATAACGGTTACCGCCTCCACCGAAAAGCCTTCGCCTGACCTCACCATTGGAATCGTGAGACCTCTTCGCGACGTTTGAGTGAGCAAGCGTTATGCCAGTTGGAGAAAGCACGAAAAAGCGTGTGAATCTCATCTTTCACGACGCGCCGGTGACTAAGGCGCGTTACTTTCAGTGACACAAGCGGACGCCTG
>CAZEZJ010000393.1:0-5008 GCA_964516695.1 uncultured Blastocatellaceae bacterium
GCGAGCCGGTGCATCAATTTCAGGAGCATTATACGAAGCCGCTCTGGGATAGATTCTTCGGCCTCTTCGGCTCAAACGCGGAGAGCGTGTTTGGCCCATACACGGCGGAAAACGCTGTGCCCTGGTACACGGTGATGTTTATCATCGCGTGCATCATCGCGGTGGTTTTGATTTTCCTGTTTCGCCGTAAGCTATCGGAAGACGAGCCGGGCAGCGGGCAGCAGACGTTGGAAGTCGGCGTGCTGGCGATTCGCAATATGCTGGCGGACATCGTCGGGCCACACGGTTTGAAGTATTTTCCGGTGGTGGCGACCTTCGCCATCCTGATTCTGGTGTCAAACCTGATGGGCTTCTTCCCGCTGTTTAAGACGCCCACAGCCTCTACGAGCGTCACCTTCGCGCTCGGCATCTCGTCGTTCCTTTATTACAACTACATCGGCATTAAAGAGAACGGATTGTTCGGCCACCTGAAACACTTTGCCGGACCCATCTGGTGGATTGCGCCGCTCATCTTCCTGATTGAGATTATCGGCAACCTGGTGCGCCCGCTTTCGTTGGGCCTACGTCTCTTCGGAAACATGTTTGCGGACGAAGCCGTCTCCGAGAATATCGCCAATCTGTTTCCGGGTAAGACGAATTGGATTGTGCCCGTCTTCCTGATGCCGCTCGGATTATTCGTTGCGCTCATTCAAACGTTCGTCTTCACGCTGCTGTCGATGGTCTACATCAGCGAAGTCTCGCACGCGCCCCACGGCGACCACGGCGAGCACGGACACGCCATCAATGAAGACGACCAGATGATAGCGCCGGTCTTAACGTAATACAGTGACGAGTGATGAGTAACAAGTGATAAGTTAATAACTCTTTCTTTCACTCATCACTCATCACTCATCACTCATCACTTTTTTAGCGCGCTTTGAGCGATGCGGGCAGGCGCGCCCGCATACGTTGGGGCGCATGTGAGAGTTTTAATCTTCAAAGCGTTGGAGGGGAAGCCTAGGCCGCTCGAAGGAAAATTGTTGCTGACGCGTTTGATGTTGGCTTTCTGTTTTTTCAGGGAAGCCGAAAGTAGGGCTGGCATTGCTGGAGCGCCGTTGTAAGAGGGGCGGCTGTAATACCGGATGCGAGCGAAATTATATGCCACGCGTGGGCAATTCATCTTTGAGGGGGCGTGCTTGCCGTAAAGCGCTCTTGAATAGATTCGAGGAGGCCCAAGGGGTCTGGCTCGGAGGATAAACAGATGAGAAAACTCAGATACGTGTTTTTCGCACTCGTCGGCGTGCTGGCGTCGGCTGCTCCTGCACTGGCGCAGGCGGCTGCGCCGGATAATGACAGCAGTGTGAACAAGTATAAGGCTCTGGCTGCGGGCTTTGGTTTCGCTATCGCGGCGGGCCTCGGCGCGCTCGGCCAATCGCGCATTGCTTCGTCGGCTGTTGAGGGCGCGGCACGCAATCCGGGCGCTGCCGGACGTATTCAGACAATGATGATTCTCGGCCTCGCGCTGATTGAATCCTTGGTGCTTTTTGCGCTGTTGATTGTGTTCGTCAAGACCTAAAAAGATTGACGAAAGCGATGGCTGGACGGGCGAAGCTGAAAAGGGTTTCGCCCGTCTTTTTTGTATGGTTTTTTAGTGCCTGGCGTATCGCGCTGGTACGACTTCGAGCGTGCCGCTTTCTCCTTCAAGAGCTAAATCTCTAGCGCTCAATTGAGCAAACTCCGCGCCGTCTCATCTGGCATACACCTTGCGATGCAAATCGGTCGTTAAAGTCTTTTCCCGCGTTCCCCGCTGGTTGGAAACTCGCAATGAAATTGGCCGGAATCATTCAAGCAGTTGTGTCCCCTCTTTATCGACAGACTTTCTGTGGCAGGCCGCCGCACCGGTTAGCTGTGTGCGGGGCCGCATTGGTTTATTAGAAATGCGGCCAGCAGTTGGCCTCAAGAAGAGCGAGGAGCAGAGCGATGAGAAAAATAGTTTTGGCCTTACTGATATTGCTGATGGCCGCCAGCATCGCGGCTGCCGCGTCCTGACGGGTGGCATCAAAGTTAGGTTGCCGCGCGCTGCTGCTTCAAATCTGCGATGCTAAGGCCGTGTGGATACTCAAGGGACGTGGTCACTACAGTCTACGTTCACAGGCTGATGAAGTATCCATCATCGAAATCCATCGCGGATTCGGTCAAGGCGGCGCAAAGAGCGCAGTTCGCGCATTCTTTAGTTTTACCTTTTTAGTTTTTATGTGATACGCTCAGTTGTAATTCATCACCGAAGATAAAGGTCGAGGGCAAGCCGATTAAATGAAGAAATGTCCCCAATGCGGCACGGAATTTCAGGACGCCAACACCCTGTGTCCCAACGACGGCACAGTGTTGGAAAAAAAGGGCGACGAACTAATCGGCCAGACGCTCGCTAATAAATACCGCATCGAAGAACTCATCAATGAAGGTGGCATGGGCGCAGTCTATCGCAGCACTCATGTCTTGATGGAAAAGACCGTCGCCATCAAGGTCTTGCATCCTGCGCTCGCTGCCGACGATAAAATCGTCGCCCGCTTTTCCAGAGAAGCAAAGGCTGCATCCCGCATCTCGCACCCGCACGCGCTCAACGTCACAGACTTCGGAGAATCCGACAACGGCGTCGTCTTCCTCGTCATGGAATACCTGCACGGGAAGACTCTGAAGGAGGCCGTCCACCAAGGCGGGCCGATGCCTTTGCCGCGCGTCGTCGAGATTATCCGCCAGGTCTGCGGCGCACTCGAAGCCGCGCACGGCGAAGGCGTCGTCCACCGCGATTTGAAGAGCGACAATATCATGCTGGTGGACGTGAGCGGCGGCGGCGATTGGGCCAAGGTGCTGGATTTCGGCATCGCCAAGATAACGGAGAAGGTCGGGCAAGACCCGGCCCTGACCGCGCCCAACCTCATCATCGGCACGCCGCAGTATATGTCGCCCGAACAATGCTCGCAGGCTTCCGAGATTGACGCTCGTTCAGACATCTACTCGCTCGGCATCATTCTCTACGAAATGCTCGTCGGGCATGTGCCGTTCACGGGCGAATCGCCAACGGCCGTGATGATGAAGCACCTACAGGACGCGCCGCCTTCCATTCTCGAAGAGAGAAAGGATTTGCTGGCGTCTGTCGGTCGCGTCGTCGCGCGCGCCTTGGCGAAGCGTCCTGAAGACCGTTACCAGACCGTCAGCGAGTTAAGCGAAAGTCTCGCGGAAGCGGCTGAAGATGCCCCAGCCATCTCTGCTGCCACCAATCCGGGCGCATCCGACACCAATCGCATCGTCGTCCCTACAGGCTCAAATGAAGCGCCGCGCGATACGGCCAACGACGATTACGACGAGGCGACGGTCGTTCGCGCCAGAACCGCTGCCGACATGGACGAGCGCGACTTTATTCGTCATGCCGCCGCGCCTCCGCCCGAGAGCGTCAATATCTGGAAAATCGTGATTCCGGCCATCGCCGGATTGGTCGTCCTCTTCGGCGTCATCTACGCCTTGACGGGCCGCAACTCCGCTCAGCCTCCGTCAAACAACAATAGCTTGACGGTTGACCCCAACGGTCAACCCGTGCAATCCGCATCGCCCGTGACCGGCAGGGGCGAAGAGGGAATCACTCCCAACGCGCCCGCGAATACCGCCGTCGGCGACGCGAATCAAACTGCCCAGCCGGGCGCAACGCCCGCGCAGACTGGAGTTGAACTACCGGCGGGCGTCAACGCCAACAATAATTCCAACGCCAATCAATCGCAGAACAACAACACGGACGACCCCGGCGACCCAGACCCCACGCCTCCACCCGATAGAAATAGCAACGGGCGCACTGACCCGCCGCAGCCGCAGGCCACCCCGACGCCCGCCGATGCGGACGACCCGCCGCCTGTGCCGACGCCCAAGCAAAAACCCAAGGCCACACCGCCGCCAGCCGAGACTTCGCCCAAAACGCCTCCGGGCGCGGGCGCGCCATTTGATTAAAGTAATTTTGACGTGAGCGTTAAAGTTCGGGCCGCCTGTTGCACTCTCCGGCCTGGCATCCGAACTCGCGTTAGCCTAATCGTTGCGCGCCCGAATCGCTTGCGAGACCAATTGACGGAAAGCCGCTTCGTCGTCGAATTCCAACTCAATCTCAATCACGTAGCAGGGAAGTTGAAATTTTAGCGCGCGCAGCTTAACGGCGTCTTTCGCCGTCGTTAGTAATGCCTCTGCGCCGCGAGCTTGGGCTTCATGTTCCAGTGATTCGATGTCTTTCTGCGTGTAGGGATGATGGTCCATAAATGCGCGCGTGTGTTTGAGGGTGAGACCGTCAGCTTGCAGTTGAGCGAAAAAGGCCCTTGGATTTCCGAGAGCGCAAAACGCGGCGACCTGCTGCGGCGCTTCGCTTACCGGCAGCAACGAACTTTGGTTCACGCCGCGCGCATCTTTCGCCACCGTTAATTCTAGCGCGCGCAATCCAATCGTCCGCACGTTCGAGAGAAAGACCGGACGCCCTTTGCTGTGCCGCCTGACCTCTTGACGGAGCGCATCAACGTCAGCCGCCAGAGCGGCGCGCGTGACGACGCAACAATCCGCACGCGCTAACTCGCGCACAGGCTCGCGCAGTCGCCCGTAAGGCAACAGCCGCCCGCCGCCCCAAGGGTTCATCGCATCCACAACCACTATGTTCAAGTCGCGTGCAACACGCATGTTCTGAAAGCCATCGTCAAGAATGAAAAGGTCGGAATGCAGGTGCTCAAGCGCCCAGCGTGCCGCCTCCACACGGTCTGCATTGCTGATGACCGCGGCCACGCCGCGCAATCTTTCAGCCAGCAGTCGCGGCTCATCGCCGCCCTGCGCCGCATCGGCCAGAACATTCTCCCCATCCGAAACCAGCACATGCTCTCTCTCATCAGCTCTTCCATAACCGCGCGTCAGAATGCACGGGCGACGCTGCTCGCTTGCCGTCATGTGTGCGAGCCATTCGACCAGCGGAGTTTTGCCCGTTCCGCCTGTCGTGATATTGCCGACGCTG
>CAZEZJ010000394.1:0-5005 GCA_964516695.1 uncultured Blastocatellaceae bacterium
CGGCGACCGGCGAATGGACGGCAGCCGAGCGGGAGTTTCGCGCCGCGTTGCAATCGGCGGAAGAGCAGGCCGACGAGCGCTATGCGCGCCTCATCGCACACAATCTGGGCTTGCCCGCCATGCTGCGCGGCGACTTTGGCGAAGCCTTGCGCTGGCTGCGACGTATGCTGCGCGAGGATGGAGCGACCGATGCGCCGCCGTTGCCCCAAGAAGCGACCGGACATCTCAACATCGCCCGCTGCTATCTCTATCGCGGCGACCTGAATGCTTGCGAGCAGCATCTTGACCAAGCGCTTGAGCGTTGCCAACTCTTCAATCTCATCGCCGCCCGCGCCGAGACCTTCGAGACCTACGGCAATCTCTACCGCGAGCGCACGGACGCCGCCCGCGCCACCGAGTTCTACGAACGCGCCGCGCGTGCCTACGACGAGGCCGGAATCGACTACGCGCGTTCCGAGCTACACGAAGAGCAGGCGCTCTTGAAACTGCAACTGGGAGACCTCGGCGCGGCGCGCTCGCTGCTTGACCGCCTCATTCATCTGCGCGAGGAGAGCCAAAACGAGATGGGGCGCTTCACCGCGATGCTCTCGCGCGGGCGCGTTCGTCTCGCGCAGGGCGAGCACGAGGCGGCGCGCGAAGAGTTGCTGCTCGCGCTCAACTATTTCCGCACACACGGCCTCTACTACTACGAAGCGCAGGCCGGAATGGCGCTCGCCGTCTGCGACGACAAAGCCGGGCGCGAAAGCGAGATGCTGGAACACCTGCGGCGCACGCTCGATTTGGCCGCGCGTTATGATTACGACTACTGGCTGCGCCGCGAAGTCTCACATCATCAGGAACTATTCAGCCAAACGGAAGCCGCCGAACTCTTGCCGGCGGACGTGCGCGACGAACTACAACTGTCGCCCTCAACGCCGGAAGTTGCCGTCGCGCCTGCGCCCGCGGTTATCGTGCCCGCGCAGCCCGTCACCGATTTGACGATTAACATGCTCGGCCCCGTGGAGATTTTTCGTGACCCTGCGCGCCCGCTCGGCGCGGATGCTTGGACGACCAAGCGCGCTCGCGACATTCTCTGCTTCATCGCCTCGCGCCGCCATCGCCGCGCCTCCAAAGATACAATCATCGATACCTTCTGGGGCGAGGCTGACTTCGAGGCCGTCGAGAAAAACTTTCATCCCACGGTCTCGCACATCCGCAAGGCTCTCAACAGCAACCAGCCGCTTAAGCAAAACTTCTTGCTCTACCGCGACGGCGATTATCAACTCAACGCAGACTTTTCCTACCGCATTGATATAGAGGAGTTTGACCGTCTGGTGACAGAGGGCGAAGCGGCGCGGCGCGCTGGCGCACACGAGCGCTGTCTGAGTCTCTACGAGGAAGCCATCGCGCTCTACAGGGGCGAGTTTATGCAGGGCAGTTATGACGAGTGGGCCGAGGAGCAGCGCGCTTACTACAGCGAGCAGTATATGCGGATGCTGGAAGCCTTAGCCGTGGCGGCGCAGAAGGCCGAAGAGTGGCCGCGCTCGCTTCGGCTGACGCAGCAAATCCTGCGCGGCGACCCTTTCCGCGAGGATATCCACTGCATGATGATGCGCGCCCAAGCGGGCCAGGGCAATCGCGTCGCCGTCAAGGAGCAGTATGAGAATTTGCGACGGCTGCTGCGCAAGGAACTCGGCGTCGAACCCGCCGCCGAGACACAGAGAATCTATCGCGAGTTGCTCAAATAAGCTCGCGCCACCGGATTGCAATCAAATTGCAACTAAGCTTGAAACCCCAGCGGCGAAAAACAAGGAAAAGGATAATTGGCGCAAACGAAAAAGAAGAGGGCTGCAATAATGCCTCTCTGAACTTCAGCTAAAATCCGTGGGTTGATACGGGGCCGTTCGTCTTTCTCGTATCTCTCACCTCGCAAGTTGAAGTTAGACCCCGCTCTTAGGCCGTCGTCCTGTTAGGTTAGTAAATCGTCGCCGCATTCGGACGATTAAGAATTGATGGAACGAACATTTCCGAAAACCCGACGCACCATAGCCATCCTACTCGTCTGCCTGCTGGCCGCCATCCCCGCGACAGCGGGCATTGTTATCACCGGAGCCGACGGCATCGTCGCCACCGGAGCCGACGGCATCACCTACATCAACACGACGGGCATCGTCGCCACCGGCGCTGACAATTTCCTGGCCTTCCAGACCAACGGCATCGTCGCCACTGGCGCAGACGGCATCGTTGCCACGGGCGCAGACGGCGTCACCTTCACCGGCACCAACGGCATCACCGCCACCGGCGCGGACGGCACAAACATCACGCGCGCCAACGGCATCACGGCGACCGGAGCCGACGGCATCGTTATCACGGGCGCTGACGGCACGCCGCGTCATGCTGATTCCGTCACCATCCGCAAGCCCGACGGCATCGTTATCACGGGTGCTAACGGTATTACGGCGACCGGCGCTGATGGCATTACGGCGACGGGCGCAGACGGCAGCCAGATTGCCCACGCCGACGGCATCGTCGCCACCGGCGCTGACGGTATCACTATCAACGCGGCGGACGGCATCACCGCGACGGGTGCGGATGGCACGGCCTTTGACATCTCGCCTAACGGCATCGTCATCACCGGCGCAGACGGTATCACGGCGACCGGAGCCGACGGCATTGCTATCACGGGCGCAGACGGCATCACCGCCACCGGCGCGGATACGATTGCTCCCATCCACGTGCAGACGGGCTTGAGAAGCGTTGACCCTGAGTTGGCTATCCTGCTCAATCGCTTGACGGACGATAGCAACGTCAACGCCGTCATCGTCTATCACCGGATGCCGGATGCTTTCGACATCGCGGACCTGCAACGCATCGGCGTTAACAACGGCACTCGCTATTATCACTTGCCGATGATTACTCTGACGGCCCGCCGCCGCCAGATTTTTGAAATCTCGCGCCTGCCCAACGTGCGTTCCATCTACGGCAATCGCACGCTGCAAGCGATGATGGATTCCAGCCTCTCCATGACGCGCGCCGACTATGTGCGCGGCGATTCGGAGTTGAGAAACGGGACGACCGGACTGCCTTTAACGGGCAGCAACGTGACGGTCGCCGTGCTCGATACGGGCCTGGATTCGACGCATCCTGATTTGTCTGGGCGCGTCGTGCAGAACGTCAAACTGGCCGATGCGCAGAGCGCGAATCTTGGATTCGGTTACCCGCTCAACGTCGAGAATGTGCCGAACACGGACCAGGCATACGGTCACGGCACGTTCGTCGCCGGGCTGGTCGGCGGCAGCGGCAATCGTTCGGGCAGCAAGTATGGCGGTGTGGCCCCGGGCGTGCAGTTGGTGGGATTGAGCGCTGGCGATTTGAATCTTTCATACGTGCTGGCGGGCTTCGATTATCTGCTGCTGCGCGGCGCTGCCTTGAACGTGCGCGTGCTCAATTGCAGTTTTTCGGCTAACACGGTCTTCGACGTTAACGACCCTGTGAACGTCGCGACGAAGATGCTCTCCGAGAGGGGCGTCAGCGTCGTTTTCTCGGCGGGCAATACGGGCGACGGGTTGCACACTTTGAATCCGTACGCGATTGCGCCGTGGGTGATTAGCGTCGGCGCGACGAATGATAAAGGACAACTGGCGAGCTTCTCATCGCGCGGCGAGTTTGGGCATCCGCTGTTTCGCCCGACGATTGTTGCGCCAGGCGTGAGCGTGATTAGCTTGCGCGCGGCGTCGGCCTATGTGACGGGCGCGCTCGGCGTCGCGGGCGCAGACTTGAGCCGCCTATCACCGGCGGAGTTGCCGTTCTACACGACGGCGAGCGGGACGAGTTTTAGTGCGCCGCAGGTGGCTGGCGCAATCGCGTTGATGCTGGAAGCCAATCCGCAGTTGACGCCCGCAAGTGTCAAAGACATCCTGCAACGCACGGCCACGCCGCTCGTCTCCTATTATCAACATGAAGTCGGCGCGGGGATGCTGAACACGCACGCGGCGGTGCTGGAAGCGGCTTATCCGGCGCGGCGCATGGGTGATTTCCGCGCGGTGTTGGACTTGGGCCAAGTGAAGTTTACGAACGAGCCGGAACAACGTTTTAACGGCACGGCGCAGGCCGGAGATGGCTCCACTGCGACGCTCGCTGTGCCGTCCAACACCATCTTGGCTTCCGTGCAGACGGCTTGGAGCTTGTCGGGCACAAACGACCTCGGCCTCTTTGTCTACGACTCAAACGGCCTGCTGCTCGACGATTCTGACACGCAGAACCGGCCCGGTTTGACGGGCAGGCGCGAGCGCGTGCTGATTAGGAATCCGGCTGCCGGAACGCTCGTAGCGCGTGTCTTAAACGCGCCCGGCACAGTCAACCAACTGCTAGCCTCAGCGCAAGGATTCAAGGGCGTGTTGGAAGTGACGCGCGTGCAGTATCCGTTGCTGGATGACGCGGGCGCTTTGAGCGCGGTGCAGCGTGCGGAGATTGGAACGGCGCTGCGCACGTTTCAGATGCGAGCCTGGGGGCGCAACTTCCGCCCGTCGTTCGGCGTCGCGCGCGTTGAGTTGGCCCAGGCGCTGATGATGGCCGGACGCGTGCCGCAATACTTACCCGCGCTCTCGCGCTTCACGGATGTCAAAGACCGCTCCACGATGCTCCTCGTCGAAAGCGCGCAGAGCGCACCCGGCGGGCCGCTCTTTTATGATGCGGCATTTGGCGGTCAGTTTCTTCCCGCAGAGCGTGTCAATCGCCTGACGGCTGCCGTCGCGTTGGTGCGCGCGGCGGGCTTGCGCGCGGAGGCCGAATCACAAGCGAACGCAACTCCGGCGCTCACGGACGCCGCTTCGGTTGACTCTAATTTGCGCGGCTACGTCGCCGTTGCCCTTTCAAAGGGACTACTGACAGCCGAAGGCGGCGCATTCCGTCCAAATAGTCAACTGACGCGCCTTGAGTTGGCCCACGCGCTCTTCATCCTCTCTAATCTGTAAACACAAAGAGTCAGGCAATAGTCTTCTTTCGCGAGCGGTCGTGGACAAATGCT